>NZ_JACHVB010000035.1:0-316411 GCF_014230085.1 Ruficoccus amylovorans | reverse complement strand
GCTGTCCGTAGCGGTGATCGTCACTGCCTGTTCGGTCTCGTCCGTTTTGACGTAGAGGATCCGGTCCGCGCTGTCGTAGTAGTAGCCCGTGTCCTCGGCTTCGAGCGCGGTCAGACTGGGGTACGGATCGGCGGGTGCGCCACCCAGTTGCACCGTGGTCGGCGCGTCGATAGCGTGCCGGGCAACCATATAGGAGGTGTGCCCATGATCGTACGTGCCCTGCTTGGCCCCGATGGTGAAGGTCCAGACTCCGGCGCTCGTAGTGTTGGTCAGCGGCGTGATGGCATACTCTCCGGACTCATAGTCGAAGCTCTCCCCGTCGTCTTCATAGAGGGTGAACGTCGTCGTCTCATCCCCCGGCCAGGCATGGATAATCAGTTGCTCGGCCTGGTATTCGTTCGCGTATTCCATGACCGGGCCCATCGGGATGATGGCGCCCTCGGTGACGTACATCGGCATGACGTCGATCGGCGTCGATTTCGTCACGGTCGTGCCACCGCCGTGGAAGCCGTCCCCGTACCAGTAATACCAGTCGGTACCGCTGGGCAGATAGGAACTGCGCTGAGTGGCCCCGGTCTGATAGACGGGCGAGGCCATGAGGAAGGGGCCGACCATGAAGTCGGTGTCGCTGCTGGCCTGGTGCGTCTGCGGATCATCCGGGAAGGAGAAGAACATCGGGTTGTTAAGCGGGAGGCCCGTCTGCGAGGCGCGGTAGGCGAGCGAATACAGGTACGGCATCAGGGCGTAGCGCATCTCGATCGCGCTCTTGATCTGAGCCGCATTGGCGTAGAGCCAGGGTTCGCGCATCTGGTCCCATTTGCCGGAGTGATTGCGGAAGAACGGCATCAGGCTGCACCACTGGGCCCAGCGGGCCATCGATGCGCTGGAGACATCCCCGAGGAAGCCCCCAAGGTCATGCCCGAAATACACCTGCCCGGAGATCATCGTGCTCAGGCCCACGCGCAGACTCGGCACCTGCCCATAGCCCGATCCTGCGCTTTCGTTGACATTGTCACCGCTCCAGTTGAAGGCGTAGCGCTGGATGCCGGGCCAGCCAGCCCGGGAGAGCACAAACGGGCGGCGGTTCGGGTACTGCTCCGCCAGGGTCGCGTAGGTATTGCTCGCCTGATACACGTTATAGGTGTTCTTCAGGTAGATCTGCTGGCGGCGATAGTCGCTGGTACTCGACCCATAGCGCCCGTCCGCCGAGTAGAGGCCATTGAGCGGGATGGGCTGCGACTGCGCGACGGTGTCTCGTTCGTCCGCCTGCTCGTTAAGGTCGTTCCAGATACCGTCAAAGGCGTAGGTATTGAGGTAGTTTTTCTGTTTTGTTTTCCACCAACTCTGTGTGCTTGAATTGGTAAAATCGATAAAGGACACATCGCCAAAGAAGACCCAGGCAATAGCTGAATTTCCGTTGTTATCCTTGATCAAGTGCGAGGCGTTGTTGGCCTCGGACCAGAGCGGATCAGCTGATGCTAGCCAAGCTTCGATGAGGGGGACCGCCTTGATATTATTGGTGTGCAGATCGTTAATCAGGCCCACTCCATCTTTAAACCAGTAATTCGCGTTATTGGGGTCGTCCTGAAAGGTCAGCTGCCGCATGTCGTTGTTGCCGCGGTACTCATTGTCGTCAAAAGTGCCGCCGGGCGGGACGATGTGCGGGTCGCTGTCCATGTAGTCGATATCAAAGTAGATAGCATCGAGCGGATAACCTTGCGCGCGCGCGGTCGCGACCACGTTGCGCATCTGGTCTTCCGTGTAGGTCCAGCGGGAGAGATGGTGCCCCATCGCCCAGCGGGGCGGGAGCGCCGGCAGGCCCGTCAGCTCGGAGTAACGGGAAAGCACCTGCGCGGGCGTATGATCGTCGCCGCCGCCGAAGAAGAAGTAGTCAATGTACCCCTCGGTCGCCTCAAAGGAAAACTGGTCGCTGACCGTGGTCAACTGGTCGCGCTGGGCACCGCCATAGGGGCGCTCCTTCTGAAACATAAAATTGGGACGGGCCGGGTTATTCCAGAAAACACCATAGGTGAAACCGGGCTGCGTGGAGGTGGCTGCCTGCACGCCGTACATGAACGGCATCGTCATGTACATCGGGTTTTTATCCTGGTTCCAATAAAAGGCGTCTGAGTTCCACCCCTGCACCACTTGCCCGCGGCGGTTGAGCTGGAAGGGGACTTCGCCCAGGCCGAAGTAAGACTCGTTGGTCGGGCTTTCCTTCACCACGCGCACGCGGTACCAGGCGGCGATGTTGTTGCTGTTCTTCAGCAACTGGAAGGACGTGTCATTGTAGGGATCGTAACCGGTGTCGTACTCCATGCGCTTGTCGCGCAGCAGGTATTGCCCGCTCTGCGTCTTGTCGATGAAGTCGATTTTCAGGCTCGGGCTCTTCGTCACATGGACAATCAACTCGTCGGTCTCGATCGTATAAACGGCGCCGTCCGTAAAGGTGGCGCTAAACGCGGGCCACTGGTCCAGCGGCTTGGCGATCGCGACATCCTCGTGGGACTCGATGCCGCCCCAGTCAAACTTCACCCGGATCAGGTCCGGGGCGTAGGGAATGACTTCGCAGACCCCGCCCGTGCTCAGGGCAAAGACCGCCTTCTGTTTTCCCGATTCCGTCGCCGTGGTCGCCGATGTCACGGAACCGACCGTGACCGTCTGGCCAAACAAAGCCGTGCTCCATCCGAAAAACAGGAGCGCGACGAACAACGCTATTTTTTGCACGCCGAGGCCCGTCAAGCCCGCGGCATTTTTATATTTTTTCATCATGATAAGACAGGGTTAAACGAACGCTTGTGAGGAGTCGTTGGGGCCGTCCTCGAAGCCGGCGTTGCTCAGCAAAACAACACCGGACGAAGGCAGTCACGTTAGGGAATAAATCCTGACCGGTAACGCGGGCAGAGGCATAACGCCCGCGAGAAGAGTCAGAGGTTTTCAGCAACAGGGGAAGAGGAGGCAGTCTCCTCGCAAGGGCGCTACCCTACCAACCGCTCCCGAACCTTAAAGCCCGATCGCGTTAAACAGTTCACAGATTGCCCGCGCCGCGTAGCTGCCCTCGCTCGTTTGCGCACGGGCATCGACCGCTGTTCAACTGTCAACACTCAAAGATATTACAAGCTTCGCCGGACGCGGATACCGTTCGGCCTGTGATTCTCATCTCACCGATCCTCTGACAGTCGGCCGGAGACATTCGGCTCAGCCGCCCGTCAGCCACCCCCAAGGAAAGCACCCGTATGAAAACCCGACCTTGTTATCTGCTCCTCACGATCCTCGCCCTGCTCCCGGGCGGCCCCGCGTTCGCCCAGGCCAGCAATTTCAGCCAGCTTCATTTTCGCGGCACCCCTAACGGATGGAACACACAGCCCATGACGCTCATCTACGATCACCTGTGGCTGACCGATACCACCTTCAACGGTCTCGGTGACGCCAACGGCGACGACCGGTTCAAGTTCGACACCTCCTATGACTTCTCCGGGGCCTACGGGGACACGGACGCCAACGGGATTGCCGAGCCCGGCGGCGGAGACATCTACCCGCCGCTGGGGCCGGGTTCGTACCGGATCCTCTTCGACGACGAGACCCTCGCCTACGCCGTCACCCGGCGCAACTACACCGAGGTCTATGTCCGGGGCACGGCCAACGGGTTCGACCTGAGCTGCCCAATGGCCCTGGTCAATCATCACACCTGGCAAGCCGAGCTGAGCTTCTCCGGCGACCCCAACGACCGCTTCGTTTTCGATCACTCGCAGGATTGGTCGGGCAAACTGGGTGACACGGCGCTCGACGGCACGGTCGAGTCCAACGGCGGGGACATTCCCATCCCGGCGGCAGGCAACTACCTGATCACGCTCAACGACCAGACGCACGCGTACAGCCTCGCCAACATGAGTGCCCGCAACTTCGACCAGGTTTACTTCCGCGGGACCCTCAACGGATGGGGCAACGCGCCCATGAGCTTCGTCGGCGACCACACCTGGGTGATCGAGGTCAACTTCGTCGGGCAGGCCTCCGACCGGTTCAAGTTCGACCGCTTCGGGGACTGGTCCGAGTACTACGGCGACAACCAGTCTGACGGGATCGCCGAAAGCGGCGGTGCCGACATCCACGTCTCCCCCGACCGCTATTTCATCACCTTCAACGACGACACGCTCACCTACTCCGTCACATCGACCGACGCCGCCGAGCCGATCAAACTCGGGCACACCTATTCACCCGAGCTGACCACTTTTGCCATTTGGTCCCCCGACACCGCCAATGTCAAGCTGTCCATCGACGGGGATGTGTACACGATGCTCAAGCAGCCCGATAATGGCGACTACACCGATGTTTACGCCATCCAGGTTTACGGCGACCTTGTCTTGAAAGAGTACTATTTTCTCGTCGACGATGTGCAGGTGCGCGACCCCTATGGCCGTATGGTTGTGCCGGGCACGGACACAAACATCGTGATCGATCCGTTCCAAACCACTCCAAGCGGTGGGCGTATCGCGCCGCCCTCCCTGGTCGAGCGCGAGGACGCCGTCATCTATGAAGTGCATGTGCGCGACTTCACCATCCACAGTTCCAGTGGCGTGGATGCGGACAAGCGCGGAAAGTTCCTCGGGATGGTCCAGCCCGGCACCAGCTATGGCGGGGTCAGCACCGGGCTTCAGCACTTGATCGACCTGGGGGTCACCCATGTGCAGCTTCTGCCCATCTTCGACTACGGGACCTGCTCCGCCAAAGACCCCGATTACCAACCGGACAGCTACAACTGGGGGTACGACCCGGAAAACTACAACATCCCCGAGGAACGCTACGCGGTCGATCCCTACGACTATCACGGGCGCATCCGCGAACTCAAGGAGATGATCGACCTTCTGCACGCGCATGGCCTCCGCGTCATCATGGACGTGGTTTACAACCACACCTGGGTCATCGAGACCGAGGACGCCTACGGGAACAAGCAGTTCTCCCATCCCGAGGGCGAGAACATGTTCTCGGACATCACGCTGGATTACTTCAACACCAACGCGCCCGGAACCTATGGGCTGGCCGGGACCGGCAACTCGATCAACCCGCGCGTCCCAATGGTCAGCCGCATGATCCGCGACTCCCTCGAATACTGGGCCGGTGAGATCGGGGTCGATGGATTCCGCTTCGACCTGATCGGCATCTTCGACTACTCGGAAGTGGCCGGCTGGGCCAGCTACCTCGAGACGCGCTTTCCCGACCGTCAACTCCTGATCTACGGCGAGCCCTGGAACGGCTACGCCACCGATCCGGACGAAGCCGAGCGCGTGCGGCTGGGTACGATCGGGCTCATCGCCGACACCCATGTCGGCTGCTTCAACCCGAAACTGCGCGAAGCCATCAAGGGCAACAACGACAACGGCAGTGGCGGCGGATACGCCTTCAACCAGCTCGCCAACATGTGGGAAATCCAGGTCGGAAGCCGGGGAGGCATCCGTTATGCCTATACCCCCAGCACCACGGTCAACACCTGGGACTCGATGTTCGCCAACGACCCGGAGCAATGCATCAACTACGTCTCCGCGCACGACAACCTCTGCCTCTGGGACAAAATCGAAGCCTGGGCGAGCTTGAACGGCATCAGTAACCCGACCTACAAAAAGCGCATCTCGACCTTTGCCAACGGGATCGTCCTGACCTCGCAGGGAATTCCCTTCCTTCACGGCGGTGAAGAGTTCCTGCGCACCAAGCAAGGCGACAGCAACAGCTACAAGTCGCCCGATGCTATCAACCAGTTCGACTGGCAGCGCAAGGCTGACAACCTCGACATCTTCGCCTACTATCAGGACCTCATCAGCACCCGCCGGGCTCATCCGGGCTTTCGCATGAATACTTGGCAGGAGATCACCGACAACATCACCACCTACAGCCCGACCTCCACCGTACTCGTCAACCACATCCACGGCGCCGCCAACAACACCGACAGTTGGAGCGAAATCTTCGTGATCTACAACTGCGGCCTCAATACGACTGTCACCCTCCCCTCGGGAGACTGGCACGTGGCGATCGAAAAAGCCGACCCAACCGAGGGCAACGGTCGCACGGTATCCGGCAGCATCGTAGCCGAGGGCACCGCCGTCACTGTGCTCTACCAGGAGTAGCTCCCGCTTTCGCAGTTATCAGATGAGCCTGTGGCTCTGGGGGTGTAACGCGCCGCCCGGGCCGCAGGCTTTCTTATTAACAGCCAGATCGAAAGCCATCGTTACAGGCAATGCTTTCGGCTCTTTCGAGTCGTCCTGTCATCCCTATCCCATTTGGTTCAAGATCATGACTCAGACGCGGATGAAACACGGATGGTGTTTTTAATCATTATTATCCGCGTTCATCCGCGGCGAATCTCATTTATCCGCCTCACGAGGACCCGTCTGATCCCTGCGTCAGCCACGATCAGACCGAACCGGCCTACCCCATCCGTCTCTATCCCAAAAAAAAGCGGCCCGGCATGCACTGCCGGACCGCTCTTTGACTGGCACAACAAAACCGCCCGAATCAGGCATTCTTACGGCGGCGCAGAGCAACAAGCCCATAGGCGACCGCCCCGAAAAGGACGGCCATCTGGCCCGGCTCGGGGATTGTCGAGAGATTGTTGAAAAACAGCGCGTCGGCGTCGGTACCGGCGGTGTCCCCGGCGTACAGCTTGATGCTCCGGGCAACGCCATCGTAGGTACCGCTGGCATAGTCTTCCACACCGCCGCTGCGGGTGATCGACCAGGTACCGCCCGAGGCGGAGTCTTGCGTGAATACGATGTGGAAAAGCGTGTCGTCGCTATAGGCGTTACCGATGCTTCCGTTACCGGTGGCGGCGCTGTTCACGACATAGTCGTCGCCGCCGACATTGAAGTTGAAGATGGTTTCCTCTGAGGCCCCGCGCAGGTCGATTCCCTTATTGCCGTTGCGGAAGTTGACCGCAATGTCGATGGAGAAGCTCTGCCCCGCGCTCAGGCCCGCCGGGTCAATGAAGCGGAACGCGGTGGCCTCGGATCCATTGGACCCCGCCATGCGGAACGACACCCCGTTGGTATCCAGAAGGGGCGCATTACTGCTGAGACTGGAGACGCTGGCCGTCTCGTGGGTGATATCCGAGGTGTCGCTGTTAAGGAACCACATACCATAGGCACCGGGACCGGTGATGAAACCATCGGTCCCATCCACCCATCCGCTATCATAGGCGGAGGCACTCGCATTATCCGTGCCGAGAGTCGCTGAGAAGGCCAGTGAAGGCAGCGCAATACCGCTCGCCAAAGCGAGGACAAGATTAGTTAGTTTATTCATATTTCGACAGTTGGGTTAGGCGTGAGATAGAAAGCAGGTACTCTCTCGCATGGCCCCAAAGGGCTCCATACCCCTGAGGCACGCCGAAGCGCTGAAACCCATAAACCGTTCGCCGCGCAATTCGGAATTGCCAACGAATAGCCCTCGGTGCCTGGTCCATGCGAAAAGTACACATCCTTGATTAACGGTGACAGGGTTAGTTTTGTTCAGAGTGGGCGGATTCTCCAGTTTGTCAGGATTTGACAGTTAAATGCTTTCAATACTGGACAATGACAGTGCCGTACACAGCCAGTTCAGGGACGGTGAACAGCACTTGGCCATTCTGAAGCTCAAAGGGAAGTTCGACCGGGAGCTGATACTGCGGACTGTCCGGGCTGGCGTAGAAAACAGCGGTCGGACGCACCCCGTCGGGAAGCACCATCGACACAGGAAAGTCCTTTTTCACCGAAACGGAGCCGGGAACTTCCGACCACTTCGGCTGGTTGCCCAGATTCAGCATCTGCAAGCACAGCGCCCGGCGGCGCGGAGCGAGGAAGGAGCGGGTTACACAACCCTCGACGGGGACATAGGCGTCCCAGTTATTCACCTCACGCCCGTGCGTATAGCCGTAGAGCATGGCGTCATGCGCGTAGTAGGCCTTGAGTATCGCCTCGCTGGCGGCGCTCAGGGGCTGATGGTCCGGGTAGAAAAGGGAGTTCAGCGCGTGCATGCTGCCTGTTGCCTCGTCGGGCTCGCCGACCACCATGAGGCTTCCGCCGCCCGTCATGGTCGCGCCCAGGATACGCGTCAGAGCCAGCGTGGGCCAGGTCGAGCGGGGCGGGTCCATATCGGCGGGGTAGAGTTTGAGAATGACGCGTTGGTTGCGAGCCGCGCGGTGATGGAAGCAGATATCGACCAGATCGCTCAGCATGGGGGCGTGCCAGCGCCAGATCTCCAGAAAGAGGAAATCCGTCACCCCGTACATATTCTCCACCCCGAACTCATTCACGCTGTTAAAGGAGACCAGCCCGTGTTCTTTGGTCCGGCGCGTCATCTCGGTGACATCGGCGACGAAGCCCTGAAGCACCTCCGCAAGCGGTTCGCCGTCGTAGCGGCTGCCGTCCGCGTAGAAGCGCGCGTCAGCGTTGTCACCGTAGGTGTCGATCTCAAAGCCGTCAAACGCGGCGATGTCTCCGTCCCCGGGGCGAAGGGCACGCTCCAGTTCCGGCATGATATAAGAGCGCCAGCGAGACCCTTCGGAAATGTTCATGAGCCAGAACCATTTTTGTTTACCTTCGGCGTCGGCCCGGCTTTCGGTCATGATCTCGCCGTTAAAGATCTTCGCCCTGCCCTGCGCGTCCGTCATCGGGTCGGGGATTTTCCGGTACACGCTTTCGGAGGCGGCGTAGGCCGCGATGTAGGCCAGCGCCAGAATCCCCTTACGCTGACAGGCTTCGATTTTCGCCTTCACATCGAGGCCGTTGATGGCGATGCCGAAAGGCTCGAACGGGTACGCTTCGCGCCGGGGGGCATAGTTGCCGTGAGCCGGGAAGTAGTCATAGAACTCGACCGCGTTAATGTACAGGTCCGCCAGCATGTCCGCCTTGGCCGTATAATCCGCGGGCTCGTCGGGATAACTGGCGAAAAACCCGTAGCGCAGATCGTCTTCGGGCTCGTCCGTCACCGACAGGATGATCCGCTCGATGGCAAGCGTCTCTCCGCTCGGCGAAGTCAGCGCGACATGGGCCACGTAGCCGCCGATCGCGGGGAAGCCCGGCACCGGCAGGACGTTCTCCGCTCCCCCGACCGGCTCGGAGGCCGAGTAAAGCTCCCGCCCCCACGGCGTCGTGACGCGCAGGTGCAGGGTCATTCCAGGCTCTGGCGCTTGCACACGGGCGTTGATCTCGTTCGGCTGGCCGGGGGCGGCCCAGACCTTGCCCGCCGACAGTTGCAGCACGGGCGATTTCTCAGGCAACACGGCTGGCGCTTCGCCCGGAAGCGTGGGTAAGCCGCTCAGCTGTCCGACCGAATTACTCCCGTCCCGCTCGTCCACATTCGGGTCCGCAACCCAGATCATGGCTCCGTCCGTCGTTTCCACCACGTACTGGTACACGAACCGTGCCTCCGGCAGGTCGATCAACTTGTACCAGACGCCGGAATCAGCCCGGCGCATCGCGAAGCGCGAGCCGCGGATCACGCCGTCGTCGTTACTGGCCCAACTGTTAAAAGAACCAGCCAGGTGGACCTGCTTCACGTCCAACTCCTCCGGGGGCGTAAAACGAAACAAAACTCCCGCGGTGCCAATCAGCGGCGGGCCATCGCTTTCCAACGATTGCTCAAAGGTTACGTCCATCGGCACCGCAGGCGGGGATGTCTTTGCAGTAGCTGACGCGGCGCTCCCGCCCAGAAGCATCAGGGCAAAAGCGAGCGCGGGCAGCAGGCGGGAGGGGGACAGGGTAAGGGGCGAAATCATCACTGATCCTGGCTGGCGTTGATGAGCGAGAGATGGACTCCCGCCAGGTTGACAAAGTTATAGCAAGAGTCGCCGCCACCAGCCCGCGCCGTGTACTTTTCGTTGCTGGCAAGGTAGCTCATATTCCGGGAGAGGGGATCTTCGAACAAGCGCAGGCGATAGTACGCCTTCTCGTCCAGATCAACAAGCAGGGAGTTGGACAGAGCGTACTTATCCCAACTGCCTGATTGCGGCATAATCACATGGGCCGAGCGGATCACTGCTCCGCTTTCCTGGGCCAGCACCTCCAGGCGCTTTACCGCGCAGGTGATACCGGTGTTGATCGGGCCGGAGCCGTTGGAGAACTCGACCCTCACCGCGTAGCGACCGGTGCGGGGCACCCTCACCCCCCGCAGGTCGATGACATCGTCCGGCCTGCCCCAGCGCTCGAGACTGCCGTGTTCGTCCCGTTGCCCGCCCGCGGAGGACATTTGCGCAACGGGAATACGCACCGACTGCCCGGCGCTGCGGGTGCTGCGCCCCGGTGTCGGATGGGACGTAAAGCCCGAGTGCAGATGGCGGCTCACGAGGTGGTAGCTGTAAATTTTTTCCCTATACGCCCCCGAGTCGGGGTCCACCCACTCTCCCTGCGTGATCCCATGCGCGCACACCTGCCCGTCACGGAAGATATCGACAACGATCCGGGGGTCGGAGGGTTGGGTAAAGCTCAGTCGTAGCCGGCCTTCTTCCGGCCTGACCGCGCCAGCGGCATCGTCCCATTCCGGGGCCGGCGGGCTGTAGATCCCGTTCCGCTCGTTGACCGTCAGGACGATCCCGTCCGGGGTATCTCCCGTATCTCCCCGGGAAGCGTCGAGGAAGACCTCCCACGCATTGCGGGGGCTCAGTTCGGAGGCGGAAAGAGTCCGCCCGGTCACATCCGTACCGTTCACCAGTACTCGGACGCAACGGGCGACGGCGGAGCTAAACTCCGCCACAGGCGGGAGGTGAACCAAAATGTCGTTGACCGTTCCCTGATAGGGCAAGTCCCTGATCTCCATGTGAGCGCTCCTGGCAAAGAGCGAGCGCCGCATCCAGGCCGTGACGGTGGGCTCCAGGCGAAGTCCCTCCTCCGTCGCCCGGAAGCCGAACACCACCTCGTGGACGAGAGACAAGTACCCGGCGACCGACCACAGTTGCCGCCGGGAGTTGATCACGGGCCCCACCCGTTCCCCCACGCTCACATGGGCGAGCCCGGATACGAAGTCGAAGTTTTCCATGTTGGAGAGATTGGACGCGGCCAGTTCCACCAGGGAACGGACCCCGGCATCCATCGCCGCAACGTTGTTCACCTTGCGGGCAGCCTTGAGCCAGTAGGCCGTCACGAACGGCCAAATCCCCTGATTGTGGTAGATGGGGACGTCAGCTTCCTGCGGCCAGACCACAGGCGGGCCGTACCGACCGACCGGGTAGCGGGCCAGCATCCGCCGGGCGCGCTCCTCGTCGGCAATATCAAAGAGGATCGCCAGGCATTGGCCGAGCAAGTCGTAGCGCTTGACCGGCAGGGTGCATTCGCCGGACTCCGTCAGTTGGTAGGCCCGGTAGAGCCCTTCGTCCGCGTCGTAAAAAACGCGGTTGACCGCCTCCCGCAGTTCCCGCGCCCAGCTCGCATAACGCTCCTGCTCGGCCGGGTGCCCCAGCTCGCGCGCGCAAGCCGAGGTCGTCTCCAGCATGAAAATATAGGCGGCGTTGGTGGAGAGAGCCTTGGACATGGCGATGGCGAGCACGTTGTCCGCCGTCCATTGCGGATAGGTCTGCTCCCGCCAGTCCAGGAACGATTGTTCCCCGCGATAGAGTCCATCGGCCTCGTCGAAAATCAGCCGCCGGTCCTGCTCGATGGTGTCACGCAGAAAGGGAAATATCTCCGCCCGCCACGCGGTACGTTGCGCGGGTTCCAGACAGCACAGGGTCTGGTGCGCGCCGAGCGCCCAGACGACACGGTCCGTCGAGACCGGGTAGCTCCCGCCCGAGCCGGTGTCCTGCACGATCTGGTGCCGGAACCCGCCCTCGACGCAGGCTTTGAGCTCCGAGGCCTTAAAGCGCAGCGAGCGCATGGCCCGCTCGGGGTCGTAAAGAGCCAGCCCCAGGTGAAGCGCGTAGGCCAGATCCCGCGTCCACACGAAGTGCCACTTTTCTCCGGTCTGGTAAACATCCGCCTCGAAGGCTTTACCGTGCGCGTAGTCGGCGTCGCTGACCCGGGAGACGGCGTTTTGCCGCGCCTCTTGGACCGCCATCGCGTAAAGCGCGTCAAAGCGCATACTGCCACTGCGGCAGCGCGGCCCCGCCTCCGGCTCCGCAATACGGATGCGTCCGTCGGGCGGAAACTCATCCCGCAAGGGCCGATCCGTCCGGAGCTCATACGCACGCGCGCCGCCGGCGGATTCATCGACCATTTCGACCGTTGGCAGACCGTTTGCTCCGGTGTGAGGTTGAAACAGCAGGTCCTTGTAAATGATTGAGGGTGTCGCCACAGGCAGGTTGAGTTATGGTTCGTCTGAAAGGGAGGGAAAATCGTTATAACCATAAGAGGCGCTGAGAGGAATTAATCAAAGGACGAGCCCTTAAACAGTTAACTTCGCGTTGACATTATCGAATATACAAGGACAGACTAAGAGCTATGCCCCCAACGATCAGGAGCCTTGCCAAATTGGCGGGCGTCTCGCCTGCTACCATCTCTCTCGCCCTTCGCAACGACATCCGCATCAGCGCACAGGTACGCAAGCGCGTGCAGGAACTCGCGGAAAAAGAAGGTTACAAGCCCAACCCCATCGTCTCTCAACTGATCGCCCAGGTGCGCACCGGCCAGAGCGCCAACTACAAATGCACGCTCGCAGTCATCAAAACCGCGCAGCACCGCAAGGACGCCGAAGAGCACACGGTCCTGAGTTGGAACCACGCCAGCATGGAGCGGGCGGCAGAACTGGGCTACACGGTGGACCACTTCGTCCTGGCCAGGGAGCCCATGCGCCCGCAGCGGCTCGCCAAGGTGCTGGAAACCCGCGGGATCAAGGGACTCATTGTGACCGGCCCCTTCCACGACGATGATATCGCGGCGAAATACGCGCCGCTGTGGGAGCGTTTCGCCGCCATCATCCTGGGGGAACGCCCGGACGGGACCTCGCTCTCCTCCGTCATTAACGACCAATACAACACGGTCCGCCAGGCGATGATCGAAGCGCACCGACTGGGCTATCGCAAACCGGCGCTCTGCGTCCATCCCTACGTCGATGAGATCCTCGAATACCGCCTCACGGGCGGCTATCTGGTGGAGTTGCGGACCCAGCCCTGGCAGAGCAAGCTGATGCCGTTCGACTACATGAGCGAGGGCAAGAAAGTTTTTCAGAAGTGGTTTTTACAACGCCGCCCCGACATCATCCTGACCCTGCACACCGAGATCCGCGCCTGGCTGGAGGAAATCAATATCCTCGCACCGCGGGATGTCGGCCTCATCCACCTCGATCACGAACCGGCCCTGGCCGACTGGGCGGGGATGAGCCAGAACCACCACCACGCGGGCAAGGCGGCCGTCGATATGCTCATCGGGAAAATCCACCGCAACGAGACCGCGTTCTCCAGCTTCCCCAAGTGCATCACGATCAAGAGCGAGTGGCAGCCTGGACCGAGCGTGAAGCAGCAATGACCCTCAGCTCAGTACTGCTTGTCCGGGGGCACGATTTCGCCCAGCTCGGCGCTGCCGTAGATCTCGTCCGCGGGCAGTAACTCGACGTGCCCATCGACAAAGCCGACGTGGCCCTTGCCGTCGAAACGGGAGGACGGGCGGTCGATGAACCAGACACAGAAAGCGTCGTTGGGGTTCTCCTCTTCGTACACGATCACCTTTTCGGCAGGATCGTCCACGTAGTACAGGTTGATCGTGGAGAGGGCCTTTTCAAAGCCGCTGGGCTCACTCGCCCCCTCTTGCAGTTCACCCTGGTTGATGAGGAAGTTAAACGTATAGCTGAAATTCCTGCCCGGCTGACCGACCTCGGCCAGGCCCGCGTCGTTGGGCGCACGCAGTCCGGCGGCGGCGGCCTCCGCTCCGCCCATATAGGCGGCCAGGGCGGTGCCCTCGGTTTCGGCTACGCCGTTACGGGTCACGTAAAAGTAGTCGCGCGGCTCGTCCAGCCCCACATTGTCCGAGGCGACTTTGGGCAGGTGTCCGCCATGCTCGTTGGCGTAGAGCTGCCCGGCCAGCAGAATCTGACGCACCTGAACCGCCGCCTCGCTCGCACGAGAATGCTTCAGGGTGTTGCCGCCCACCGTGATGATCAGGGATGCCAGAATCGCGATCACCGCGATCACCGCCAAAAGCTCGATCAGGGTAAATCCAGGACGGGGGGTATTTCCGGACCAATCTTTCATGGTTTTCCTATTTCAGTCGGGTTTGGGCCGTGCAGCAATGCAAGCACATGTAAACAGTTAACTCAAACGATTTCGTCCTAAGCGCAGCGTTCATCATCCTTTGCCCCCCGTGGTCGCGATTCCTTCCACGAAATAGCGCTGGGTGAAGAAGAAGAGCACGACGACGGGGATGACGACGAGGGTCGAGGCCGCCATCAGGTAATGCCAGTCCGTCCCCCCCTCGCGGCTCTGGTAGGCCTGCAGGCCGAGCGCGAGTGTGAAGTCCGACTGGTCCGTCAGGTAGATCAACGGCCCCAGGAAGTCGTTCCACGTGGCCATGAACTGGAAGAGTGCGACCACAATGAGCGCGGGCTTGGCCAGGGGCAGGATGACCTGGCAGAATATCTGCCACTCGCTGGCACCGTCGATCTTAGCCGCCTCGGAAAGTTCCTTGGGCAGCGTGAGGAAGAACTGCCGCAGCAGAAAAACGTTGAAGGCCCCGGCCATGAAGCTCGGCACCCACAGCGGCTTGAAGCTCCCGATCCAGCCCAGCTCGCGAAACAGCGTGTACAGCGGCACCATCACGACGGGAAAGGGGATCATCATCGTCGCCAGCACCAGAACAAAGACCTTGTCGCGCCCGCGCCACTCGATGCGGGAAAACCCGTAGGCCGCCAGTGCGCTGCTCAGCACCGTGCCGATGACCGTCATCGTGCACAGGTAAACCGTGTTGCCCGTGTAGCGCCAGAACATCTTCATCTCCTCGATGGCGCGGGGGTAGTTGTCCCACTGGATGTGCGAGGGCAGCCAGCGCGGCGGCACGGTCATGGTCTCGTTCAGCGGCTTGAGCGAGGTGGAGAGCATCCAGACAAAGGGCAGGATAAACACCACTGCGCCCGCCAGCAGGAGCACGTACAGGCAGAGGCGTTGGAGGATGTGCGCGGTCTTCGAACTCATTTTCCAGCGTAGTAGATATGGCGCTCGGCGACATAACTCGCCAGCAACGTCAGCACCAGGATGATGACGAACAGGATCAGCGCGATGGCGCAGGCGTAGCCCATGCTCCAGGCCTGGAACCCCTTATTGAAAACATAGGTGGCGGCGAAAAGCAGCGAGCGTCCGGGGCCCTCCCCGCCGTTCGTCATCACGTAGGGTACGGCGAACACCTGGAACGAACCGATCAGCCCCATGATGCCGTTAAAGTAAATAACCGGCGAGATGATCGGAAGCGTCACGTGGACGGTCTTCCGCCAGAAACCGCAGCCGTCGATCTCCGCCGCCTCGTAGAGGGCGCGCGGCACGTCCTGCAGGCCGGCCAGGAAGATCACCACGGCATTGCCCACGCCCCACATGCTGGCCAGGACCAGGCCGAGCTTGGCGTAGGCCGGGTCCGCGAGCCAGTTGGGCGGGTTGACGCTCGTGCCGAGCACGGCGTTGATCGCGTCGCATAGCGGGCTCAGCATTTGGTTGATCAGCCCCATCTGCCCGTTGAGCATCCACTGCCACAGCACCCCGAGGCAGACCATAGGCACCAGCGAGGGCAGGAAATACACCGTACGGAAGATTTTCTTGCCCGGCAGGTCGAAGTTCAAGAGCACGGCCAGCAGGATGGCCGAGACGAGGTTGATCGGGATCGAGAGCGCGGCGAAGTAAAAGGTGTTCCACAGCGACTGCCAGAAAAGCTCGTCGCGCATCAGCTCGCGGTAGTTGTCCAGCCCGGTGTACACGGGCTTGGACAGCACGGAGTAGTCCGTGAGCGAGTAATAGCCGGAGCTGATGAGCGGATACAGGCTCATCAGGATAAAGCCTGCCAGCCAGGGACTGATGAAAATCAGTCCGACGCGGAGGTTACGTTTTTCATGCCGGGTCATTGCTGGTCCCACTCCTTCATGCGTTCGTCGCGCACTTTTTGCCAGTTGTCGTACTTGCGTTTAAAAAGGCCCTGCTGGCGCTCCTGCAATTCCCCGGCGGCCTGCTCCGGGCTCTCCGCCCCGCGCATGATGTCGTCGATGGCGCTGCCCATATCCGCGCTGAACTCGTTAAAGGTCAGCATCTGCGGACGCCAGCGCGCCAGCGGGCTTTCCGCCAGATGGCGATAGACGCGGATGTGCGGGTTGGGGTGGCGGACGTAAAAGTCCTCGCTGACCTGTGCCAGCGGGCTGAATTTCAACTGCGCCAGGCACAGCCGCTCCATCTGGGCGGGCTCCTGCAACCAGGCGATAAAGGCAAAGGCTTCCTCGGGATGCCGGGCCCCGCGGGGGATGACCAGGCAGTCGCACTCAACCAGGCTCGTGCCGTAGTTTTCCGCCTTCAGCGAAGGGAAAGGCGCCACCCCCCACTCGAAGTCGTCCGGGGCGAAGTTCTGGATAAAGTTGTACATCCACGGCCCCTGCAAAGCCATCGCCACCCGCCCGCGAAAAAACGGATTCTCCGGCGATGCGAAAACGCCGCTGAGCTGGCGAAACCCCAGCAGGGGCCCCACCCCGTAACGCTCCGGATAGCTGGCGATCCATTTCAGGGCGGCCATGTTGGCCTCGCCGGTCGCGGTCACCGCATCCTCCCCGTTCCAGACATCGCCCCCGAACCAGAAGCTCCAGTTGGCGTTCCACCACCCCGGCTCCGTCGGCAGGTGTCCGAGCACGAGGATGTCGCCCTCGTCGTTAATACGGGTGAGGCGGTCGTTGTACGCCTCCAGCTCGGCGATGGTGCGCGGCGGCTTGTCCGGGTCCAGACCCGCCTCGCGAAACAGTCGTTTATTCCAGTGCAGGGCATTCGCGCTCGGCGTCGTCGGCAGGCCCCAGAGCCGGTCGTAAACGACCAGTTGCCCCCAGACCGAGGGCAGATAATCTCCGGGCTCGATCCCGGCGCGCTCCGCGTATGGGTTGAGTGGAGTGAGCGCCCCATTGGTGGAAAAAACCGGCAAGTCCGCCGCCCAGACACCGGCGACATCAGGGGGATTTCCGCCCGCCGTCGCCAGCATGAGCTTGCGGGTGATGTTGCTGACCGAGAGGAATTTGACGTAAATACGATCCTGCGAAGCGTTGAACTCGTCCACCAGATCCGCCATTGCCTGGCGCTCCGGTCCGCTCCACTTCTCCCAGTATTCGATGACGATGCGATCACCGCCCACCTGATCGTCGGCGGTCTCCCCGAGCCAGAAACCGAACGCGACAATACCGGCAAAGATGACACCAAAAATCAATACACGCGGGGCAGGCATAGCACTTGATAAGAGAATAACAACACAATGCCATTGAGCAAACTATACTCACCCCAAAGGACGACTTTGCCATTGCTAATCAGTTAAACAAATGAGCAGCCGCTCACAATATTGACGCGTCCAGGCGAAGTGGGCCTCTTGCAAAGTTAGTCGTCACTTAAAAAGCCCTATTAGGCGGCGCTTTTGATTTTGAGGTATTCTGTGGTGGGTCCGGGCATAGGTGGTCGAGGTTACGAAAATCGCGCATCTGCTCAAAAAGGACGGCTGGGACGTGGGCAAGCGACTCGTGCAGCGTCTGCGCCAGCAGATGGGGCCGTTTACTTAAATCCGCCCTTGAACTTGAAGGGATTTATATCAGTGAACATTCGCCGGTCAGTACCATGCCGGTTCACTCCAGCTTTCTGGGCACGCAGTATGTGACGGTTCCCATCTCCACCAGCATCGTCCTGCCCAACGCGGTTCTTGTCCTTCAGACTCCGCACTCCGACAAGATTTTTCCTTACTTCGAGCTGGGAGCCGGAGGGGCCTTTGTCTCCATCAGCGGATCGGACTCCGCGAACCCGTCCGAATCCGGCATCAACCATTTCAATTCGGACCCGGACGCCTCCGACTTCGTCTTCGCGTGGCAGTTGAAAGCCGGTATCAAAGCTGAAATATTCAAAAACACTTACCTGTTTCTCGAATACCGGTACCTCTTCATCGATCCGACCAGCTATACGTTTGGCTCCACGGACTATCCCGGCGTTCACCTCCCGACGACGAGCTGGAACGTCAATCTTGGCCGCCAAGAATACAATTTGTTCATCACCGACCTGCAATACAAGTTCTGACTTAGGGGTCCTTCTGATGGATGTTGCCCTCAACAATAGCTTCAAATGGCGGCGTTATCCTGACCATAGTCCAGACTGATGTCCGGCGCGCTCAATCCGCACCCCCCTCGCGGGGGGTGACTGCGCGGACGATGCGCCACGAGGCGGGAACCTTGTTTCAATCCGCACCCCCCTCGCGGGGGGTGACAGCGCTGGCCACACGTCCCGCATGAGGCGCTGGTGTTTCAATCCGCACCCCCCTCGCGGGGGGTGACAGGTGCGCCAC
Source organism: Ruficoccus amylovorans (assembly GCF_014230085.1). Taxonomy (NCBI): domain Bacteria; kingdom Pseudomonadati; phylum Verrucomicrobiota; class Opitutia; order Puniceicoccales; family Cerasicoccaceae; genus Ruficoccus; species Ruficoccus amylovorans. The sequence continues at coordinate 297,980 of NZ_JACHVB010000035.1, read as the reverse complement.
GGCAAAGCGGGCGATGAGCGCGAGTTTCAATCCGCACCCCCCTCGCGGGGGGTGACCCTTTCCATCTTGGTAGAAAATATTGGAATAACGTTTCAATCCGCACCCCCCTCGCGGGGGGTGACGCGCCGCCTCGCACCGGCGGCACAGGCTGGTCCCGTTTCAATCCGCACCCCCCTCGCGGGGGGTGACCGGTGTGGAGCGGCCGCCTGATGAACTCGCAGAAGTTTCAATCCGCACCCCCCTCGCGGGGGGGTGACGCCAGATCACGGGCGTTGGCATCGAGCTTTTGATGTTTCAATCCGCACCCCCCTCGCGGGGGGTGACATGGTTTTTCCATCCGTATGTGGGATTACGAAAACGTTTCAATCCGCACCCCCCTCGCGGGGGGTGACCGAGTGATGCGACCGGGGTAGCCAATGTCCTGCGGTTTCAATCCGCACCCCCCTCGCGGGGGGTGACTGCTGGATGACGGGCGCTCGGTGACGCGCTCGTTTGTTTCAATCCGCACCCCCCTCGCGGGGGGTGACGCCCTCGCCTCCTCGATCGCTTCCAGCGCCGCCGGTTTCAATCCGCACCCCCCTCGCGGGGGGTGACTCGGTGATCTCGTCGTGCTGCTTGTTGCTGGTGCGTTTCAATCCGCACCCCCCTCGCGGGGGGTGACAGGGGGTCAGGTCGGTCGGCTTTTCGTCAAGCAGTTTCAATCCGCACCCCCCTCGCGGGGGGTGACATTTTATGCGGCAAATCGTACACACACCCTGTCGTTTCAATCCGCACCCCCCTCGCGGGGGGTGACCGGGCGGCAGCCGCGGCACGTGCCCAGGGACGAGTTTCAATCCGCACCCCCCTCGCGGGGGGTGACCCCTCGGTGAGTTCAGCCGAGGCCCCCAGCGCGAGTTTCAATCCGCACCCCCCTCGCGGGGGGTGACGCCAACGATCACAGCATGAAGCTCACGATCAGCGAGTTTCAATCCGCACCCCCCTCGCGGGGGGTGACACGGCGGCCCTGAGCTTGCGAGCCGTGCGTGTGGTTTCAATCCGCACCCCCCTCGCGGGGGGTGACTCGGCTGAACTGAGGAGGGCATGACGATGGTGATCGTTTCAATCCGCACCCCCCTCGCGGGGGGTGACGCATCGCCCCGAGTAACCAGCGCTGGAGCCGGCTGTTTCAATCCGCACCCCCCTCGCGGGGGGTGACTTGGCGACGCGCAAGTGTAACTCGGAGGTGCTGGTTTCAATCCGCACCCCCCTCGCGGGGGGTGACGTATGCAGCCCATACACCATCAGACAAAGCGCACGGTTTCAATCCGCACCCCCCTCGCGGGGGGTGACCGTACATAAGCCAAGTTATGGATATAGAGCGGGTTATGGGCAAGAAAACGCGAACCTATCGTTCACTTAGTTCGCTCAGGATGAAAAATCAATAGACACAACTGTCAAAGAACGCGTGGCCAAGCGCTTGCGACAATCGCGAACCTCACGGGAAAACACAGTGAACTTCAGGTTCGCGCACCGTTATGCGCTATAGATCACTCGACCAAAAGAAGCCCTTCGATGTCGTAGCCAGTATTTTTACCGTACTGCTCGACACGATGCTTCCAGTTTCTTCCCAAGTGATAGAACCTCAACGAGTCTGTTTGGGAATTTATGATAGTAAGGAGACTTTGCTTGAATGCAACATAGTGCGCTGGCTCGACTTTACATTCGAAAACCGAATTCTGCACGCGTTGACCGTAATCCTGGCAGACTTTCGCCACTCTGCGCAAGCGACGCTGACCAGCGGGTGTCGAGGTGGAAACATCGTAGGCTACGAGAAGATACATAAGGCAGTCGATCAACGAGTGAGAAAAGCGGGATAGCCGTCGAGATCACCCCGCAGATGTCGGGCCAGCAGGCGAGCCTGTATATGCGGCAAGAGCCCGTAACTGATGCGCTCGTCGAGCAGAGGATGCAGGATCTCAGTCTGCTTACGCTCTTGCCAGGCGGCAAAGACAGTCTTGCGCCCATCGGGTTTGAGGTAAACCCCACCGTTCTCCCGTGTCTCAAAATCTTTGTGACCGAGTTGGCGGCGATTGAGCAGTGTGAGGGCAACCCGGTCAGCAATAGGTGCCCTTAACTCCTCCATCAGATCAAGAGCCAAGCTCTGACGGCCAGGACGATCACGGTGAAGGAACCCGCATTGCGGATCTAGTCCGCATCCCTCCAACGCACTACGACAGTCATGCATCAGCAGCGTGTAGCAGAAGGACAAGAGCGCGTTAACCGGATCGATCGGGGGGCGGCGCTGACGGGCATCCAGCACGAACTCGTTGTTGGTTAGCAGATCCGAAAACGCTCCAAAATAAAAAGTCGCCGCGTCACCCTCGACTCCGCGCAGGCTGTCGAGATTATCTGCGGCCTGCGCAAAACGCACACGGTGGGTAAGCTGTTCGGCAGCGGCAGACAAACGTGCGGCTTTCTCCTCATCTCGCGAACCGTGATCGCGCACAACTCGCAAGATGACCTGCCGGGCGTTGGCAATTTTGGCCGCCACCATGTTGCGAGCGATCGCCAGTGAGAGCGATTCATCCTCGCTGGCGCGATACTGAGCCCGGCGCAGGAGGATATTACCAGAGGTAAACCCGCGCGTCGCGGCCTGGAACTTACCACTGGGTGTGTGAAAGGAGACGGTCACATCGGCCTCCGCGCAAGCTGCCAGCAAGGCGGCACTAGCCGTACAATCCCAGGCAAAGCAGCAGATCCCATCCAAGTTGTGAAGAGGCACCCGCAGACGGGGCTTGCCCTCCTGGCGCACCTCGACAGCAGCACCGTCCCGGTGCAGATAGGTTCCCTCCTGGGTGACAAACAGCGTGTTCAAATGCGTTTTCATTCCATCAATGATTTGTCCAGACTTCTCAGGAACCATCGGTCCACCCCTTGCCTGAGCCGCAGGGAGCGTGGCTGACAAAGTTCGATCAGCGAACAGCGGTCACAGAGTCGAGACGAATACTCCCCGGGTGGAGTAAGGCCGGATGCAATCATACTCCGCGTCTTTTCAGCCGTCTCCAGCGTCAGAGCCCGAAGCTCAGCCCCCAGGGGCACGACGGTGCGCCGCTTGAGTTTTCCATAGTAGAGGTGACCTTCGTCGATGAAGCCTTCTCCCCGGCCAAAGGTTTCTTCCAGGCAGATAGCCTGACCGCAGAGCTGGATCTCATCGGCGCGGTGTCCTTTGGGACGCCCACGCTTATACTCCACCGGGATAATCGTCCCTGCCTGATGGATTTCCACAACATCGCAGACGCCATGAAGCTCATAGCGGACGGAGCGCACCTCCAGCCCGCGCACGATGCGTACTCCGGGCCGGGACTCACCCTGCCCGGAGTGTGCCTTCTCATGCATGACCTTTCCCTCGGCTGTGCCGGTGTTCTCGCTCCACTCGCGTTCGACATGGATCAACGCGCACTGCCGCGGGCAGTACAGGTAGTGCTGCAAGGCCGAAAGGGGCACAGACTGCGAAGCCATCCGCATGAGGTGCTTCTCCTGCTACCAACTCCAGATACGACGGTGCAAGGTAATGCCCGTGGGGATCGCTGCCTCGTCGATCCGCGCCTCGTAATCCCGACAACTGCGGGCGACCTCGACGCCGTCTTTGCGCTGGACCTGCACCGCGTCAAAGAGTCGGTGCGAGGGAGCCTTGCCAAGTTGGTTGTCATGTTCAAAAACCAGCAGACCGCGCGGATTCATGCTGCCTGCCGGGCGGGCCGCCGACTGGTCAAACTGGAAGGCGTTCTCCAAGGCTTGGAACAACAGTTCGCGGTCCTCCTCACCAAATCCCGTCTGCGCGGCCAGAAACGGATTTATAAACCCATGACAACGGTACAGGCCGTAGGGGACGGTGAATTTGCGGCCGATCGTACGCTCCTTTTCGATGTCCTTTTCGTTCGTCACCGAGGTGCGAGTGATGGCGTGTTCGCTCGTCACAATCGGGTCGAGTGAACGAGCGAACGAAAGCTGCACCGGGCCACGCACCTGCCCACAGTTAACCTCGGTGGACATGACCGCCCCAAAGGTGCGTACATCGTAGTAGTTGCGGCACATCCACTCGCGCGCCTCGTCTTTCTTCCCCCCCTTGGGAGCCTTGGCGTCTTTAGTATCAATGCCGACAGCGGCATGAGCATCCTTGTGCTGGTTGTTGTGGACGGCACCCTCGACGAAGTAAATCCGCTCCGGCGTCGCCTGAGCAACGAAGTTGCGGATCTTGCGCTTGAGGCAAACGTCGGTGACGAGGCCCTGGCCGGTCTCCACATCAATACGGGGCAGGTTCCCGGCATCGGGGTCGCCGTTGGGGTTAGCGTCCTGGCAGTCGAAGAGGTAGATGAAGTCGTATCGTTTATCCATAGTTTTAATAATTAAAGGGTGGCGGGTTCGGAGGTTTCGGGCTCGGCATTTTTAGCCTTGGCCGTGAAAAGGGACTTGCGCTGGTGGTAGTAGCCGATGGCGAAAATACCCTGCTCTTGCAGGTTGAGCTGCCTCGGAAAGCCGCCGCTGCTGATCGCTTCCATGATGTCCTGCAAGAGGCGCTCACGGTTCACCTTCGCCCCGCCTAGAAGCTTCCCCAGGTGATGCTGGTAGGTGCGCAGGAGCCGGGGAAACACACTGGCCGGGGTGGCCGAGGCCGCGCTGTAGAAGCGGTCCCGAATAGTGGCGTTAAGGCCGGGAAGCGCATCGAGCTGAGTTTTCTCCAGCACGGCGAACAAGCGTCCGAGCAGGTAGGCGGGGTCAGTATTGTCGGTATCGAGCATGGTTTTGAGTTTGAATGAGTAGTTGCGAACGAGAACGGCCTTCAAGGTGGCCGCCCGCAGGTAATTGATGGTCCGGTCGGCCTGTATCCGTCGCAGGATAGCCGCGTAGAGCCCGACCGGGTACGGGCTGCCGGTAATGACAGCACGCATAAGCGCGCCACCCAAGAGCGGAGCCGGGTCGTCTCCCCGGCGCACCGTCTCGCGCAGCAACGCCCACAGAGGGGGGAACTCCGGGTCGGCAAAACGTTTGCCCACGGGCTGTTCGAACTCCCGCACGATCTGCATGCAGGCATGGTGCTCGCGGAGCCGCTCCAGCGTGTCACCAACCGTCGAGTTGTAAAAGAAACGCACCGAAAGACGGGCTGCATTGGGCGCGAGTCCAAGCAGGAAAAACGGTGTTCCGGCCTCGACATCGTCCAGGTCGGCATAGCGCCCACCCGATGTCACAGCCTTGAGCAGGCGCTTGAGCTGATCCAGTTTGTCCGGATCCTGAGCTTCCTCTACCGCGAAGGAGCCACTGCCCAGAAGCTCCGCAAAAACATCCTCGACCGGGCACTTTTTCTCCGTCCAGAACACGCAAGAGGTGTCACCGATGCGCAGTCGATGACGTGAGGCCATCGGCCCGCTCAGTAAGGCATTCAGGGCCGTGCCGTAACAAAAGGCCGCCTCCTCCCCCACCGGGCTGTTGTAGCTCTGCTCCTTACCGTAGGACTCGTAGGCGGTGGCGTTAAAGGACACTATCGAAGCGCCCGCAGACTGCGCCCCGACCACGCCCTTGATCTTCGGGTGCAGGCGGGCGATCTCGACCTGCTGCTCCCCCGTAATCAGGCACTGACCCAACACCGCTGCCGACGACGCTTCCCCGGCGGTCTGGGTCTTATTCCACCAGGCACGCACCACCGGGTCATCGTGGACATACCCGCGCTCACCCTGTATCTGGAAAACGCCAAAGCCTGTGCCAGCCTCTTCAAGCAGCGGGTACTCGCTCAAGCGTTCGGGGTTCCAAGCTTCGAGAAAGCGACACACCGCGCTGAAGGCAGGCGAACCAATCTCCTGCTCCACGGCCAGGTGCCGGGCGCGAAAGGCCTCGAAACGATCCTGCCCGAACCCGTCTTTCTTATCCTCAGGCTGACGGCCAAGCAGGTAGGTCTGGTTATCCCACAAAAAGCAGGGATTAATACCCGAGCCGGGCGGCTTGCCCTCTCCGAGCACAAGCGTCTGCACCTTGGGGTCCACGCTCTGGGGCTCCAGCAGCGAGCCGTCCGGCTTCAACACGAGCTTGAAGCTGACTTTCTGCGAGGAAAAGCCCCGAAGTGGCAGGCCGTACTCGGGGTCGTCGGCCAGGCGTTCGTAGAGTTTGTAGAGGGATTGCAGGATCATCGCTTGAGGGGAAAGGGTAAGGCGGGGACGCGGATGACACCGTCGCTCATCTGCGCACGGAAAAAGTGCGGCGTGGTGGACTTGACCTTCTTGGTGGCTCGGTCCTGCGAGAACTCGATGTCGTGGAGCATGTAGCCGAGGTCTTTCTCCCCGAGGAGCGCGCTGTCCGGGGTCGGCAGCGCTGCCTCGTCCTCGATCAGCTCAAAATCCACCGGAAACTCACGGCAGCCGAAGTAGGGCTGATGAAAGACCTGACCACTCCGGGCCCGGCGTTTGAACATCTCCAGGTGCTTGCCAGCCGCCTCATTTTCGGCCACCGGATCGCTGCCCTTCTCCAGCCGTTGGTCAAGTACCACTACGTGCGCCCGAATCACATAGGCCACGTCCTTGAGCACCATCGAGGCGCGTTGCTGGCGGTTCTCGTCCACCGCCATGTGCGGCACGATCTCCGGGTTCTTCATGGCGGCGTTGACCCCCGCCGCCCCCTTGACGGATATCTTCGAAGCCACCTCGTTGCGGCGGATGTTGGTGAAGCGCACGGGCTTGAGCACGGTAATCTCGTCGATCACCCAGCGGATCTGGGGCTTCCAGTAGATCGCCTCCAGCACCCCACGGGCAGCAGAGGGGGTAATCACGTCGTAGGACACGCGCTCCACCTTCATCTCAGGCCGGGAGAACAACGCGTAGTTGCCGGATATTTTCAGGGTTATGCCAAAATTCATTTTGTTCTCGTATCAATCTTTTAAATATTCCTGTTATAGTAAATGCTTGATGATAAATTCGCTCTTAACCAAAGCATATTTATCTGTTCCTGTTCTATTATATGCTTGAAAAATGGACGACCCTAAAAAAGAGATTCTAAAGTTACTTCCCCCGAAAGTACGCTTTTGCGCATTAGCGCTTATGATGTCCTTTTCATTGATCGGGGCCGGATTTTGGGTAGAAAATGAACAAATCATATTTATCGCCTCAATGCTTTTATTCGGATCGCTCATTGCTGGTGTTTTATTGTCGCGCGAATAATCGTGCGCGGATTGAAACCTGTTATAGGAAATGCTAGTATCCATGCTCCCCTCGGGCAAAGCCCGAGGGGAGCTTTTAATATATCAATAGTCTCTCGCTCGCCGTTTCATCCAGGCACAGGCCGGTCTCACAGGAATAATGGAGTTCGGGAGAAATCAGCACGTGAAACTCATCATCACGCAGATGCTCGAAACAGTGCCAGTTCGCGTTCAGCTCGGCGGGTCGGATCTGCACTGTGTAGCGTTGAAGCGCGCGCAGGAGACGACGGCTGAGCGGGATGTGCTCGTTGCGCAGCTCGGCGACGAGCGCCTCAGCCTTTTCGCCGTGTTCGATGATGACGGACACCTGCCCGTCGTCGATCAGCCGGAAGTTTTCCCCAATCGTGCGGAAGTTAAAGTGAAAGGGCAGCTCGGGCTTGTCGCGGCACAGCCGGAGATTTTCCGGGGCGAGAATATTGCGAGAATCCCAACGGTTTTTCTGCTGATAGTAATAAAGATCGAAATAGTGGCGGATGGCATCCTCTCCGAGCAGGTCTTCGTGCAGACCAAGCAATTGGCTGGTGACCTGGGCCGTTTCCCGAAAATACCGTTCCGCTGCCTGATCCTGGGGACGAAAGACAAAGACCTTTCCCAGTGTATCGAGTTTACCATTACGGTTGCAGCGACCCGCCGCCTGGGCAATAGAGTCCAGCCCGGCCAAAGCACGGTAAACAACGGGAAAGTCTACGTCCACCCCCGCCTCAATCAACTGGGTAGAGATCAAGCGCACTGGCAAACCACGCTCCAACCGGGCACGCACGCGTTTGAGAATCTGCGTGCGATGTTCGGGGCACATCAAGGCCGAGAGGTGAAAGTGCGCCTCGTCCGCCTCCAAGAGCCGGAATAGCTCCTGCGCGTGCCGACGGCGATTGACAATACACAGTACCTGCCTGTGTGAACAAAGGCGTTGGGTCAGTTCGGCATCGTCCAACTCTCCAAGCTCTTGAATCTCCACCCGCTTGAGCGCCGCAAACAGCTTACATGTATCGGAGATAATCTCCCTGCACCCCCTCAGTCCGATCGGGAATGCCGCCGCGTCATAGCGGATAGCAGGCTGCGTCGCCGTGCACAAAACGCTGGTCGTATTGTAGTGATCGCCCAGCTCCTGCAACACCCGCAGGCACGGGTGCAGGTAATCCACTGGCAGCGTCTGCGCTTCATCCAGCACGACGACTGCATTGGCGATGTTGTGCACCTTTCGCGCACGCGACGTACGGGCCGCAAAGAGTGACTCGTAAAATTGCACCGCCGTGGTGATAACCAAAGGAGCATCCCAGTTTTCCGCAGCCAGACGGGCCATAGGCGTGTCCTTGTCCGGGTCAAGCGAGCTGTGGTGCTCGATCAGGGGAGTGAAGGTATCGCTCGCCAGCGGGCGAACAATCTCGCGCAGCACCTCGGCATTCTGTTCGATGATCGAGGTGAAGGGGACGACGTAGATCACACGCAGTTGGCCATTGGCAAGCGCGTGACGTAGCGCAAACAACAGCGAAGAGAGAGTCTTGCCTCCGCCGGTCGGGACCGTGAGCGTATAAATACCCGTCGGTCCCACCGCCGCGCGCGCACAGTCTGCCACCACTTCAGCGCGCATAGCGTTGACAACGTCGCCGGGTACCGGAGACGGGAACCCCGCGATCCTGGCCGTGACAAGCTGCTCAATCTTGTTTAGGACACCCGCCTGAACAGCGTTACGCTGCTCATGAAGGCCGGGGGACATAAACGATTCCGTGGCCAGGAAATCCGCATCGACCAGACAGGAAAATAGCATTCGTGCATAAAAGCCTGCACTGAACGCATCCTCCCTCTCTCGCAGAGCATTGAGTAGAAACGGTGGCAATAACGGCACCGGCATCCGCAATAGCTCAAGAGGTATATCCGACTCCCGAAAAGAAAGCCCACGATGCAGACGCTCCCGCAAGCAAGCTGGTGTGCCCTCCGCGTCGGGCAAGCCTGCGTGGTGCCCGGCAATCCCGTATGCCAGCAGATGACCCAGCAGGCTCTGCGCCCGCACAGCCTGCTGCGCGCCCGCCGTTGAGTGATCCACTGATCCGGATTCCCCTTCAGCCTTCCGGCGCAAATATGCCTGCCACTCGGGCGCAAACTTTCCCAGGTCATGCCACCAGCCAGCGAGTTCTCCCCAATCACGGGCGCATTGGGCCTCCTGACTTCCTTTCCGGAAGAGAGTCTCGGCATTGAGCCCGGCGAGATGAGCAACTTTGTTCAAGTGCCCGTGTTGCGGATCGAGTTTACAACAAAAGGGGCAACCTCGATCCAAGCCTGACAGGCATTGAAACGTCAGCAACGGCTCCCACTCATCAGACGACATCAGGCGACCATCCGGACCTGTCCGGGTATGAGCATAGGGCGAATGAGATAGAGAGGACATGCAACCGACTTGCAATCACATAATAATATTAAGATTGGTCATTCAAGAACAAATGCGAAACTTAATTGAAAGCCTGATCTCGCCGCCGGGGTCAGGATGAGCATTTTCTCAAGCCCCCTACCTCGGCGAGAGAATTCACTAAACGAGGTACACGGGTCCCACACGGAACCACTCGGAAATATGGACGGTAAAAAAGTGATCCCAACCCCCACGCCGAGGAGTTTAGTCCCGTTCAACAGGTACGCCGAAGGCGAATAGAAACCACGCTCAATCGGCCCAAACGGGCACTGAGAGAAAGCCCCGCCAGCCATCGGATTTCGTTAGTGAATGAGGAACAAGCCGTTGCCTTGTCGTTTGTGTCGGAACTGGGTCTTCACCCAAGATAGGGACACGCAAACCCGGTGTTTCGGTAGAAGTTCATCTATTAAACTGCTCACTCAGCCACACATGGCTTCGAAAACGAACACCACAATGGGACATCCGCCCCGAAAGATTTCCGCCGGACGTTCCGGACGCATATCTTGCAATTCCCTTCTGGTTAGGAACAATAAGAACCTTCAGACTAAAAACTGGCGTTGCTCCTCAGGCAAAGAATACACGATTTGCCAATTATTTGCCCCAAAACAAGCATTTATATGCACTTCCACGCATCTGACGTCCGCCTCCCCCTCTCGTAAGCTGCTGGTAACTAATAAAAAGTGAAATCACAGCACGGAGTTGGAAATAGTGAGAATCGATTTCAGAAAACAAATCCTGGTATCAATATAGACGCTATATCAGTAACTCACTAATACTTGTAATAAGAGTTTACGTAATGGCGGGTATCGTCTCAGGTTCACCAAAATACCGCTGGCTCTTGTTCCATTCGTCAAGCAGGCCATTTTCCTTGAGTAGGTTAGGCCAAGGGATCAGGGCATCATACTCGTCAGCGAAGGCTTTGACTCGGGCTTGCAGAGCACTCAAAATATCCGCGTATGCACGATCCGCGACGAGATTGTTGCGCTGGGCAGGGTCGGCCAAGTTATCGAAAAACAGTGCTGGCTCGCCATTATCACTACACGCGTAAGTGTAACGCCGAGTACGCACGGCTCGCCAGGCACCCGTACCACGCCTGGCCGACTGATGGCACGGCACCAGATCAAAGAGGTAACACTCATCCAGCCCCGTAGCTGAGTTATCGGAAAAAATGCTCGAAAGATCCCGGCCATCAGCCCCATCAAGCTCGACACCGGCCAGAGACAGTACTGTAACGGGAAGGTCCGTGGTTCCAATCATGGCCGAAGTGCGGGCGCCGGGTTGAATCCCCGGACCGCGAACGATCAGCGGCACGCGCACAGACTCCTCATAGGGTAGTTGCTTGTTGGTATAGCCGTTACTGCCGAGTTGATCACCGTGGTCACTCGTATAGACAACGATTGTGTTCTCAAGCTGGCCACTCTCCTCCAAGGTTTTGACCAGACGCCCGAACTGTTCATCCAGCGCGGTAATGTGCGCATAATATCCCTTCAAATTGCGACGAGCCTCCTCCCTCGTCCATCGATGTCCGAGACTGTGGACAATCGTATCAGGAACATTTGGACGCAGGCTGAGCGTTTGCTCGTCGTAGCGGGCCAGGTACTTTTCCGGGACGGCAAAGTACGGGTCGTGCGGCGGCCCCCAGGAAAGCCAGAGAGCCCAGGGCTGGTCTTCGTCCTTGTTTCGCCTGATAAAGTCAACCGCCAGCGTGGTGTAGGTTTCGGCGTCGTAACCATTGATCTCATGCCGTCGGTTTTTCTCATCGTAGTAGTAGGAGTTCAGATAGTCGTGACTACAGTTGCACACCTTCCACTCCGTAAATCCAAGACGCCGTTCCTGCTCAATCGCCTGGTCCCGGGGAATACCGCCCAAGTGCCATTTCCCCATGTAGCCAGTATGATATCCCTTCCCGTTGAGAGCATGAGCAACACTGTTGGCCGAAGGATCAATCGGCAGGTCGTTCGAAACAGCCCTGTGCTTCATTGGGTAGAGGCCGGTCAACAGAGAGCCACGAGCGGGCACACATAGCGGGCAGTTCGATAGACAAGCTTCCACCGTTGTTCCGCTCCGCGCAAACTCATCAAGATAAGGTGACTGTACTTCCTTGTTACCGTAGCACCCCAGATCCGACCAGCGATGTTGATCCGAGAAAACAAATAAAATATTCGGCCGCATAAGGCATAAAATATACAATTTCAGATCGCGGCTACAAATATAAAGCTGAACACCTTTTAGGGACTGTCAGGTAAACGGAAAAGATGGTCAGCCCTTCGACGTTTTCGCGCCGTGGGCACCGGATATGACAGTGCCTGCCCATCTACGAGCCTCAGTCGTTCTATGATGAACTCAAGGAAGGCGCGCTCAAAGACTACCCCAAGATCGGCAACGACGACCGGGAGACCAGCTACTTTCTGCGCATGTACCTGAGCTGCACCCAGGCTGTCCGATACCTCAAGGACCGTCCGGACTGGGACGGTAAGACGCTCGTCGTTCGTGGCACCAGCCAGGGCGGTATGCAAACGCTCGTCACCGCCGCCCTGTGCAATGACCTCGTCACCGCAGCCTGCGCGAAAGTCCCCGCTGGCTGCGACCTGAACGGCCCGGTCAACCGCAACGCCCCCGGCTGGCCCCGCTCTTACTACGCCACCGGCGGCAAGGACCCCGAAAAAGTCCGCCAGACCGCGCAGTATTTTGACGTGGTCAACTTCGCCCCGGACATCCGCTGCCCCACCCTCATCGGCATGGGTCTGGCCGACGTCACCTGCCCCCCGGCTGGGATTTTCATCGCGGCCAACCAGATCGAGGGGCCGGTCGAGATCGTCACCATGCCTTCTTCCGGACACCAGGCGACGGACCTTGACCCACACAGCGCCTTCACTGAACAGGAAAGCCTCTGGCTCAAGGAAATCAAAGCCGGAGAAATTCCGCTCACAGTCGGGCAGTAACGACCATCCCCTCACCCGAACCCGGACGCAGTTGACTCACTCCGACAGCCATTCGGCGAGCTGGTTCATCACGCGAGTCGGGCCGATGTATTTGCCGTCCTGATAGCTGTCCATGAGCAGGTTTCCCTCGCGGTCAACAATCGTCAGGCAGGGAATGCCGTTGCCGGTTTTCTTTCGGGCGTCGCTGCTTTTGCGCTTGTCGTAGTCCAGCCCCGGCCAGGGCATGTCCATCACACGCATGTATTCCGCCATCGCTTCCTCGTCCTTGTCGGAGCTGATGAAGATGATTTCAAAGTCAGGGTGCTTCGCCTTCTGCTCGTTATAAAACGACACCAGTTTCGGGGTAAAGGCACGGCACGGCGGGCACCAGTGGGCCGAGTAGTACAGGGCGATGTACCGGGCCTGCGGGATATCGGAGGTGCGCTCACGCTTCAGCTTGCCTCCCTGAAGGCTGACGAGGTTCGCCTCCAGCCAGGAGGTGTAGGTGGTTGGCTTGAGTGGCTCGACCGACAGTTCACCCGCCGCGAGCTGCTCCTTGAGATAGGCCTGGTCAGCCTCGCTCAGTGAAGCCATCGGAAAGGAGTACGTACCCCCATCCGCCTTGCGGAAGGTCACCGTGTCCTCACCGACCGAGACGGCCTCGGCCTCCATCGTGCGCCCCTGACTATCAGTCCAGGTGCGAGCGTGAGCAGGGAACGCTGCCAGTGACAGCAGGAGAAAATAAATAAGACGGCGCATGACGCCGTTATTCGTAGCCTCAGCCGATCCCAAGTTCCAGCCCAAAATACTCCCGGGCATTGGAGAAGCAGATGCGCTTGATCATCCCGCCGACCAGGTCGAGGTCGTCGGGCAGTTCGCCGCGCTCCATTTCGCCGCCGACGAGGTTGCACATCACGCGGCGGAAGTACTCATGACGCGGATAGCTCAGGAAGCTGCGGGAATCCGTCAGCATACCCACAAAGCGCGAGAACAGCCCGAGGTTGCCCAGCGCGTTCATCTGCATCTCCATCGCCTCCTTCTGGTCGAGGAACCACCAGCCGCTGCCGAACTGGATCTTGCCCGGCACGGTGCCGTCCTGGAAATTTCCGATCATGGTGGCGAAGAGGTAATTGTCGGCCGGGTTGAGGTTATAGAGCACGACCTTGGGCAGGGAGCCGTCCGCGGCCAGGCGATCCAGGTAGCGCGAGAGCGCCACGCCCTGCGGATAGTCCCCGATAGAGTCGAAGCCCGTATCCGGCCCGAGACGGCGCACGGCGGAGCCGTTATTGTTGCGCATGGCTCCGAGGTGGAGCTGTTTCGTCCAGCCTTTTTCGGCGTCGAGGTGGCCGAAGTAAAACATCAACGCGGTGGCCAGCCGTTGCTCCTCTTCCGGAGTCACAGCCTGTTTGGCGCGGGCCTTGGCAAAGATGGCGGCAGCCTCCGCCTCGGAACAGAAAGCCGACGGCAGCGCGGTCAGCCCGTGGTCGGACAGTCGGCCCCCCATGCTGTGGAAGAAGTCGTGCCGTTGCTTCAGGGCCGCGAGCAGCCCGGCGTAATCACCCGTGTCGATGCTGGAGACTTCGGCCAGACGATCGCACCACACGCCGTAGGCGTCGAGATCTCCAAGCTGCATGGCCTTGTCCGGGCGGAAAGTCGGATAGATCCGCGTCGCAATGCCGGAGGCGGCGATTGCCTTGTGATGATCGAGCGTGTCAATCGGGTCGTCGGTCGTGCAGACCACGGCCACCTTGAACTTGTCCAGAATGCCCTTCGCGCTCATGTCCGGCTCTTTCAGGCGCGCATTGGCAGCTTCCCAAATGGCCGGAGCGGTCTTCTCGTTGATCGTCTCCGTGATTCCGAAATAGCGCACCAGTTCCAGGTGACTCCAGTGGTAAAGGGGGTTGCGCAGAGTGTTGGGTACGGTCTTGCACCAGGCCAGGAATTTTTCATACGGGTCCGCCGCGCCGGTGCACAGCGACTCATCCACGCCGTTGGCACGCATGGCCCGCCACTTGTAGTGGTCGCCCTCCAGCCAGATTTCAAACAAGTTGGCAAAGCGCCGGTCCGCCGCCACGTCCTGCGGAGGCAGGTGGCAATGGTAGTCGAAGATAGGCTCGTCCTTGGCGTACTCGTGGTACAGGCGGCGGGCGGCCTCGGTTTGCAGCAGGAAATCGTCGTGGATGAAGGGCTTCATGGGCGTGGGCGGGTTAGGTGATGGATGAAATAAAAATGGGACACGAAGGGCACGAAGGAGACACGAAGATCACAAAGCATATGTATCGATCTTTAAATACATGAAGAACTTACACGTGTTTGATTTGTGGGTAAAAATAAAGTGACCAACTTCGTGGTCTTCGTGTCTCCTTCGTGCCCTTCGTGACCTTTTAAAAACTAAATGGTCATGGCGGCATAACCGCCATCGACGAGGATCTCCGCGCCGGTAATAAAGCTCCCGGCGTCGCTGGCGAGCAGGAGCGTCGCGCCGACCAGTTCACGGGCCTCGCCGAAGCGCTTCATCGGGGTGTGCCCCATAATCTGCTGGACACGTTCGGGGGTGAGCACCTTGCGGTTCTGCTCCGCCGGGAAGAAACCGGGCACGAGCGTGTTGACGCGGATGTTCTGCGTGGCCCACTCGCGGGCGAGATTTTTTGAGAGGTTGTGGACGGCGGCCTTGGTCGCCGAGTAGGTGAAGACGCGCGAGAGCGGGATCACCCCGGACATGGAGCCGACATTGATGATCGACCCGCCCTGCCCGCGCTCGACGAAGTACTTGCCAAAGACCTGGCAGCACGCGAAGAGCGACTTGAAGTTAATGTCGAGGATGCGGTCCAGCTCCTCTTCGGAAATTTCGAAGAACGGGGTCGGGCTGTTGACACCCGCGCCGTTGACGAGGATGTCCACTTGGCCGGACTTTTTCAGCACGCGCTCAAGCAGCTCCTTGCGCTGCTCCGCGTCGCCGACTTCACAAGACTCGAAGTAGCTTTTGCCGTGGAAACGGTGGAGCTTCTCCAGGCGGGCGGCGGCTTTTTCCTCGCTGCGACCGACGAGGACCACCTCGGCCCCGGCTCCGGCCAGCCCTTCGGCCATCGCGCCGCACAGCTCGCCCGTGCCGCCGATGACGACCGCGGTTTTTCCTTCGAGGGAGAAAAGTTCGTTCAGGTAATTAGACATTTTTTAATGGGTCACGAAGGGCACCAAGGAGACACAAAGAGCACAAAGCGCTACAGAACGATCCTCTTCAGTCCTTCTTTTAGAGTTCTGGCTCTGAAATTAATCAACAGACCGAGCCGGGCCTGCTGAAATTTTAAATAGGTCAAGACTTGGGCGGTGTGGACAGGGAGAAGTTCATCAACGGCCTTGAGCTCGACGACGAGCGCACCCTCGACTAACAAGTCGATGCGGTAAGCATTTTCGATCAGGCAGTCTTTGTAGGAAATGGAAACAGAAAGCTGACACTGATGGGAAATGCCTCGAAGCGTCAGTTCGTGGGAAAGGCATTTTTCGTAAGCACTTTCCAGTAAGCCAGGGCCAACACTTTTGTGCACTTCGATAGCCGCTCCAATAACCCGATTCGCCAATGCCTCGACGTCAGAAGTTATTGAAGCGTCCACCTTCATCTTTGTGCTCTTCGTGTCTTCCTCGTGTCCTTCGTGACCAGCCTCATTCCCTTAGCGCACGACGCGGGCGGAGCCGCCCTTCATGATCTTTTCGACTTCCTTACAGGAGGCCATGGTGGTGTCGCCGGGTGTGGTCATGGCAAGAGCGCCGTGAGCCGCGCCATAATCGACGGCGAGCTGGGGGTCGTTGGCGGAAAGGAAGCCGTAGATCAGGCCGCTGGCGAAGCTGTCGCCGCCGCCGACGCGGTCGAGGATTTCCAGGCGCGGGTACTCGCGCGACTCGTAGAAGCCCCCATCATGCCAGCAGATGGCGCTCCAGTCGTTGACCGTGGCGGTGTGGACTTCGCGCAGGGTCGTGCCGGTGGCCTGGAAGTTCGGGAACTCCTTCACGGCGGTGGCGATCATCTTCTTGAAGCTCTCGACCTGGATGTTGCCGATCTGCTCGCTCACGCCCTCGACCTCGAAGCCTAGGCACGCGGTGAAGTCTTCTTCGTTGCCGATCATGACGTCCACGTACTTGGCGATCTCGCGGTTGACTTCCTGGCACTTGGCGTGGCCGCCGATGGACTTCCACAGCGAGGGGCGGTAGTTGAGGTCGTAGGAGACGATGGTGCCGTTCTTCTTGGCGATCTTGACCGCCTCAATGACCACGTCCGGTGTGGTGTCGGAAAGGGCCGCGTAGATGCCGCCGGTGTGGAACCAGCGCACGCCGCATTCGCCAAAAATGTACTCCCAGTCAATGTCGCCGACCTTGATCTGGCTGGCGGCGGTGTGGCCGCGGTCGGGCACGCCAACGGCGCCGCGGATGCCGAAGCCGCGCTCGGTGAAGTTGAGGCCGTTGCGGACGGTGCGGCCCACGCCGTCGTAGTCCTTCCACTGGATGAAGCGCGTATCGACGCCGCCCTGGAGGATGAAGTCCTCGATCAGCCGCCCGACGGGGTTCTCCGCGAAAGCGGTCACCACGGCGGCGCGCAGGCCGAAGCAGCGGCGCAGGCCACGGGCCACGTTGTACTCGCCGCCACCTTCCCAGGCAGCGAACTGGCGCGTGGTGTGCACGCGGCCCTCGCCCGGGTCGAGGCGGAGCATCACCTCGCCAAGGGAGAGGATGTCGTATTGGCAGGATTCCTGGGATTTGATTTCAATGGCCATGACTGATGTCTTTGGGTCTTTGGTAGTTTTGTAAGGGTTAAATTAATCGAGAGCCCTGAAGCAAATTTTAGAAAAAGGCTCAGGGGCGATCCTTGCCCCGACGCACCCACACGTAGTAGTTGGGCTTGAGCTCGTCGGCGCTGCGGATGTTGATCTGGTTGGCGTTGTAGAAATTAATGGTCAGGGTGACCGTATTGGGCGCTTCGCCCATGACCACGGTCAGCGTGCGGCCTTCGGACTTCACGTAGCTGGCCGGGATCGGCAACTGGCTGTCCTTGTGCGCGATGACGATCTGGTTCGGCGCGAAGTGGTAGGCGGTAAAAAGCAGCTTTTCCAGGGCCTTGGGCCAGATGGTCGAGCGAAAGTCCACCCGCTGGTCGGGCGTCATCGCCTCCCATTCGGGCGACTTCTCAAACTGCTCCCAGCTGGCGTCGGCGTCGATGACCCAGGTGCCAATAATGGCCTGGGCCGGGTCAATGCCCGACTGGGCCCGGAGCAGACCGGGAATGAGCAGCAAGGCTGCGAGGAAGAAGCTGGTGATCGAAATTTTCATTGGGACGCGCTTTCCAGAGTGTTGTTAATCCGAGGGTGGATGTGACGTGTTTTCACGAGCACCCTTAGCGGATTGGCACAGCCCCGGCAAGGCGCATCGTTCCCGCCCGGACGAGCCGGGCGGGAACGACGGTTTTACACATTTTCAGCCTGATCGAAATCGCCGAGTTTCCAGCCGGTATGGCCGCATTCATGGGCGATGTCGTTGAAAACGTCGAGTTCGGCCCTGGAGAAGAGCAGGCCACCGGCAGCGTCGGAACGCTTGGCCGCCTGGGCCTCGATCTGTCCGGGCAGGATGCAGGACTCGTTGCCGTGGCCGAGCACGTCGGCGAGGACGGCCTTGACATTCTCGGCCTGGTTCCGCCCGAGGGCGTAGTCCCCGCCGGCAATCGCCTCCGGGTGGATGACCTGGAAGTAGAAGGCGGGCGTGTGCTTCTCCTCGGGGTTCTTCTGCCAGCGCGAGCGCAGGGTCGGCAGCGAACCGCCGATAAAGGCGCCCATGATCTCGTTGATGAGGGAAAGCCCGTAGCCCTTGTGCGCCCCGAAGGTCGTCAGCGCGACGACTTCGGCGGGGTCTGTGGTCGGGTTACCGTCCTTGTCCACTGCCGCGTTCGGAGGGAGCTGCTTGCCCTCGCGGGCGAGTTGCTGGACGCGGCCCATCGCCACGACCGAGGTGGCCCAGTCAACCACGATGGGAAAACCCACCGCGTCCACCGTGGGGAAACCCCAGGAGTGCGGGTTGGTCCCGAGCGTGGGGAACTTCCCCATAAATGGCACGACTTCGGCCAGCGCCGCCGTGCAATTAGTGTAGGCGATGTAGCCACGCGAGGCGGCCTCCATCACGTAGCCGCCGCCCCACAGGTAGTGGAAGGCGTTGTCCACCGAGACCTGCCCGATGCCGTACTTGTCGGCCAGCGCGATGGCCTCATCCATGGCGGCGTAGGCGGTCGCCTGACCGAGCTTGCGGTTGGCGTTCCAGATTTCGCTGGCGGCGAAACGGGAGGGCTTTTTCTCGATCTCGGCCCCGGGCTTACAGCCACCGGCAGCGGAGCCGAAAAGGTGGTCCAGGTGGAGCGCCTTGATCGCGTTGTGGGTGCGGATACCGTGGCGGCTGGCATGCGCGGAGAAACGCGCGGCGGCGGCAGCCTCGTCCGCGGTGAACCCGCGGTGGCGGTAGGCGGCGACGACCAGTTCGTTATGGGTCGCCTCGGGAACGATATAGAAAGTTTCGCTCATGGTTAATCGGAATGTTTAAAGTGGGTCACGAAGAAGGCACGAAGGGCACAAGGACAGGACAATCGGGAGCAACGTTTGAAAGAATAAAACTTCGTGCTCTTCGCGCCTTCTTCGTGTCCTTCGTGATCGTATTTTTATCTAACTCAAAGCGGGAATCGGCACGTCATTGACCTGCGCGAGCGGTTTCTTGCCCTCCAGGCACAGCAGGAGATTCTGCGTGGCCATCATGGCCTGGCGCTGGACGGACTCGTGCGTGCGCGAGCCGATGTGCGGCGTGAGCACGCAGTTCGGGGCGGTCAGCAGCGGATGGTCCGGGCGGGGCGGCTCCTCGTCGAGCACGTCCGCGCCGTAGCCGCCGACCTTGCCGGATTTGAGCGCGGCCACCATGTCGGCCGTGTTGACCAGCTCGCCCCGGGCACAGTTGAGGATGACGACGCCATCCTTCATCTTCGCAATCGAAGCGGCGCTGATGAGGTTGCGGGTTTCCTCGGTCAGGTTGGTGTGCAGGGAAATGATGTCGGCCTTTTCAAAAACACCGTCAAAGCTCTCGGCCCGTTCGATCCCGTACTCCTTGGCAAACTCCTCGGGCCAGTACAGGTCGTTACCGATGATCTTCAAACCGAAGGCCTTGGCGCGGATGGCGACCTCCTTGCCGATGCGGCCCAGACCGACGATACCGATGGTCTTGCCCATGATCTCGTGGCCGGTCAGGCGCTTCCAGTTCCCGGCGCGCACATAGTTGGCCTCATCGACCAGGCTGCGGAACAGCGCCAGCATCAGCGCGAAGCTGTGCTCGGCCACGGTGGTGTGGTTGACCCCGGGTGTGAAACAGAGTGGCAAGCCCATTTCGGTGGCGGCGGCCACGTCGATCTTGTCCACGCCAATGCCGTACTTGGCGATGATCTTGAGCTTCGGGGTGGCCTTTTCCAGCACCTTGCGGGTGATGGCGTCGTCCCCGCACAGGAAAGCGTCAAAGTCGCCCACCAGCTCAAGCATCTGCTGCTCGGAGAGCGGGCCGCGCTCACAGTGGACCTCGTGGCCGGAGCCGTTAAGCAGTTCGTGGTGCGGGCCGGGGGTATCCTGATAGGAAGTGGTCGTAAGGAGTATTTTAGCCATGAATATCGGAATTTACGCTCAAAATCACACACGTGTAGGGTGGAGTCAAGTATGAACCGCCTGAAATCCGCCATCGCGGCTAAGTAACAAAACAGTTACATTTTGACAGCATTCAATAAAGACGCTGGCCGCCCCAAGACCACCCCCCCCAAAAAAACCTGCTACGCCTGAGCGGTGGACTCGCGCTCGACCAGAGTCGGGCGCACGCTGCGGGGCTTGAGCGCGGCGGCGGCCTCGCCGCCCTCGACCAAAGCATCGAGCATCTCGACCGCAGCCTCCATCATGGACTCGACCCGCTGGTCGATCGTCGTCAGCGGCGGGCAGGCGTAAGCGGCCATGTCGTTGTTGTCGTAGCTTACGATGGACAGGTTTTTGGGAAAATCCCACCCCTTGCGGCGCAGCCGGTGCATAAGGCCGATGGCCACCCGGTCATTGAGGACGACCGCCGCCGTGGCGGATGGAGCGGAGGCAGCAAACACCCCAGCCAGCCGCTCCCCGAAGGCATAATCGTGCTGCTGCCAGCCCTCCACGTAAAAGTGGCTAAAATCACGCTCCCAGTCGAGCCCGAGGCGGCTGCAGGTGCGCTTGAGCCCCTGGAACTTGACCGAGCCGTTGGCGTCGGTGGGGTCGATCCCGAGGTTGACAAAACGCCGGTGCCCGAGCCCATAGAGGTGCTCCAGCGCGAGCTTCATCGAGTAGGCGCGGTCTAGGGTGACGCGGCGCTCGACGCGGGCCTTTTCCGGGTCGATCCAGACCACGGGCGTCCCCTGCTCGCGGGCATGCCGCAGGGACGGGTCCTCCTCGCTCAGCCGGGAGCCGATCAAGACGATCCCATCCACCCGCATCGACAGGAAATGCCCCACAATGCGCTCCTCCAGCCCCGGATTACCGTCGGTCAGCTCGATCAGCGTGTGCCGCCCCTGCTCGCGCAGGAGGTTTTGCAGGATCGTGCTCTTGCGTACCAGAATCGGGCTCTCGATCTCCTGAAAGCAAATGCCGATGGTCCCGGTCTTGCCCCCGCGCAGGCCGCGAGCGAGGGCGTTGGGCTGGTAGCCCAGTTCCTCCATCGCCTGCTGCACACGCTCCACCGTGGCCGGGAGGACACCGGGATGGCCGTTGAGCACGCGGGAAACCGTCCAGCGCGAAAGTCCCAGATGACGCGCCAGGGCGGCGGCAGTGGCGGGCTTGGAGGGACGGGTTGACATAATCGGGCGCTTGGGAAAGTCTTCGGAGGTTTTTTCTTAATTTCAACGCTGGCGCAAGCCGGATACTTTGGACGAACAGGGCGGTTTTCGGATTCAACGAGCCGGGAACTGCCATTTTCAACCAAAAACACCACCACGAATGCCAACCCACGAATTTCGAATTAACTGTCGCAGGCAGCGGCAAGCGAACTTACACGTGTAGGATTCTCGCCACACTGTCAAGACCAAGCACTTTCCCATGCCTCAAGCGAATACACCCGTCATCCTCGGATTGAAAAAATCTTTCGGCTTCGGTGACCGGCTCGGCCTGGCCGGACCGGGGCACATTGCTGCACTGGAAAAGTCCACTTTCTACGGCATGCTCGCCCAACAGTCCATGCGCGAGCTGACCCGCAGCCGCCGCCGTGCCGACCAGGTAGTGGAGGCCGCCCGCACCGCCGTCGAGGCCGCCCACTTCACCCGCCCCTGGGGCGCGGACGCCGATCACCTCAAGACCGTCGAAGATGTCGCCCACACAGCCAAGGCAGGTTTCACCTTTTTCACGCTCGACCCGAGCGCCAGCGTGGCCAACGCCGCCGACACCATGAGCGAGGACGAATTGCGCGCGGAAACCGGCAAGCTCGCCGCCGAGGGCCTCCTGCCCGGTGACTGGCCACGCCGCTACCTCGACGGAAAGTGGGAAGTGGACAACGGCCCTCCCCTCACCTTCGACGAGGAATCCCTCCTGCGCGCCGCCGTCAAATACACCCGCGCCACCGCCACCTGCGCCCGTCTCTATCAGGCCGTGGCCGAGCACTGCACCTCGCGACCCTTCGAGGTCGAGATCGCGGTGGACGAAACCAGTGCTCCCACCAGCCACCGCGAACACCTCTTCCTCGCCCTCGAACTCAAACGCCGGGGGGTGAGCTTCATCAGCCTGGCCCCGCGCTTCGTGGGCAAGTTCGAAAAGGGCATCGACTATGTGGGCGACATTGCGGCCTTTAACGACGAGCTGAAGCGCCATGTAGCCATCGCCCGCACCCTCGGGCCGTACAAGATCTCCGTCCACAGCGGCTCGGATAAGTTCTCGCTCTACCCCTCCATCGGACGCATCTGCGGCGATCTCCTGCATGTGAAAACGGCCGGTACCAGCTACCTGGAAGCCCTCCGCGTGGTCTGGCGCACGGATCCGGAGCTCTTCCGCGAAATCGCCCACTACGCCGCCGAGCACTTCGAGGAGGAAAAGACGTCCTTTCTCATCTCCACCACCGACGAGGAAGTCGCCGCCCTGGCCCGCGACTGGCCCGTTGATCCCGAGAGCGCCTACTTCGAGGAGCGCGTGGGCCGGCAACTCCTGCATGTCACCTTCGGCTCCGTGCTCGTGCTCGGACGCCGCCCCTCCGGCCTCCCCTTTAACGAAGCCATCCGCGAGTCCCTTCACACCCACGCCGGGGAGTATCGCCAGACGCTCGAAGCCTGCTTCACCCGCCACCTCTCCCTGCTCGAATCCGAAAGCGCCTAAGGCGTGCCTTATCCGGGGCTGCGAGCCCCGCGCCCGCAGTGCGTGCCGCGCTGGACATTTCTAATGCTGCCGCATCACACAACGATGTCGGAAGCTTAAAACTCGGGATACTCGCGCGGCAGGGAAAAAGCTTGTTAAGGGCCGGGCAATTTCGTCCGCTTATAGGTGATGCGCCCCGCGCTTAAGCTCAATCTGTTCGCCCTTCTCTCTTTGCTGCCGGTAGCGAACGCAGCCGAACCGGTCGCCGTTTCCCTTTCGGACATCCAACCGGCGAGCGGCGCGGCTGTGAATGAGTCCGTCGAACAAATCTACTTGCGGGTGGACCCGACCTTTGTCCTCCCCGAGGGGGAAGACCCGACCGACGCCCCGTTCAAAACCATCCAGAGCGCCGTCAACGCCGCCATCCAGTACCTGGAGCGCGACATCCCCGTGCTCATCAGCCTGCGTGACTTTCTTTACCGCGAATCGGTCACCATCCCCGGTAATTCCCTCGGCGCACTGCTGGTTATCCAGGGTGACTCCCGCGACGGCACCCTTATCAGCGGCAGCGAGGTCCTCACTGAAGGCTGGGAACTGGCCGACGCGGAAAAAAACATCTGGCGGCACGCCTGGGACCGCGACTGGGGGGACTTTATGCTGGACCAGAGCTGGTCAGCCAGCCAGGGGAAAAAAGCCCCGCAGCGCCTCATCTCCCAAAGCCGGGCCACCAGTGTCGCCCTGAGCTGGGAGCCACCCACTGATCAGAGCGCCCCCATCGTCGCCTACCGCGTTTACCGGCAGCGGATAGGCACCACAGAGCAGGATTACCGGCTCGTGGCCGACGAGCTTGAGGAGACCGCGTGGGAGGACTTTTCCGTAGAACCAGCCACCGCCTTTGAGAACAACCAGTATGCCTACTACGTCACCGCGATTGACAAATGGGGCAACGAGAGTCGCCCCTCGGGCATCGTCAACAGTCGAGCCCGCGACCCCGAAGGCCCCGGCTACGAGCCCTACGTCGTGCGGCGGCGGGAGCTGCTTTTCCTCGACAGCCGCCCGCTCAAAATGGTCGAGACCCCGGAAGCACTCACGGCAGGCAAGGAATCGGGCACCTTTTACGTCAACGACGGCTACCTGCGCGACCGCAAGGACGGTTATGTCCTGGCCTGCCTGCCCGCAGGGAAAACCCCGGCCAACAGCCAGATCGAGGCTGCCACGAACTTCAACCCCGGCCGCAAGGACGCCAGCGCCTGCCTGTATATCGTGGACAAGCCGAACCTCGTCCTGCGCAACCTCAGCCTCGCCTATTCCGTCCAGGACGGGCTACGACTGGACTCTTGCCGCAACGTGTTGATCGAGGACGTGCGGGCCTTCCGCAACGGCGGGAACGGTATCGATATCAATATCCAGCGCCAACTCCAGCCGGTGAGCGAGGCCGTCACCCTGCGCCGCGTGCAGGCTACAGAGAACGGCGCTTGCGGGATCAACGGCTCGCGTTTCAAAAACCTTCTGGTCGAGGACAGCCTGACCGCCATGAACAACTGGCGCGGCGACTGGGGCGACTTCCACGGCTGGGACCGCGCGGGGCTGCGCCTGCGCAACGTCCATCGTGGCACCGTCCGCCACCACACCAGCGGCTTCAACGCCTGCGCCGGAATCTGGCTCGACTACAACAACCGCGGCCTCCTCCTTGATGAGATGAAGTCACTGAGCAATATTCACTCGCCGGGCCTCATCATCCAGGCCAGCCAGGGGCCGGTCGCGATCCGCTCAAGCCAATTCTCAGCCAATAGCGTCGGCCTGCTGTTGGACAACGCCAGCGACGGGCTGCTGGAGGATTCCCTGCTGGTGGACAACTTCTCGGCCCAGCTCAAAATCGCCGTTCGCGACGCCCAGCCGGTCGTGGACTGGACCGACCAGAGCGAGCACAGCGTTCGCACCGGTAACTGGACCTGGCGGAACAATATTTTCGCCGCCGCCGCCAACGACCCCGAGCGTCCCGCCCCCGCCCTTGTCGAAGCCCCCTACACCGAGTGGCCGTTTTTCTACAAAACCCTCCACTCCAGCCGCAACCTGTGGTGGACGTCCCACCCCGCCCGCACCGTGCTGCTCGACGGGCTTCAGGCGGACTTTGCCGGGTGGCAATTCGCCAGTGCACAGGACCTGGACTCGCTCTTGGCTGACCCGAAACTGGAACGCGACGCGGACACCCACCTGCTGACGCCCGCCGCCGACTCCCCCATCCACGACCGCGCCAACTGGCCCGTGACCGAACTCCCCGACGACCACCGCGAACAGTTCGAGGCCACCCGGCCCCGACCCGCACCCGAAGGCGTGTAGGGTCTGTTCGAGGCTTTCTTTCCGGGACTGCATGTCCAGAAAAGTCGCTCCCCCTGACTACCGGTCCAGTCGGACCGCAAGCCGGACTTGTCAGGGAACCGCGCATGTGCGAAACTGGTCCCTTATTGCCCATGCCCAGCCTTGACGCCATCTTTCCGCTCGCGTGGATACCCTTTGTGACCGCCTTCATCGGCTGGCTGACCAACTGGGTCGCCATCCAGATGCTCTTTCGCCCCCGGCGAAAAGTAAGGGTGTTTTTCCTCAAATGGCAGGGGCTCATCCCCCGCCGCCAGGCCGATGTGGCCGACACTGTGGCTGAGGTCATCGAGCGCGAAGTCCTCAGTCAGCACACCATCCGCACCGAACTGGAACGCCTTGACGTGACCGGGCGGCTGGACGCCTTCGTCCGGCGCGTGGTGCGCGACAAAGCGGGCCGCAAGCTCCAGGCCATTCCGCTCATCGGCAGCTTCATCAACGACCGCACCATCGGCATGATCGAACAGGCGGCGGTGGACGCCGTCCACGAAGAGGCCGACAAGATGCGCTCCACCCTGGCCGAAGACCTCGAAAAGCACCTGCAAATCCGCGACATCGTACGCCAGCGCATCGCCGAGTTTGACCTGGACAAGCTCGAATCCGTGGTCAAGCAGGTCGCCTCCAGGGAGTTCCGGCTCATCGAGTGGCTGGGCGGCATCCTCGGGTTCATCATCGGACTGGTGCAGGTCGCCATCCTGCTGCTCATCGGCCAGGCCTGAGCCGGTCGGCAGACAGCAGGGCCGCACAGCCTGGTCTGGACTCACAGTTTGAGCAGCTTCTGGTCGAGAAAGCTCAGGGCGTCGTCCGGGGTGACGATGATATGGTCGAGCAGCTTGAGCCCCACGGCGTCGGCGGCTTCGACCAGTTTGCGGGTCAGGTGCAGGTCTTCGGAGGAGGCTTTGAGCTGGCCGCTGGGGTGGTTGTGAGCGACCACGATGAAAACCGCGTGCCGGGCCAGCGCCGCTTGCATGACCTTGCGCGGGTAGACCGTGGTCCGGTCGGCCACGCCCTCCTCCAGCCGCTGCACTCCGTCGGGCAGGAGCTGGTAGCGCTTGTCCAGGTAGGCGACCTCGAAGACCTCGTGCCGCAGGCCGCCGAGCCGCGCGCGCCAGAAGTCGATCAACTCGTCCACCCCGTCAAGCAGGGAACGGCTTTCGGTCCGCTGGCGCAGGTAGAGCGTAGCCGACTCCCGGATGATCCGCAACGCCACAGGGGCGACCTCGCCAATACCCTCCACCTCGCGCAGTTCCTCCGGAGGGGCGTCCAGAATTCCCCGCAGCGAACCAAAACGCCGGAGCAGCGCCTTGGCCGGGGCTTTCACATCGCGCCGGGGGATACACAGCGTCAGCAGCACCTCAACGATCTCATGGTCGGCGAACCCGTCGAAACCGGACTTGAGAAACCGCTGGCGAAGCCTGGCCCGATGTCCCTCTCCCGGCGTTGGTGTATTCATGTGAAAAGCAGACAATCCCACCCCGCCCCGCAGGTCAACTGAAACGACGCGCCCGGGCTTGCCTTTTGCCCCCGACAGGTCTAGATTTTCATCCATGATGGGCGGCAAGCTTTACGCCACCGCGTGGTTGACGCTTATGCTCTGCTGGACAACGGCAGCGCCCGCTGCCGATATTACCCCCGGCGATACTTACGCGGACATGGTTTCCGCCCTCGGCGAGCCGCAGGGGTATTTCGAACTGGCGGACAAAACGCTCTATCTTTACCCGGCAGGTAAAGTCACCGTGGTCAACCAAGTCGTGACTGCGGTCGAACTCAAGACCCAGTCCGAACTCGACCGCGAAGCCGCCCTCAAGGCCGAATCCGCCCGCCAGTGGGAAGCCCACAAACAGATGAAGCAGGCCCGACAACAGGAAAAGGGGGAAAAACTCAAGAACGACAAGCTGAGCGACCCGGCCTTTCTCAGCCTGTCCTCCGGCGAGCAACTCGCCTTCTGGAAGCGTTTCCAGCGCGATTTCCCTGAAATCGGTGTGACGGAAATTGTCACCCCGCTGGCCGAACGCTTCGCCCGCGAGCAGGAGGAACTGGCCCGCGCCGAAAGCCAGCTCAAAGCCCAGCAACAGAAGATCAACTCCCTCGAACAGCGCGTGCAGGATGCCGAAAAGAGCGCCCAGGAGGCTGAACTGGCCGCCGCCCGTCAATCCGCCTACTCCAACTACTCCGCCTTTTACGGGACCGAGTACCCAGCCTACTATTACCCCTATCCCCAGAGCCGCGTCGTCATCGTCAACAGCGACGGCAACACCACGGTCATCCCCGCCAACCCCCGCCCCTACTACCGCCGCAGTGGCGTCCAGGTCAACGGCAGCATCGGCAGCGTGAACTTCCGCTACTCCTCCGGCGGCTCCCCCTACTACCAGGGCGGCTACCCCGGTAACTCGACCATCATCGTGCGCACGCCGCAGACTCCGCCTCCGCAGAACCCGTAAGCCGGGTGTGCTGTATTTTTTTCACCGCTGAGGCGCAGAGGATTACTCGTGAATAACTCCTATGCGGTTTAGTGATTTTTGTGGTTTTTCGTGGCTATAAATAAAAAAGATCGTGCGCGGCCACGCATCCTCTGCGCTCTCCGCTTCCTCCTGTTAAAAATCCTCTCCGTGCCTCTGTGCCTCCGTGTGAGTAAAATCTTTAACGAGATTGCCGCAGTCGCTCCACCTGCGCCTCGAATGCGTCCGGCAGCGGGGCCTCAAAGAGCATGTCCTCCCCCGTGATCGGGTGGGAAAAGCCGAGCAGCTGCGCATGGAGGAAAAAGTGCGGCGGGGCCTTCTCGCCGGGGCGGGGCCGGTAGCCGTAGGTGGTGTCCCCGAGGATCGGGTGCCCAAGGTGGCTCAGGTGGACGCGAATCTGGTGCGTGCGTCCGGTGTGCAGAAAGCACCTCACCAGCGTGTGCGCGTGCCCGAAGTGCTCCACCACCTGCCAGTCGGTGTGGGCGTGGCGTCCGCCCTCGATCACGGCCATGCGGGTGCGGTTGACCGGGTGGCGGTCGATGGGTTCCTTCACCGTGCCGGATTCGAGCCGGGGATTACCGGTCACGATGGCCAGGTACTCCTTGCGAATTTCGCGGCCCGCGAAGCCCGCCACGAGCTTGAAAAACGCCTCGTCCGTCCGGGCGAAGACAATCGCCCCGCTCGTCTCCTTATCCAGCCGGTGGACGATCCCCGGTCGCAAATCCCCCGAGGCTCGGCTGAGCTTGCCCGCGCAGGCGTGCATCATGCCGTGGCAGAGGGTCGGCACCTCAATGCCGGGACCGCCGTGGGTGATGACGCCGCAGGGCTTCAGGGCGACGGCGATATGCTCGTCCTGGTAAAGCAGTTCGATCCCGAGATCCACCGGCTCGACGCTGCTCGGCGGCGGCTCCGGCAGCACGAGACTGAGGATGTCCCCGGCCTCCAGCGGATGCTTTTTTTTGATCGCTTCGCCGTTCAAAAGCACCTCGCCCCGGTCAAAGGACTTCTGGAGTCGCGAGCGGCTGAAGTTCGGGAAATTCTCGGCCAACACGCGGTCGGCTCGTTCGCGCTCGACGCCCTCGGGCACCATGAATGGGATAGGCTCAGGCATCGGCGGGACAGTCTCTCTGCTCGGCGGAACCTTCGAGCAGCGAAGCAGCGGTACGGTCGAATTCCTCCAGCAGGGCCTGCCGGTGCTCCTCGCACAGCAGCGCCGCCTCGAAGCCGTTGCGGGCGATGCGGACCAATTCGGCCCGGCTGAAACCACGGTGCACGTGGAGCAGTTCGTACTCGTCGGCCAGCTTGTTGCCGAAAACCAACGGATCGTCCGTGCTCACGGTACAGCGCACCCCGGCGTCGAAAAGTTCGCGTATCGGGTGGTTGTCGCGGGTGATGCCGGGCATGAGTTTGACATTGCTGATCGGGCACACGTCGAGCGTGAGGTCACGCTCGCGGATAAGCGCCAGCACCGCCGGGTCTTCGACCGCGCGTACGCCATGCTCGATGCGCTGGGCACCGAGTTCCTCGATCACGTACCGGACAAACTCCGCCCCGCAGAACTCGCCCGCATGCGCCTTGGTAAACTTCCCCGTCTCGCGGGCCTCACGCCAGAGGCGCGGGGCGATTTCATCGACAGGCAGGGTCTCGGTGCCGTGCAGGTCGATCCCGGCCAAGCCGTCCCAGGTGAGCGCCTCCTCGATCACGGGAAGCATTTTTTCGTTCATGCCGCCGTGGTGGATGCCCATGAAAATCCGCACCTCCATCCCCTCCGGGACGGCGGCCAACAGGCCGTCGAGGATGCCCTTGCCGTCCACCCCGAGGAACTCGATCACGCCGCTGGCGAAACTCGTTTCCACGTAGTGCACATTCTGCTCCTGAAGCTCACGAAAAACCACCTTTGCCGCCTCATGGTATCGCTCGGGCGAAACGTACCAGGCCAGCGCGTGCCCGAGCAACTGCTCGTCGAAGTGCGCGAAGTCGCGGAACTTGAAGTGCCCCTCCCATGACGGTGGCGTGGCCGCGTACTTGATCCCATCCAGCTCCTGCAGGAGCCGCCACGGCAGCGCCCCCTCCATGTGCAGATGCGTTTCGGTCTTGGGCAGCGCGTTGATAAACGCGCGCAGGCTGTGGGCGGAATCGGTCATCACTTTTTAATGGGTCACGAAGATCACAAAGGAGACACAAAGAGCACGAAGCTTTATAAAGCTCTTGGTGAGCTTCGTGTCTCCTTCGTGTGCTTTGTGACCTTTTCCCTACTTCCCCATCAAGTACTCGGGGTTGAGCTTGTGGAGGGTTTTGGGGAGAAAGATGCCGTCCTTGCGGATGACCTTGCCGTCGAAGATGATTTCGCCGCCGCCCCAGTCCTTGCGCTGGATGTTGACCAGGTCCCAGTGGACCTGCGAGCGGTTGCCGTTGTCGGCGTTCTCGTAGGCCTGGCCAGGGGTGAAGTGGAAGGAGCCGGCGATCTTCTCGTCAAAGAGGATGTCGCGCATGGGCTCGGTGACGTAGGGGTTGAAGCCGATGGCGAACTCGCCGATGTAGCGAGCCCCTTCGTCGGAATCAAGGATCTGGTTGAGCTTTTTCGTGTTGGACGAGGTGGCCTCGACGATCTTGCCCTGCTTGAAGACGAGCCGCACGTTGTCAAAGGATACGCCCTGATAAACGGTCGGCGCGTTGTAGCTGATGACGCCCTCTACGCTGTCGCGGACCGGGGCGGTGAAGACTTCGCCGTCGGGGATGTTGTACTGACCGCCGCAGGGGATGGCAGCAATCCCCTTGATCGAAAAACTCAGGTCCGTGCCGGGTCCCTTGAGCTGCACCCGGTCGGTCTTTTCCATGAGCTTTTTCAGGGCAGCCATGCCGGGCTTCATGCGGGCGTAGTCGAGCGTGCACACGCGGAAGTAAAAATCCTCGAACGCCTCGGTGCTCATCATGGCCTGCTGGGCCATGGCGGGCGTGGGCCAGCGCAGCACGACCCACTTGGTGTGGTTCACGCGGTGGTCGAGTACGGGCTTCATGGCGTGCATGTACGCGGTCATCTGCTTCGAGGGCACGTCGCTGGACTCGAAAATATTATGTGAGCCGCGCACGGCGATGTAAGCGGCCATATTCTTCATCCGCGCCAGTTCGATCTCGGCCAGCCCGGCGAACTGCTCCGGCGTCCCCTTCATGACCAGTTCGCGCTGGATACGGGCGTTGTGCTCCAGCACATGCGGGACGGCTCCGCGCTTGCGGGCGGCGCGGATGAGCGCCACGACCATCCCGGCCGGGATGTCAAAGGCGTCGATGAGGACGTGTTCGCCGCGCTTGAGCGAGCAGGAAAAGCCGGTCAGCACGGTGGCGAGTTCTTCGTATCGGGAATCCATCGGAGATAAGTTTAAGAGTTTGAAAGTTTGAAAGTTTGAGGGTTTGAAAGTTCGGCGGATGTTTTACCGTCCAGCTATCCGAGCCCAAAGGCTTTAGGCCACGTGGACAAATCTATTCCTCCGCCCGCCCAAGGCAAGGCCGGAGCGCAACAGTACACCCGACCATGCGGACGCCCCCATAGCGGGACTACTCCCCGCCCCAACTCTCAAACCTTCAAACTCTCAAATGACCCAGGGGTAGCGCCCTTTCTGGGCGCGTAGGGGGGCCCCGCCCCCCTCATTGCCAGCGGGTGCAACCCGCCCTAGCCGCGGCGGATTTCGCTGCCGGGGAAGCGGATGTGGACGCGCACAACGCGCTTGGGGCGGGTCGTGATCTTAAAGGTCTTCGGGTCAACGGCGTCGGGCATCTCCTCACGCTGAATGTCCACCGTGGCGTAAAAACCGCGCTCGGAGAAGATGTCGATCAGCATGGCCGAGGCCAGCGGATGGTCGAAAACGTCGGCCTCGCTGTTGACGATGGCACGGCCAGAAATCGCATGCCGGATGATGATCGGCATAAACTTTTCGCGCACCAGCTCAACCACGCGGCCGAAAAGCTCGGGCTCGTGCTGCTCGTAGCTGTCGAGGCGGCTGACCAGTTCCTGCCGGGCGTGAACAACGATGGATGTCGCCAGCGGAATGGTGGAAATCCGGTCAAAGGTGGCTTCTTCCAGCTCCAGCGAACTCTGGTACTTGAGCTCGTTGACGATGCGCTGGCGCACTTCCTCGATGGTGCCCTGCGAGTTGATGTAGTGGTAGAAAAAGACATCCCGCAGCGACTGGAGCGCCTCGTAGGTCTGCTCCTTGAAGGTGCGGTAGCGGTTGCGGGCGGCATCCTCGTCGAGGTCGGTCTTGCGGACTTCGACCTTCCGGCCCACGCCGGATATTTCGACCTCGCGATTGTGCTCGATAGCCTTGCGACCGCGCAGCAGTTGGCGCTTGATGCTCTCATCCTCGTCGATGAAGAGCACCAGAATGTGGAAATGCGGCTTGGGGAAACGGCTCGCCAGCAGGGTGTTGATGTGGCTGGAGCGCAACTCGTTAAGCTTGTTGTAAAGCATCTTCAGGCACTCGACCTGGACCTTGGTGCGGGGGAAGCCGTCCACCACCGCGCCACTCTTGTAGCGGGGCTCCAGCAGGGCGCGGAAGACAAGATCGGTCACTTCGCGGTCGCCCACGAGCAGCCCGGCGTCGATGCGCTTGCGGGCATCGGGACTCTTGAGCAGGTCACTGACCACAATGGGCGACTCGGTGAAGTCGCGGTACTGCATGGCCGTGCGGGTGTGGGTGCCCTTACCGGCACCGGGCGCGCCGTTGAGCCAGAAAATTTCCTTCGGGAAGCACAGGTTGTCGGCCCCGAGTTCTTTTTCCAGGTCGTTCCAGACACTGTTGAAAATGATCTGGGCGTCTTTAATTTCGAGGTCGCGTACCGGAGCGGTGCTCTCGGCGGCGGGGGCAGTAGTTTCTGGCGTGTCAGCAGTCATATCCGTATAAAGAAACAGGCGGCCTTATAAAGTGCCTCCACTGCCCATGCGAGAGCAAAATAACATCGGCTAATGCTCGTGCATATAATCTCTCAGGGGATCGCCCCGTAACGGCGGTTTCTCGCAACGGTTCCGATGGCCTCCCCTCAACCTGCGCGGGCCTGAATCTCGTCATCAGGAGACGTCTCCCCGGCGGGGGCATTCGCGCCGCCGTCACCAGATTCCTCGCCCGGTCCCCGGCCATTGCGCGAGGAGAAAAACGGCGAGCGGGTGGCCTTGAGGTCGGTTTTAGGAAAACAAATGCGGGCCACGGCGGCGTCGAAGTCCTCGCCACCCTTGAGAATCCCCACCTCCAGGCGCAGGTAGAAGAAAGGAACCTCGTGCGGGATGTGGTCGCGGTCGAGGCGCACGGCGTCCTTTTCCGTGGTCACGACCAGCTCGGCCCCGGCCTCGCGGGCGTGACGGAAAAACTGGTCCAGCTCGAACGGCGTGAAACGGTGGTGATCGAGAAAGCGCTGGTTGTGGACGATGCTGGCCCCGAGCTGGCGGATGAACGCCTCGAAACTCTCCGGCACGGCGATACCACTGAAAGTGGCCACGCGCACGCCCTTGAGCGAGTCGAGCGAGCGGGTCTCCTGCCCGAAAACCTGCTTGAGGTACTGCGGCTGGTGGCTGCACTCGATCAGGTCCACGTCCGGCTTGTGCTGGCGGATCAGCTGCTCCAGTTCGGGGTCGGGCTCGCCATCGGATTTGGTTAAAAAGACGTAGCTGGCCCGGCGGATGTGCGAGACCGGTTCACGCAGGATACCGCGCGGGAGCATGCACTGGTTGCCAAAGGGGTTGCTCTTGTCCACCAGCAGCAGGTTGAGCTGGCCGCGCAGCGGCATGTACTGGAAGCCGTCGTCGAGGATGAGGGTGTCGCAGCCGAACTTGCGGATCGCGTACTCCCCGGCCTTGACGCGATTCTTGTCCACCAGCACGACGACGCCGGGCAGGTTGCAGGCGAGCATAAAGGGCTCGTCCCCGGCCTCCCAGGAGCCCAGCAGCACGTCCTTGCCGTCGCTGACGACCTTCGGCGGGGGCGGCTCGCGGTGCGTCAGCCATCGCCAGAACTTCTGGTACTTGCGCTCGGGCTTGCTGCGGTAGCCACGCGAGAGGATGGCGACCTTGCGCCCGCGCTCCTGCAGCGAGCGGGCGAACTTCTCCACCACGGGGGTCTTGCCAGTGCCGCCGACGGTGAGGTTGCCCACCACCACGACGAGGCAGCCCAGCGGCTGATCGCGGAAAATCCGGTTGCGGTAAAGCCAGCCGCGCGTCTGCACGATCCCGCCAAACAGCCACGAGAGTGCCCGCAGAAACCCGCCATAAAGGGTTTCCGCCAGTCCGTGGCGACGGTCATAGATGACATCGATCGTGAATTGCTCGATGTCGTTCAAACGCCGCTGGATACGATTGCGAAGGCTCTCCCGCATGTATCCTGTCCATCCAAGGGCATTCCCCTACAGAAAGCAAGCGCGGGTTATCCCTATGTCCGAACAGATGGCGCGCACACGGCGTATCACGCCAGGACGTGAAGGCCGGGGACGGAACCGGAAACGTTCAGAATTTTCCTTCGCGCAAAAAGTTCAGCGTGTGCCGGATGGTATCGCGGTGGCCGAGGATCAGGTAGTGGTCGGCGGGCACGGTCACGAAGTCCGCCATCCCGTCCTGCTGCGCGCTGGCTATGGCGACCTTGCCGTCGTGCGGCCCCTTGAACATCCACGAGAACCACGGATCGAACGAGCGCGTCCCGGCGATCACGCCCACACCGGGTGGAAGCGGCCCCAGCTGTTTCGGGTAAGACTCGTCGCCCTGCCCGAGTTGCCCGCCCGCCGGGCCGAACATCCAGCGGTAAAATTTCCAGTTGAGCAGGAACTGGGCGACCTCGCTGCCGTTGTTGGGCGGGGCCACCTGGACGGCACGAGAGAAATTCTCCGGCGGAGCCGCCCGCAGGAGTTCGCGCAGGATGATCCCGCCCATCGAGAAGGTGACAAAATGCAACGGGCGTGCCGGGGCGGTGTTGACCTTGGCCAGCGCCGGGCCAACGTGTTCGGACACCAGTTCGCGGATCGGGTGGCGGGTCGAGGGGTAATGGATCGCCTCCACCGCGTAACCGGCCGCGTACAGCGCCCGTCCCATTCGCCCCGGCACATGCGGGTTCGGGCCGATGCCGCCCAACAAAACGACCAACGGCGCGCCTTCGCGCGGCAGGCTGACGTGACGTATCTGCTTCGGGCCGATCATATGGAAATCCTTTCCAGAGCCAAACGCTTCCCGTCCGCCCCGGCAAGGCTGAGCACGCCACCCGGCAATGGTTTACCCGATGTGTCTGACCCACCAGACTCGCGAGGAGTACCGAGCATGTGCCGGGCAGGCGCGGTTGTTTCCCCGGGTCCGAACCCGGCAGGTTCTCCACTCCTCGCCACCCCGACTAAACCTGCAGCCGGAGCAAGCGCCTCCGCTGCCCACTCCCCTCCCTGGCGAATCCGCCAGCACGGTTCACTACGCCCAGCGGGCGACGGATCTTTTATCCCTTCGGCCACGGTGACAAAGCGCGGGTCCCCGGCCTGGCTGGCCGGGCTGACCGTGCGCCGCCGCAGGGGAATCCACCCGGCGAACCACCAGCGCCAGAAGCCCAGCGCGGCCTTCGGCTGGCGGGCCAGCAGCGCGGAGAACCGCTCCACCCGCCCGACGCCGAAACCGACCGCCTCACGGTAAACCGCGTCCACGAACTTCGAGCAGAACTGGCGGCGCGAGTCGAAGTTGAATCCGAAGTCGTACCACACTCCCAAGTGCCGGTACGCCGCCTTGACCATCCGCCGCTCCTGCTCCGGGCTGAGTCCTTCGCGCAGCCGTCGGATCTCGAAGCGTCCCCGCTCGGAGCGGTCGACAAACTTCTCCAGCGGGGTCAACCGGACACGAGGCACCGCACTCTCGGCCACCCACCAGCGCCCGTCCTCGCAGTGGTGGAGCACGCCGACGTGCGAAGTCCAGCTCCCCGTCGCCTCGGCCACACGACCGAAGAGGAAGCCCCCGATCCGGGTAAAAATCACGTCGCCGGTACGCAGGTCGAGCAACTCTTCCAGACCGCCCCTTGAGGGGTAAACCGTGTCGGTATTGTAAAAATGGGTTTTGTTAAAAAATGATTTCATAGCAATTTATATTACTTAAAGTTCAAAGAGGCAATGAATACGAATCATCGCTCATTTTGAGAATTAAGAGATTTAACAGAAAGGCCGGAAAGTAAGGAAGCAGATGCCTCCGGTCTTTCTTAGCGCTCTTTCCGCTCTTCCTGTTAAATTTCTGCCTTGAATGACCGAGGCCGAAGCGCGGCTACTGTCGCGGCTCAAACTTTCGTGTTGGCGAGGTCCTTGAGGGCCTTGATGTCGAGCTTGCCCGAGCCGAGGGTGGGAATCTCCTCCACCCGGCGCACTTCGCGGGGGATCCAGAGATTGGCCAGGCCGGCTTCGGCCAGACTGCGGGCCAGGGCTTCGCGGTCGATGTCGATGGCGGCCAGCAGCACGAGCGCCTCACCCTTGGCCGGGTCTTGGCGGGCAGAGACCGCGATGAGCGGGATCTCGCTGTCGTCAACCCCGAGGGCGCGGGCCACAGCAGTCTCGACCGTGCCGTGGGGCACCATTTCGCCGCCGATCTTGGAGAAGCGCGAGATGCGCCCCTCGATGTAAAGGAACCCGTCCTGGTCCACGCGCCCGAGGTCGCCGGTGGTCAGCCACCCCTCGCGCAGGACGCTGGCGGTTTTCTCCGGCTCGTCGAGGTAGCCCTCGAAGACGTTCGGCCCCTTGAACTCCACGATCCCGGTCTGATTCAAAGGCTGAAGCTCGTCCGTCTCCAGGCTGCGGATACGCACCGCCATCCCGGGGAAGAGTCGCCCGATAGAGCCCGAACGCGTGCCGATCACGCAGTCGTCGGGGTTGTCGGAGAGGATGTCCGGCTCGTTCACACCGACCACGGGCGTGGTCTCGGTCAAGCCGTAGCCCTCCAGGTAAAAGCACTTCGGGAAGCGCTCTTCCCAAGCCTGATGAAAGCCCTTCGGGGTCTTCTCGGCCCCGGCGATGGCGAGCTTGAGCGAGGCCAGGTCGGCGGCGTCCACCCGCTTCAGGTAAGGGCGGAAGAAAGTCGGCGTCCCCAGCAGGATGCCGCACTTCTCCTCGCGGATGGCGCGGGCCGCCAGCTTGAAGTCCAGCGGCGTGGGCGTGTAAACCGTGCGCAAGCCGTACAGCAGCGGCACCCAGACCGTGACCGTGAACCCGAAGCTGTGGAAGATGGGCAGGTTGGCCAGCATGGTCTCGTTGATCGGCAGGGCGCGGCAGAGCGAGATTTGCACGCAGTTGGCAATCAGGTTACGGTGCGAGAGGACGACACCCTTGGGCGCACCGTCGCTCCCGCTGGTAAAGAGGATGGCCGCCTCGGCCCGCCCGCCTTTGCGCGGGACGCCGAAGAGAGTGGCCAGCAAGCCCGCGGGGAGGAGCTTCGCGGCGGCCAGGCGCAGGGCGATCCCGAGCTTGGACATGCCCTGAAGCGCGTCCTTCACGTCGATCTGCTTCTCCGTCCACGGGAAGCCGGGGCATTTCTCGTCGATCTTTTCCTTGATCGGGCCGACGGTCATGATGGTCTTGATCCCGGCCCGCTCAATGCAGGCTGTGACCGCTTCGCGCCCGAGCGTGAAGTTCAGGTTGACGGGCGTCTTGCCCGCCAGGACCACGGCGAGGTTGCCCACGACCCCAGCCGCGCCGGGAGGCAGCACCAGCCCGATGCGCTCCTCGTGGCACTCGCGGCGCAGGCGCTTGGCCAGCCCGAGCGCGAGCGCGAGCACGACCCCGCCCTTGAAGCCGCGACGCCCCTGCGCCCGGTCCACGATAAGTTCCTTGTCGAGGTTGGCCTTGAGGCCCAGCAGCGAGCGCCACGCCAGGTGCTCCTGAAGTTCGGGCTTCTGTTCGTAGGCGTCAACGCCGAGGTCAAGGACGGTCTGTCGGGCTTGGTCTGCTGTCATTGTGCGCGGATCGGTGGGTAAACCCATCGTGATATGGACGGGATAGGGGATTTTACGGGGGAGTTTCCAGAAAAATCGCCCGCCTGCAAAGCTGAAAATCGACCCCCACAGTCCCCCGAGGTTGACCGGCACCACCGGTGCTCCTCCCCGGCGGGCGATCAGCTCGAAACCGGACTTAAACGCGTTCACGCGCCCGTCGCGGCTCAGGCGTCCTTCCGGAAAGATGCCCACCACTTCGCCCCGGCGCAGGCACTCCGAGGCCGTGCGGATGGCTTCCTTCGAGCGTTCCGGCGAGACCGGAATGACCTTCGCCCACCGCAAGAAGGCCCCCAGCAGCGGCTTGCGCTGGAGATAATCGGCGCTGAGGAAGCGGATGGGCCGGGGCGAGACCGCCGCCAACACCAGCGCATCCACGTAGCTGACATGATTACAGACCAGCAACGCCCCGCCCTCGACGGGGAGATTTTCCAGTCCGCGCGCCCGCACCCGGTACACCCGCCGGATACTCCAGAGCAGCCCCAGCCGCAAGACGTTGCCACCCCAGGCATAGGCCATGAGTGGCAGCCAGACAATGACGAACACCACCAGCGTTCCCACCAGCAACCCTTCGACCGGGCTGTTAATCCAAGATAAGCTTTCCATGCCTATCTCTTTGCCCGAGGCATGCCAACCGCGCCCGATAGGGCTCAATCTAATTCATTAAAACCTGTAAACCAACAGGATAAAAACCATACCTCCCATTGCCTCCCTTAAAAAAACACCTACGATCCGTACATATATAGAATACCCATGTGCAAAAAATGACGCCATTCAAGACGCCGATCCACCCGCCCGTACAAGTGCCAGTTCCTCCGGTAACAGGTCTTCGGCATGAACGCCGGAAAGCATGAGCGCGGCGTCGGAGAATCGTCCGTTGGCCCGGAGGATAGCGGCGAAAACCACCCGCCACTTGGCCGGGGCCTCGGCCCAGTTGATCTGGAGCGGTTGGAGCGTGTCGAGCGCCTGCTTAAAATCCCCTGTCCGGTAATAAGCCAGCGCGAGCGTCACGTAATGAGCCAGAAACGGCTGGGTGCTCTCGCGCAGGACCCGCTGGGCGGCCCGTAAGGCCTCCGGCACCCGCTGGTTGCGCAGGAGATTAATGTAGGCCCAGTCATTGAGCACGGAGAAATTATCCGGATAGCTGACCAGCATCCGGTCGAGCACGCGCAGCATGCCAGCGGTGTCGTGTCCCAGTTGGTAGAGCACGAGCAGTTGCGCATAGGCCTGGCGCTTCTGCGCCGGATAATCGGCCAGACGCCAGAGCGCCTTGATCGCCTCGGCGTTGAAATTGAGCTGCCGGGCGTATTTGACCAGATACCAGAGCTTGTCCACCTCGCGCGAGGCCTCCAACACTGCGCGGTCCCAGGTAATTTCCGCCTCGGCGAGTTTTCCGGTCTCGAAATAAACCCGCGAAAGAAAAAGGAATTTCAAAAACTCGTCCAGCGGCGCGTGCGGGCGCTGAATGATCTCGCCGATCTCCTCCCAGCGCCCGAGCTGGGCCAGCGCATCGAGCCTGACCAGAAACAAGTCCTTGCGGGCGAAGGCCATATCGGAGGGGATCAGCGCAAGCGTCTGCTCATAACGGCCCTGGAGGTTGAGCCAGCGGCCCAGTTCCACGAGGTCGAGCGGGCTACTCAAGTCGAAAAAGCGCTCGGCCTGCTCCAGATTCGCTTCGGCGTTGGCCCCGGGGAGCTGGTACCCCAGGCGCAGTGCGAGCAGGCGATCCTCGCGTGTGACCTGAGGATGCTCCTTGAGCAGGCGAATGATTTCCAGCCGCTCGGCATCCGTGTTGGTCGTGTACTCGGCCAGATTGCGCAAGGCCCGAAGGCCGAGCGTATCCCGCTGCCGGGCCAGCCGCCAGAGGTAGTCCATCCCCTCCTTGCGCAGGGCCTCATCCGGCGAGAGCTGAGTCAGCCGGACAAAGAAAAAATGCACGCGCTCGTCGGTCGGCTTCAGGGCAAGCGCTTTGCGCGCCTCGACCAGCGCACCGTTCACGTCCTGATCGTGCAGAAGCACCTGTCCGTTGTAAAAAAGCCAGGCCGAGTCCTCCAGCCCGCGCGCCTTCATCACCTCCAGTTGCTCGCGGGCCGTCTCAAAGTCTCCGGCCTTGAGGGCGGCGGAGACCCAGTTGCCCAAGTCATTGTTATCGCCGGAGAGTTCAAAGGCCTCAGCCCAGAATTCCTCGGCCTTGACCGGGTCGATGTCGTTATAAATCATCGCCACCGTGCGCACCACATCGGGGTTGAGCGGGTCCGCCACATAGGCCCGATGGGCCGCCTCCAGCGCAGCCTCGTAGTCCTTTTCACCGAGGAAGACACGCGCCTGTGCGACATCCTGCCGGGCATTGTGCTCCCGATAGGCACGCATCAGCGGCCGGGCAGCGAGCGCGGCCACCACCACCCCCAAGGCCAGCACGGCGAGGGTCCAGGTGAAACGCTTCTTGGATTCGGGCGTCATGTCAGGAGTGAGAGAGTTGACTCATGGCTAAGCTTCCAGCAATGGCAACCGTCAACTCTCCCTACCTTGGCTATCGTCACAGCGCGTTCCGGGTTAAATCTCTGCCTCCTCATCCGAGAAATTCGATATTCTCCGAGTAATTCGATACACTTGGCCCGCAAAATCGTTTGCCATCCCCCCGGCCTTTGTTGCACAAAAGCAGTCTCGATTGTCCCCCTTGGAGCGTGACTTCACATTACGGCTGACGTGAGATCATTTGAAGACACGACCCGGGCCATAGATTTCCAACAGTACAACCAGGAGCTTAGCGCATGTCCCGACCCGTCACCCTCTTCACCGGCCAATGGGCCGACCTTCCACTGACCAAGCTCGCCAAGGCCGCCGGCGAGATGGGCTACAACGGCCTGGAACTGGCCTGCTGGGGCGACC
Organism: Ruficoccus amylovorans; assembly: GCF_014230085.1. Lineage (NCBI taxonomy): Bacteria > Pseudomonadati > Verrucomicrobiota > Opitutia > Puniceicoccales > Cerasicoccaceae > Ruficoccus > Ruficoccus amylovorans. The sequence continues at coordinate 257,386 of NZ_JACHVB010000035.1, read as the reverse complement.
ACTTTGATGTCCTCAAGGCCTCCAAGGACAAAAAGTACTGCGCCCAGAAGCGCGCCATGCTCAAGCGCAACAAGCTCGACTGCTTCGCCATCTCCAACCACCTGGCCGGGCAGCTCGTGTGCGACCCCAATGACGACGCCCGCACCGACGGCTTCGCCCCCGCCAAGTGCGCCGGCAACTCCGAGAAAAAGCGCGAGTGGGCCGTCAGCACGATGAAAGCCACCGCCCGCGCCGCCCGCAACATGGGCGTGTCCGTGGTCAACGGCTTCGTCGGCTCCTCCATCTGGCACCTGCTCTACTCCTTTCCCCCGGTCACGCCGCGCATGATCGACGAGGGCTTCAAGTACTTCGCCGAGATGTGGAACCCGATTCTGGACGAGTTCGACAAGTGCAAGGTCAAATTCGCCCTGGAGGTACACCCGACCGAAATCGCCTTCGATATCGCCAGCGCCGAACGCGCCCTGGACGCCCTCGGTAACCGCGAGACCTTCGGCTTTAACTACGACCCCTCCCACCTCGGCTATCAGGGTGTGGACTACGTGAAGTTCATCCGCCGCTTCAAGGACCGCATCTACCATGTCCACATGAAGGACGCCTGGTGGGGCCACGGCGACGGCACCGTCGGTGTTTTCGGCGGGCACACCGAGTTCGGCGACCCGCGCCGCTACTGGGACTTCCGCTCCCTCGGCCACGGGGACATCAACTTCGAGGAAATCATCGTCGCCCTCAACGACATCGGCTACGAAGGCCCGCTCTCGGTCGAGTGGGAAGACATCCGCATGGACCGCTTCCACGGCGCGAAGGAATCCTGCGAATTCGTCAAACGCATCGACTTCAAGCCCTCCGGCCTGGCCTTCGACGCCGCCTTCGACAGCAAAAACCGCACCCCTGCCAAGAAAGCCGTCAAGAAGTGAACACGGTCAAAATCATGTTGCAATCGCTGGCCGCCTGGGCCGGGCTTTGGCTCGTGCTCTACGCCTGCGCGGTCTTCGCGGCCAACCGGCAGCATCCCACTGTTGTGGAGTACCTGAACGCCCCTATCTACGAAAAGGCAGCAAACTTTCCCCTCAGCCAACTCCAAGCCTACCGGGAAACCAGAAAAGACTACGCCTTGATCGCGCTGGGAGCGGCTTTTATCATTTCGCAAACCTCCGTCATCCTCACCCACACTGAAAAGATGAGCCGGTCCCGGCGACCGGACTAGGGACTTTTTATCCGGTGCGGCACCGCTTCTGCCGGCGCGCCCCTCCCCCATCCAGCAACTCCAACCCATTTAATTACTATGCCTACACAAATCGGAATCATCGGAGCCGGTGGCATGCTCCAGTACCACGCCGCGGGTTTTCGCGCGGCGGGCGCTGAGATCGTCGCCATCGCGGACCTGAACGAAGCCGCCGCCAAGGCCGCTGCTGACAAGTGGGGCATCCCCGCCGCCTACGGTTCGCCCGAAGCGATGCTCGCAGCCTGCCCCGGTATTGAGGGTGTGGCCGTCATCGTCCCCAACAAATTCCACGCCCCGCTGGCCATCCAGATGCTGGAGGCGGGCAAGCACGTTTTTTGCGAAAAGCCCCCCGCGCTCAACGCCGGTGAGGTCGGGCAGATGATCGCCGCCGCTGACAAGGCGGGCAAGCGGCTCATGTTCAACTTCAACAACCGCGCCCGGCCCGAGTCCTTCGCGCTGCGCGGGTACATCGGCGACGGCACCGTGGGCCGCATCAACTCCGCCCAGGCCAAGTGGGTGCGCCGTACCGGCATCCCCGGCTTTGGCGGTTGGTTCACCCAACGCGCCCTCTCCGGCGGCGGCCCGCTCATCGACCTGCTGCACATGATCGACCTGGCGCTGTACTTCATGGACTTCCCCGAGCCTGCCGTCGTGCTCGCCCGCACCTTTGACGACTTCATCAACGACAAGGGCTTCAAAGGCCCCTGGGGCATCCCCGACCGCGAAGGCGTGGTCAACGATGTCGAAGCCGCCGCCCACGGGATGGTCACGTTCAAGACCGGCCAGGTACTCACCCTCCAGGTCTCGTGGGCCGAGATGGTCAAGCGCGAAGAGGTCTCGGTCACCTTCCAGGGGACCCAGGCCGGAGGCAAGATCGAACGCCTCTTCGGCTCGGACGGGATCGACGCGACCGCCATCGACACCTGCGAACTCTACGTGCAGGAACACGGTAACGCCGTCAACCGCTCCATCGTCACCTCCGCATGCGAGGACATGGGCCGTATCCGCTCGGCGCAGAACTTCGTGCTCGCCATCGAGGGGAAGGAAGAGCCGATCAACACCCCGGACCAGGCGCTCAAGCTGATGAAAATCATCGATGCCGTTTACGCTTCCGCCGCCAGCGGCAAGGCCGTCGAACTGTGAGGCAGCCCGCCCGCTTTTTCTAAAAAACTCCCGGCCCGCAAGCCGGGAGTTTTTTTCTGCATGTCCGCAAAAACCCCTCCAACGGGCTGTATGGCCAGGCGATCTTCGCTTTATTCCGGCGATTGGGCACTCGCCTTGACAGTCTCCCTAACCGTGCCTATACTAGTTATCAATGTCTGCGAACGCTGCCTACGACCGCCCGCTATCTCATCTCCGCACATGTTCCCGCGGGAACTGACTGTTTTATAAAAGCCGCCAACTCCAATCGGCAGCGATGCTGCATCAACATACTGATTTTTCCAAACGACCTCTCACCAACCTAAATTAGAAACGGATATAACCATGCCCACGAAAACAGCTACCAAGGACTCCGAACGTACCCTGGCCGATGACCGCGACAAGCTCGTGTCGGACCTCAAGACCTTGATCGAAGACGCGAAGCTGCTCACCACGGACGCCGCCGAAACCTCGCAGGAAGTTTTTAGCGAAAAGGCCGCACAGGTCCAGGCTCAGCTCAAGGACGGTCTCGAAAAGCTTAAAGAGCATGGCCAGGTCGCCAAGGAGAAGGGACAGGAAACCCTCGACACCGTGGAAAAGCTCATCAAGGACAACCCGTGGAAATCGCTCGGCATCGCCCTGCTGGCAGGGATCGTCATTGACCGGCTGGCGCGCGACTGACCGCGCCCGTCGCCGTCACCGCCCCCCTGCTTTTTCCCGCTATGAAGTCGCTACAATCAGTCGGTGCCCTGGCCGAAACGCTCCTGCACATGCTCGAAACCCGCTTTGAGCTTTTCGCGCTGGAGTTCCGACTGGAGCGGGCCCGCTTCGCCACCGTCCTCATGCTGGTGGTGATCGGCAGCGGCAGCCTACTGCTGGCCGGGGTGGCGTTCACGGCGGGCCTGATCTGGGCCGTGCCGCCGGACTACCGGCTACTCGCGCTGGGGCTTTGCATGCTCGCCTATCTGGCCGCCGCCGGAGCCTGCGCATTTTTCCTCACCCGGATTTTTCAAAAAACCGAGCTCCCCTTCCACGAGACCCGGCAAGAACTTAAACAAGACGTGCAATGTTTGGTATCCGCCGCCAGGAGCAAAGAATAAGTGTGCTGAAAGAACGTCTCCGCGCCGAAAGGCAGGCGGCCGGATACCATCTGCGCATTTTAGCCCCTCAGGCCCGCCGTGCCGCCACCGTCGGCACGGTTGCCTGGGGAGCCCGCAAGGCGCTCCCCCTCCTGCGTCCCCTCGCCTTCGGCCTGCTCAGCCGCACGATCGGAGGACTCACCAGCAAGCGCATGCTCAAGGTCGTGGGTATCGCCGCTGTCGGCTTCGGCGCGTGGAAGCTCCTCGGCAGCAGCGACGAGGAGTAGGCCGGAAGGTTCAAGTCTCATCCGGTGACTCACCTCTTTGGCTCTGTGCGAGTTTTTGTTTAACCACAGAGTACACAGAGAGCACAGAGGGTTTATTTAAGAAATAAGCCCGGAGTTGTTTTTCTGGCTCCAATCTTTCTGGGAACAGGTTCTAAAATACCACGACGCGCAGGGCGCACGGAGATTTAATCCTCTTAAATTCTCTGTGCTCTCTGTGTCCTCTGTGGTTTAAAAACAGAAACCGCCAGAGCACAAGGAAGACGGTGAACCCGCTACATATCCTCGACGCGGACGAGGATTTCCCCGTCCTTGAAATCGAGAGCGAGCCGCTGGCCGGGCAGAAGCCCCGCCTTGGCCGAAACAAGTTCGCCACGTTCGTCCCGGGCCACGGCGAAGCCCCGGTCGAGCGCTTTCTGCAGGCTGGCGTTTTCCAGCCGCGTACAGAGCTGTTTCAAATGCTCGCGCTTTTGGCGTAGCACCGCGGGCGTCTGTCGCCCCATCCGCTCACGGGCGGACTTGAGCTGCACGGCCGAAAGCTTCAGCACCGCCTGCGGGGTGTGCGCGGCCAGTCCGTGTATTGATTTCACCAATACACTTCGGCGATCCGAGAGTAGATGCCGCAGGTTCGCCCGCAGGCGATTTCCGAGGTCATCCAGCCGCAGGCTGGCCTGTTCCAACCGGGGGCGCGGGTGGTGGCTTTCCAGCCCGGCGCGGGCGGACTGCATCCGGTAGCCGAGGCGTTCCAGCGTCCGCGCTGCGAGCTCACTCAAGCCGTCCCGCGCCAGGTCGAGCCGGTCCAGGATTTCAAGATAACCGCTGCTGATAAGCTCGGCGGCGGCGGAAGGCGTCTCGGCGCGCTTGTCGGCGGCAAAGTCGCTCAGGGTAAAATCGATCTCGTGCCCGACGGCGGAGATGACCGGCAACGAACAGGCCGCAACGGCGCGAGCCACGCTCTCTTCGTTAAAGCACCAGAGGTCTTCGAGGCTGCCGCCCCCGCGCCCGACCACGAGCAAGTCCAGCCCGTCAAGCCGTTGCGCGGCCTCGATTCCGGCCACGATCTGCGCCGCCGCGCCCGCGCCCTGCACCTGGGCGGGGATGACAACCACCCGCCCCCGCCACTGACGGCGGGCCAGGATGCTCAAAAAGTCGCGGATAGCCGCACCCGTGGGCGAAGTGACAAAGCCGACCGCACGCGGCAGCGGCGGCAGGGGCCGCTTGCGCTCCGCCTCGAAGAGCCCCTCGGCGGCGAGCTTGGCCTTGAGCCGCTCGAACTCCTGTTGGAGCCGCCCGGCCCCATCGTCCATCACCACCCGACAGATAAGCTGGTGCGTGCCGCGCGGCTCGTAAACGCTGACCTGCCCGTACACGATGGCCTGCAGGCCGTCGCGCAGGTCCACCTGCTGGCGCATGGCATCCCCCCGAAACAGCACGCACGAGACTTGGCTCTGCGCGTCCTTCAGGGTAAAGTAAACATGCCCGCTGTGCTGGCGGCGCAGATTGGAAATCTCGCCCCGCACCCAGCAGGGCGGCAGGTTGGTTTCCAGCAGTTCCTTAACCCGCCGGGTAAAGTCTCCCACCGAAAGGATAGCATCGTCATGGGGCGTCTGTGTCAGCGGCGGCATCGGTGAGTTCTTTCTTTTTACGGTGACTGTGGATCAACCGTCCGACAATACCGAAAACGATCAGCAGGCTGACCCCGAGCACAATCACGCCCCATTCGCCTTCAAAAAGGGCCCCGCCGGTCAGGACAAATCCCGCCACCGTCACCAGTTGCGGAGGCAGGGAGACCCAGAAAAACGTCCAGAACGGAATCCCCGACAGCCCGAGGACATAATTCTGCAAAAACGCGGGCACGCCCGGCGTCAACCGGAACAACAGCACGACTTTGACATAATCTCCGCGCTGCACCACCGGGACACGCATCCCGCGCCTTTCCAGCCAGCGCCGGACCGGTTCGCGCAGCCAGGCGGCGATGCCGTAGCCCAGCGCGTTGTTGAGCGCCACCCCGGCGACGCCGATCAGCATCCCGACCGGGCCCCCGTAAGCAAGCCCGGCCAGGATCAGCAGCGGGCTGATGGGAAAGCCCGCCAACGGCAGGACCGCGATGGCCACCGTCACCACAGCCGCCGGGGTATCCCGCAGCCAGCCCAAGACCTCGTCCTTGGCCCGGAGCAGGTCGGCCATGCCCACATTCGGCCCCCAGAGCACCGCTACCACCACGGCCGCCACCAGGGCGAGCAGCACCAGAGCGACTTTCAAGCGGTGACGCAGGACGAGTTTGAGCATGGAGGGTAAGCTTGCCGCCCTGCCGGAACGCCGACAACGCAATTGTTCCCCGTCCCCTCCTGTCAATACCCGGTAAAGCTTACTCCATCACTCAGGCCGGTCTTGCAATCATCCATGATGCGCCCAAAACTCGTCGCCCTGACCGCATCATGGAAGCCGCCCAGCCCACGCCCAGCCTTTCCTTCATCATCCCCGTGCTCAACGAGGGAGAGACGCTGAACACGCTTTTTGTCAAAATCACCGCTACCGTGCAGGAACACGGACTGGGTAGCTTCGAGATCATTTTTGTGGACGACGGCAGCACGGACAACTCCTGGCAGGCCATCTGCGAACTGGCCACCGCCCATCCCGATGTGCGAGGCCTGCGCTTCCGGCGTAATTTCGGCAAGGCCGCCGCCCTGGCCGCCGGTTTTTCCGAGGCGCGCGGGCGCATCGTATTCACGCTCGACGCGGACTTGCAAGACGACCCGGAGGAGATTCCACACTTTCTGGAAAAACTGGATGAGGGCTACGACCTCGTCAGCGGGTGGAAGAAAGACCGTCAGGACCCGCTGGAAAAACGCCTGCCCTCGAAGCTCTTCAACGCTGTGGCCTGCCGGGCCGGTGGCGTCCAACTGCACGACATGAACTGTGGTTTCAAGGCCTACCGGCGCGAAGTCCTCCCCCACCTGAACCTCTACGGCGAACTGCACCGCTACGTGCCGGTGCTGGCGCACGCGGAGGGTTTCCGCGTGGCGGAGATCCCCGTCCGACATCATCCGCGTGAGCACGGTGTCTCCAAGTACGGCTGGAAACGCTATATCAAAGGCATGCTCGACCTGCTCACGGTTCTGGCTACCACGCGGTTCCTCGACCGGCCCGGACACCTCTTCGGCGGGCTCGGACTTATCTCGGCGGCGGGCGGCTTTCTCATCCTATTCTATATCTCCTGCATGAAGCTGATCGCGGGAATGCCCATCGCGGGCCGCCCACTTTTCTTTCTGGGTATCCTGCTCATGCTTCTGGGGTCCCAATTGATCTCGATGGGGGTGATCGGCGAGCTTGTCATCCGCTTCCAAAGCCACGATCACCGCGGCAAGGTCATTGAACGGGCCTAGCCCACGGGGCGCAACCGCTCTAGCGAGTGGCACGGGCCTCGGCGATGAGCGCCTCCAGCTTGTCGGCAAGCGCTTCCCAACTCGCATCCGGGGGCAGCGCCGCTAGTTCTACCCTCATCGCAGGGAGCAGATTGTCACCGAACACCCGTCTCAGGGCGGCAGCGAGAGCCACCTCATCGCCAGGAGGGACGAGTAAGCCTTCGCGCCCGTCGGTCATCGCCTCGGAAAAAGCAGGCAAATCGCTGGCAACAACGGGTGTCCCCATCCCAAACGCAAGCTGGAGCACCCCACTGCCCGTGGCCGAACGGTAGGGAAGCACGCTCACGTCGGCGGCTTTAAAATAAGGCTCAATCTCTTCGATTCCCACATAGCGGTCCACGAACTCCACCCGGTCGCCAAGACCAAGCTCATCGGCCAGTTGACGGTACACGGGGTCGTCTTTCCAGATTTCCCCAACCACGAGCAGCCGCAGCGGGACATTGTCCGACTTCAAACGTCCCATCGCCCGCAGGAGCACATCCACCCCCTTGTAGCCGCGCACGTAACCGAAAAACAGGGCAACGCGGTCACGCCGATCCAGGCCGAGATGTTCGCGCGCGGCCTCACGGGTCCACTCTCCGCTGTTGTAAAAGGCGTAGCTCGGATGCCCATGCACCGCCACCGGATGGGGATGCGACAGCACCGCTCTCAGGCGGGCAGCCTCGGCCTCGCTCTGCACCACAAAGGCATCCGCCCGGTTAAAAATAAACCGCGCTCCCAGCCGTGTCAGCAGCCCGGTTTCGTGATCCTGCACGTTGTGGCAGAGCAGCACCCTGACCGCTCCCCCTCGCGACGCCCACAGAAACAGCGCATAAAAGGGAACCCAGAAAACCACCCACCACGGCAACACTACCGCATCGTAGTCTCTGGCCCGACGCCCGGCCCGCAGCCAGCTAAAGGGGTTATAAGTGTCCAGGCAGTATTCGATTCCCTTGCGCGCCATGTTCACGCGGCCAGGTTCCAATTGCGAACGGCCCGGGTAAAGCCATTTCCAGAACTGACGCCGATAGCCGAAGAAATCGACTGCCGTGCGTTTCCTCAACGTGTCGTAGAGCAGCGTCGAATACGCGGCAATCCCGCCGCGAAACGGATGCGACGGGCCAATAATCAGGATACGCGGACGCGGCATGCGACGAAAGCAGGTAGATCAGGTGTTGCGGATGGAGAGGCGTCCGGCACGGAGCGAAGGGACAGCACAAGTGAAATGAATTGAAACCTGATCATGAATCCCCCCGCTTGACGGATCAAGACAATGCACACCCCCGCATACCGATACCGATAGATTGCTCCCAAACCACCCGGATAATTCGCCCCGTTACTCCTCAACGGGAGGTCTCTCAAGCTCGAGCGGGAGTTCTGAGCCCGAAGGCATCTCCCCCTGCGCGGGAGCAGTCGGCGAAAAGCCCCGCAGGTCTTTAATCACAGCCATGGGAATCCCCAAGCGCCCGATCACCTGCACCGTCTCCCCCGGCATGCGCTGGTCATAATTCAGGCGCGTCAGGCTGATAAAAAAGTCTGGGTTATCGCGGGGGCTGACCAGTTGGAAGCGCTCGGGCAGATAGAGGATTGCCATGAGCGGAGGAGCCGATGTCGCCACACGGCAGTTCCCCGCCGGTACGTGCTGAATCAGCCACTGGCTGGCTTCACGCAGGGAAGTCCCCCAATACTCGCCCTCGTAGCGACCTGCCTTGGACTGCACGCCACCGCTGACTTGGTTAAAGAAAACGTACTCGTAAGGGTGCAGCCGATACACCACCGGTAACTGCATCAGCATAAGCACCGCCAGCACAACTCCAGCCACAATCCGCCAGCCGCAGCGCAGCACATCGACCAGCCGCGTCCAGGCGAAAGCCCCCAGGCAGGCCAGTGGCGGCAGGATAAAGAGCAGATGACGCATCCCGTCGTAGAGAACGGAGTCCCGCACGATGACGAACAGCAACGGGAAAACCACCGTCGTCGCCACGACAACCCAGGGAAAACCACGCCCGGTAAAAAGCGCCCCGGCGAGCTGGCGGAACTTCACGGCGGCCAGGACCAGGCCTGCCGCCAGCACTGCAATCAGGAAGTCGGGGAGCGTGATCGCCAGCCATGTCAGCGGATAATACCAGGGCAAGTCCGGCGCCGGTATAAACTCGCCCCGGAAAAGCACCAATCCCGACCACGGATACTGAGAGACCGCGCCGAGCGATTGGAAAGGCTTGACCAGCGGGTTACTGTGGATCGCAGGCCACCACGGCACCAGAACGATAAACGCCACCACCGCCACCAGCAGCCCGTGAACTGCCACGCGCAGCACACTCCTGATCCATGCCCGCCAGCCAACGCGACCGACCAGCAGTTCGCGCAACAGGACAAAGCCCGCGTAGCCGGCCACATAACCGAAAAAGACCAGCCCGCCAATCCGCAGGGCCAGTGTCAGGCCAATGGCCACGCCCAGCGCCAGGCTCGCCCCCAGGCGAGGAGTTGGCAGCCAGCGCCCCCAGCGCAGCAGGAAATACAGCGACCAGACCATCCCCGCGGCAAAGGGAATGTCCTTCGGGTTGAAAAACATATGCCCGTAAAAGCGCGGAATCATGAGCAGGAAGAACGCGCACCAAAAGGCCAGACGCGCTCCGCCCAGCAAACGCCCGATCGCCCAGGCCCCTGCCACCGCGCCCACGCCCAGCGCCAGGCTCAACCCGTGGCCCAGTGCCAGCAGGCCAAAGGGCAGCACCTCATTGGCCGCGGCCAGCGTCAGGTCGAACAAGCCGGGATAGAGGTCCTTGCTCGGCAGAACGGCCTGCGCATCGCCGCCACTCAGGAGTACCTTGTAGTAGAGAAGTTTTTCCTGCCCGCCTTTCCAGCGGAAAAACTCGTCCCAGCTCATGCCGTAGTCGGGCAGCGAATACAGCCCCCAAAACGCCACCAGCAAAAACAACAGCACCGAGGCCCAGCCGTAAGTCCGGTCAGAGCACCCGGAGACCGAAGCGACATGCGTCGCCTCGGCATCTGAGGCATCGCCAACTGTCATGGCAGGTTGCGCCCCCACAGCTTGATAAACTCGGTCAGGTCCTTGTACTCGGTGTTGTCGGGCTCGACATTTTTCACATCCAAGACGCGGACAAAGGCGACTTTGCGAAACTCCGAATAGGGCTCTTCCCACACCTGTTCGGTGACAAAATCGTCATCCAGCGAACCGGCCGAACTGGGCTTGAACTCCTTTATCATCGGGTCATAGACCAGACGCCGGTAATAGTAGATCGGCGGGGAATTCGGCTGCTGGAGGAAAAACTTGATGGCCTTCTTGCGGGCATTGGCCATATCGGTCCCGAGAACATCCACCCCGTAAAGCGAGAAGAACAGGGAGTTATCCGCTACCACGAGCATGCGCTCCCCCTCATGCTGACGCATGAATTTGTCCGCCAGCCGGAAATCATGGGACGCCTGATACCCCCTGCCGTAAAGGCGTTGCGAAGTAGCCGGAAAAACATAGCCCAGAAAATATACCACCAGCACTACCGTTGCGATGCGGTGCAGCGTACGCCCTTTCAAGTAACCAAAAACCAGATACGCTCCGGCCACCGCCAACGGAATATGCAAAGGCAGGCTCAAGCGCTGGATGATTGGATTGTCGAACTCCCAGCCGTATCCCAGCAACAGGATAAAGAGCAGCAGGAAGCCCGGGACAAAAAACACCCCGGCCTGCGTCAACGCCGGTAATTCCGGAAACTCACGCCAGCGCCGCAATCCCGACACCGCAAACAGCAGCAGCGCCACCGCCCCGAGTGCCACCAGCAGCCAAGAGTTGGGCGTGCGATACCCGAAATCGAAAAAGAAACCGACCGCGCGCCCGAAATTATCGTAAATGTACTGCAAGCCAAAAGGCTCCATCCCCTTTTCCATCTCCCACATATGCCCGGCCAGACGGAAAACCCGGTGTTGCCACAGCGCCGGGACCAGCAGCAGCGGGCACAGGATCAGCGTCCACGGCACCAGGAGCCGCCGCATCTGCCACCAGGACCAGAATATGATCAGCCCCACCGGCACGATGAACAGCACCGACTCATACCGGCACTGCGCCAGCAGGATGGCACTGAGGACCAATGCCCCCAGACGCCAGTGATCCGGCGCCTTCAGGTAGAGCCCCCCCAGCAGGCAGGTCAGAAGGATAAAGAACAGGTTCAGCGGCTGAAGCCCTCCCCCGCCACAAATATAACCGAGCAAGGGGGTTGAGCAGAAAAGTGCAACCGCCCCGACAGCCGCCCCAACCCCGCCGATTCGCTCGGCCAGAAGGTAGAGCAAAAACAGCATAAAAGGCGTCAACACCACATTCAGGTACACGCCGTTCAAGGGCCTGAAGCCAGTCAGGTCGTGAACCGTGGCCACCAGAAACGGCTGAAGAATGGGCCGCTTGTCCACAAAACCACGCAACCGGGTCGGGACCGCATTAATGGACATGATCCGCGTGGCCGCGTCCACCTCCCGGGTCTCGTGCATCCCCATCGCCGTGGCTGCGAGGACGTGCTCATCCATGATCGTTTTGAACTCCCAGGGCTCGCTGCGGAAAAGCACCACCGTGCCAAGCACCGCCACCAGCACGCCAAGCCGCCCCGCCCGTGAGCCCAGGTAGGCCCGAACCTGCGGCCAGCAGGTCCGGTACCCCCGGTAAACCAGCCAGAGAAACGCTGCGAATGTCACCGCGATAACCCAGTACCCGGCATGGCTGAACCACGAGACGACTGCCGCGTCCGCGAAGGAGAAATACCCCAACTGGAAAGCGGCCATCCCAACCAGAACGAACAGCAGTAGCTTCTTACGCTCTTCCATAAATAAAAAAGCCGCTCATATCTGACTATGAGCGGCCGAAATTTACGCGGTCAAGCGGTTAGTACGTAAAGGGAACAAGCGAACCGTTGTTCATCTCTACCGTCAGGACGCCACCACTTTCGCGAACCACGAGAGCCGTGTAGTCTTCGCCCGCCACGGTCTTGATCGTGGCGAAATAGGTCGCGACCAAATCACCGTACTCAACGGTTTCGACACCGTTTTCAAGGATGTAGCGCTGGCCGGCACCGGCCACTTGGCGAAGGTTGTTCGTAATGGTCTTCATACGCGACTCTTCACGCACCTTGTTGAAGGCGGGAATGGCCATAGCGGCGAGCAGGCCGATGATGACCACGACGATCATAATTTCGACGAGGGTGAAACCCTTCTTGCTGTTCTTCTTCATGTTATTCTCCTGTTTTGATTAATTATTATATACGAATGGGCAGGCCCCATCTTCCCTGAAAATAGCTATTGATAACCCCCTATTACAAGCTCAAAAGCCCCCCCATGCGCATTAGCATGATTTTTACTAATAGGCCCTCACCTGCGGTAGCTCCACTTCAGTGAATCAAGCGGGCAAAGATGAGCTTTCCGCCCGCCGACGGCATCACACTGATGACCTCGACATGGACGTTCTGGCCAATCATCTCCACCGCGTCGTTGACGACCACCATCGACCCGTCGCTGAGATAGCCGACCGCCTGGTCACGTTCCTTCCCGGCCTTGACCAGTTCGATTTCGAATTTTTCCCCCACGCTGGTCTCGGTGTTCAGGGCACGGCCCAGTTCGTTGATGTTCAGCCAGCTCACCCCCTGGAACTCGGCCAGTCGCGCCAGGTTGTAATCCGTGGTCAGCAACTTCGCCTTGAGGCTACGGGTGACAAAAATGAGCTTATCCTCAACGTTCTGCCGGGAGCCCACTTCGCTTTCGTGGATGGAAACGGGGATCTGGGTGAGCTTGCGCAGTTCGTTAAGCACCTGGAGCCCCTTCCGGCCCTTGGACTGGCGGTGCGGGTCTTTGGAATCGGCGATGCGCTGCAACTCGTCCATGATGAACCGCGGGACGACAAGCTCCGCCATGAGGAAACCGCTTTTGCAGATGCCAACCACACGCCCGTCAATCAACGCGCTGGTGTCGAGCACCACGACGGCCATATCCACCTTCTGCGGCACAAAGCGGACATAAGGGATGACCAGGTTAAACTCGTCCCGCCCGCGCAGGGCGATCACCGCGCCCAGGTACATACTGACGATATAGAGGCTCATGCGCACCAGAAGGATGATTTCCGGGTCGCCCCTTTCGAACAACGGCGAGATCGAGATCAACATCGCGATCAGCGCCCCCATAGCCAAGCCGAAGGTCAGCGCCGTCAGCCCGCGCAGGGAAAAACCTTTCAGGTAAATATCCGTCAAGATCGTGAAAGCCCCCAGCAAGGCTCCGAAGCCCACGTACTGAATGAGCTTTTCCGACCCTTCATAACCGGCGGCGTAACGAATCAGCCAGGCCCCGACAATGCACAGGATAAAGAAAAATACCCGTATAATGAAAATCGTCTTTTTCATATCAGGAGACCCGCAGGGAGAAATGCAGAAAACAAGCCCGTATCTTTACCCCACAGGACAGGCCGGTAAACCCGTCGTCCGTCCCGTGTTCAGATACCAGCAATTATTTAGGCTCTTTTTCGATGAGAAGCCAGACGATAAACGGGGCGACAATAAACAGGATCATGACTCCGTAGAGGATCCACTGCGCCCGTTCAGCGCGCTTTTTTTCATCAGGGCTGAGTTCCGGCTGAGACGGTGGCGTCTGCATCGGCATTTTGAGAAGAGGTGTTGAGGTTCACCGCGAGCCGGAAACCGCCCATGCGGTCCCGTCGGCGGGGGTTGTCCAGGTTGACAGGCACGTCGGCCAGCACGTCCACGGAATCCTCCGCGGTGCCTCCGGCCACATAGGCCTTTTCCTGGGAGAGAATATCGGTCGAGGCCAGCCACTCCTCGACATTGCCCAGCAGGTCGTAGAAGCCCTGGGCATTGGGTTGCTTTGTGCCGACCTCGTGGGTTTCGTCGCCGGAGTTGCCGGCGTTCCATGAAATCTCGTCCAGGTTCACATACCGCAGGGTGCCGACGGAGGCGTCAAATTCCTCACGCATCGGCAGACGCGCCGGAAGCCCCAGAATCCAGCCCGTCTTCTGGCAAAATTCGGACGCTTCGCTCCAACTGACCGAATCGACCGGCAGGGTCGGCCCGTTATGGCGGCTGGGATTGTTCAGCATGACGCTGTGGTACAGGGCCTGAGTAACCTCGAACTTCGTCATGTGCCAACCGTCGGAGCCGGGCACGGGGACGAGTTGGCCGTATATGCGGTCCTGCAACAGCGCGATGTCGTCCTTGACGAACTTGAGAAAACGCAGCTTGAGCACGTCCGTGTCGGACAGAAGCTCGCTGCGCGGATAAGTCTGCCGGAAGGCTTCCATCTTCTCCGACAGGCCCGGAATGATCTCCCCGGCCTGCCAGACCTTGCGCTCACGCAGGTTCTGCTCCAGCTCGGCCAGTTCACCCAGGATTTCCGCTCCGACTTCACGGCTGACGGAGGCGGTCGCCAGATCGCTCAGTTCCTCCATGCGCTTATTAGAGGCGAAACGGCTCTGCGGATGCTCCTCGTTGAGGCGCCGCTGGAGCCGTGAGGCCGCATTCAGCTTCTCGGCGGCGACACTGTAGTCCTGCTTTTCAAGCGCTTCGCTCCCCTCCGCGTCGAGCCGCCGGATTTCCTCGTACAAGTCACTGGATTCGAGCGAAGCCAGGTCCACCTGCAGACGGCTCAGGCGGGTAACGTCGGCGTAGTGCAGGCCACGGAACTCCAGATTCAGCTCCTTTTGCAAGCGGATGGCTTCGGCGAGCTGCTTTTTTGCCTCGGGCCAGTCCCCTTTCTTCGCGGCAGCCTCGGAGGCGCGTTCGGCCTCGTTGGAGGCTTTCCAGATTGGCTCGGCCCGCAGTTCGTTCACCTTGCGGTCGAGCTGGGCCAGACGGCCCACGTCGCGCCGGTTGCTCAACGGGAAGTCCTCATTGATCTTGCGCTGGATTTCAGCCGCCTTGCGGTAGTTGCGCAGGGCCATCTCGGCATCCTCCTGAGACTCGTAATTACCCCCCTGGCGCTCGGCGACCAGGCTTTCGCGGTACTGCTGGGAGGCCAGCGTGTCCTGATAAAGCGTTTGCAGGCTCTTGAGCCGCTGGTTGGCCTCGCTGTTGTAGCCGCCAATCGCCCGGCTGTACTCCTGCTGCCTGGCGATGGACTGCTCCAGCACGGCGATATCCTCCTGCGTCGGCTCCCGCAGCGCGGAAATCTCGATAAACTGCTGTTCCAGGGTCTTGCTGGCGTCAAGCAGCTTGAGGGCCTCCTCGGTGTTGACGCGGGTGTATTTGATCTCGGAGGGATCAATATTCTTCGGGCCGAGCAAGGAAAGGGCATAGGCCGCCCCTAGGCCGACCACGATGGCCAGGGTGATGGCCATCACACGGAAAAGGATACGGTGACGGTACCAGAAACTTCGGTCTTTGCGGTGACGAGACATGGCAGGGTAAAAAAGCGCAGTAAAAGGCGCCCGCCGGGGAAATGCCAGTCAAAAGGCAAGCGCTCCGGGAGGCCTTCCAAAGGAAAAGAACACATTTTGGCTCGCCTGTTCCATGCCCGGTGCATGAAACATAAGGGTGATGTTTGGTAAACTCACAGTTCTCGGCACGGGCCTTCTGGGCGCCTCGCTCATGCAGGCAGCCAAAGCGCGCGGGCTGTGCCGGCAGGCACTGGCCTGGTCCCGCCGGCCCGAGACCCGTCTCAAGTGTGAGCAGCAAAGCTGGTGCGACGGCGTTTACCCCACCGCGGCAGAGGCGGTGGCGGAGGCCGACCTGGTCGTGCTGGCCGTGCCGGTCATCAACATCGTGCCGCTGATCGAAGAGATCGCCCCCTCCCTCAAGCCCGGTGCGCTCGTTACTGACGTGGGCAGCACCAAGAGCCTGATCTGCCGCCACGGCAGCGCCGCCACCCCGGCGCAGGCGACCTTTGTCGGCTCGCACCCGATGGCCGGTTCGGAAAAGACCGGCCTGGACTTCGCCCGGGAAGACCTCTTTGAAAAGCGGGCCTGCTTCGTCACCCCGCTGGAGAATACCCCGCCGCAGGCCACGGAGCAGATTATCCGCTTCTGGCGCGAACTGGGCATGGAAGTCGCCACCGCCAGCCCCGAGGCCCACGACGAGATCGTGGCCCACATTAGCCATTTGCCGCACGTCCTCGCCTCGGTCCTGTGCGACACTCTCGCGGCCAAAGACCCGTCCTGGCGCAACTACGCCGGAGGCGGCCTGCGCGATACGACCCGCATCGCCGCCGGAGACCCAGACCTGTGGAAAGCCATTATCCTCGAAAACCGCGAAGAAATCCTCCGGGCCATGCAGGGCTTCGAGGAGCACTGGCAGCGGATGCGGGCCGCCATCGCCAACAACGACCCCTTTGAAATCGTCAACCTGCTCGACAAGGGCAAACAGTACCGCGACGCGGTGCGCAACGATTGATCACTGACATGGAGCAATTGACTATCTCCCCCTTCACCCGCCCGGCCTCGGGCACCGTCAGCCTCCCCGGCTCCAAGAGCATCACCAACCGGGCGCTCATCCTGGCCGCCCTCTCGCGCGAATCCCTCACGCTGGAGGGGGCGCTCTTCAGCGAGGACACCGAGATCATGATTTCGGCCCTCAAGGCGCTGGGCTTCACCCTCTCTCCCGACCCGGCGGGCAACTCCATCTTTATCGTGGGCCGTGGCGGCTACATCCTGGGCCGCGACATCGAGATCAATGTCGGCAACGCCGGGACCGCCGCGCGTTTCCTGACCGCCATGCTCGCGCTCAAGCCCCGCGCCAGCTTCCGGCTCGATGGCTCCGAGGCCATGCGCAAGCGCCCCATGAAGGGCCTGCTCGACGTACTCACCCACAACGGTGCCATCGTGCCCGAGTTCAGCGGCGAGCCTGGCTTTTTCCCCTTTGAAATCAAGACCCGGGGCCTCTTCGGCGGCACCCTGAGCGTGGACGCCTCGGCCTCCAGCCAGATATTGTCAGCCCTGCTCATGGTAGCCCCGCTGGCCGGTGGCCCCACCACGGTCGAACTCACGGGGGAAACCGTCTCGCGGCCCTTCATCGACATGACCCTGACCATGATGGCGCAGTTCGGCACCGAGCCCAAATCGGTCGAGCACGGCCGCTACCATTTCGCCGGAGAACACAGCTACTACTGCGCGCGCCCGGCCTATGTGATCGAGCCCGACGCCACCGCCGCCAGCTACTTCATGGCCCTGCCGTGGGTCACCGGCGGCAGCCTCCGGCTCCAGCGGATGGGTAACATTTGCCTGCAGGGAGACATCGGCTTCACCGAAGTCATGGCCGCGCTGGGCATGGACAGCCAAACCGAGGACGAAGACCTCGTGGTTTCCCCCAAAAGCGCCCCCGCCGGGGACATTCCCGCCAGCTTCGACTTCAACGCCATTTCGGACACCTTCCTGACCCTCGCCGCGATTTCCCCGCTGCTGGAAAAGCCGATCACCATCACCGGCATCGCCCACACCCGCAAGCAGGAGACCGACCGCGTGCACGCCATGGCGACCGAGCTGCGCAAGCTCGGTCAGCGAGTCGCGGAGACGGAAGACTCGCTCACCATCACCCCCGACCTGGCCGCGCTGAAAGCCGCCACCGCCACGGCCCCCGTCGCCATCGACACCTACCACGACCACCGTGTGGCCATGAGCTTCGGCATCCTCGGCTGCCGCAACCTGCACGGCGACGGACGCCCCTGGATCACCATCAACGATCCCGGCTGCTGCGCCAAAACCTTTCCCCGCTTTTTCGAGGTTCTCAACGACCTTCGCCCGTCATGACCCAGACACCTGTAATCGCCGTGGACGGCGGTGCCGCCAGCGGCAAGTCGTCCACCTCGCGCCGACTGGCCGCCCGTTTCAACCTGATGCACGTCGATACCGGCTCGCATTACCGCGCCGTGACCTTCGCGCTGGTGCAGGCCGGGGTCAGCCCCGGCGACGCCGCCGCCATCCAGAGCCACCTGAAGGGGCTCAAACTGGGTGAGCAAATTGACGGGCAGAGCGCCCGTATCTGCATCGACGGGCAGGTCCCGCGCGAGGAAGATATCCGCTCGGAGGCGGTCAACGCCGCCGTCTCGCCCTTCGCCGCCGTGCCCGAGGTCCGGCAGTTCCTTTACCAGTACCAGCGTTCGCAGGCCGCCGTGGCCGCCCGAGCGGGCTTCAACGGGCTCATCATGGAGGGCCGCGACATCGGCTCGGTCATTTTCCCGGACGCACCCCTGCGCTTCTTTCTGGAGGCGGACGAAGCCACCCGCGCCGCCCGCCGCGCCAGGGAGGGCCAGACCGACTCCATCGCCGAACGCGACCGGATCGACTCCTCCCGCAAGACTGCCCCGCTGCGCTGCCCCGAGGGCGCGCAGCGCGTGGACACCTCCCACCTCACCCTTGACGAAGTCGTGGACCTGCTGGCCGAAGCCATCGAGCAAACCACCGGCCTCTCCCCCGTCGTGGCATGAAAAACCCCGGCACAAATCCCGTTTACCGTGCGGGCTGGGCGCTCTCGCACTTCATTTTCGACTACTTCACCCGCTGGGAGATTTACGGCAAGGAGAACATCCCCAAGGACGGGCCGTTCCTGCTGGCGGGCAACCACGCCAGCTTTTTTGACCCTCCGGCTTTCGGCTCGGCCTGCCCGCGCGAGCTGCACTACTTCGCCCGCAGCACGCTCTTTGTGGGGAAGTTCGGCAACCTCATCCGCCAGTGCCACGCCATCCCGGTGGACCGCGACGGCGGCAACGACCTCCAGGCCTTTCGCGAAGTCTTTAAAGTCCTGCGTAATGGCGGCGGGCTGCTTGTCTTCCCAGAGGGCACGCGCTCGGACGACGGCAACCTGCGCGAAGCCCGCCCCGGCGTGGGCATGATCGCGGTCCGCGCGAAGGTGCCCATCATCCCGGCCCGCATCCACGGGAGCTTCCGGGTCTTCAGTCGCCATCAGAAGCTGCCCGACCTGAAAAACCGGATCAGCGTCGTTTACGGCCCGGCCCTCGACGTGGCTGACCTTGACCCCGGCGACACCGCCCCCCGGCGCTTCCAGCGGATCAGCCAAGGCGTCCTCGACGCCATCGGCGCTCTCAATCCTCCGCCCCGCAGCGAAGTCTAGCCGGGGCATGCCCTGGCCCCTGAATGCTCCGCATCCGGCTGTTTTTGCCTGGGGCAAAAACATAGGCCAGAGATGGATGGTTTAATGCCAGAATAGCAGTTTTCCAACGTCCGGCACCCAGCCCTTAACAATTAACCATTTAGCCGTTTAACCATTCAGCCATTCCCATCGGCTACATCCCGCGCTTGACTTGAGCGGCTCGCTCGCAAATCTAGGGGCGTATGCCTTCCGACGTCGTTCAATTCTCCGATGGTGAAAAACTGCTGGTCTGCGCCTTCATGGGCCCGCTCAACGCCGAACGCTGCCAGCAAATCCAGGAGGACCTGATCGGAAAGATCGAGGCCACCGAAAGCGTCGTCCATTTCGACATGAAGGAAGTCACCTTCGCCTCATCCTCCTTTTTGCGCATCGTACTGACGGTCAACAAGCGCGTCGGCAAGGAGCGGTTGAAAATCACCAACGTCGATCCGCAGGTCAAAAAGGTCTTCAAGATGTCCGGCCTCTGGGACGCGCTCGGCATGGGCAGCTAAGCCGGGTCCGGCGGACCAGCCTCAGCGGTGAAGTTAGCCGTGGTCAGGCCGGGCAGAGGCGCAGGCTCTTATCGTCCGTGCGACACGTAACGGCCCCAAAAACGCGAAAAAAACCGGGTAAAGGCTTTACATGGTGCAGCCGCTTCCCCAGCCTCCCCGTTCCCCTCGTTTTTGCTTTAGCTTCCTTGTTTGACGGCCCACAAGCCGCTGGCCCTGTCCAGCGCAAGCCGCGCCTTACCCCGATGGCGCATTCAAATCAGGAAGACCATGCTCAATTTTTTCCGTAAACGCTCCGCCAACCTCAAGGACGATCTGCTCTCGGGCCTGACTGTCGCTCTCGCCCTCGTCCCCGAGGCCATCGCCTTCGCCTTCGTGGCTGGGGTCTCGCCCATCATCGGGCTGTACTCGGCCTTTTTCATGGGCCTGCTCACCGCTGTCTTTGGCGGGCGACCGGGCATGATCTCCGGGGCCACCGGGGCCATCGCCGTCGTGATCGTCTCCCTCGTCGCCCTGCACGGCGTCGAATACCTCTTTCCCGCCGTCATCCTCTGCGGAGTCATCCAGATACTGGCCGGGATCGGCAAGCTCGGGCAATTTATCCGTATGGTGCCGCACTCGGTCATGCTGGGCTTTGTCAACGGGCTGGCCATCGTGATTTTCATGGCCCAATTCGGGAGCTTCAACACCGTCAACGACGCCGGGGCGCTGATCCCGCTTGCTGGTGCGCCGCTGATCCTGATGTTCGCGCTGGTCGGACTGACCATGCTCATCATCTGGCTGTTGCCCAAGCTGACCCGCGCCGTCCCGGCCTCGCTGGCCGCGATCCTCGTTGTCACCGGCCTGTCCATCGCCATCAACCAGGCCGCTCCGGCAAGCTGGTCCGCACAGAACCAGCCCCACGCACTGCTGACGGTGGGCGACATGCTCCGGACCAACACCACCGCCCGCGCCACTACCGAGGCCCGCCAGGAGCTCGGCCCCGAGGCCCCGGATGCGGCCATCGCCGCGCAGGTCGCCGCCACCGTCGAGGCCGAGAGCGGGATCTCCGCCGGGCTGCCGAAGCTGTTCTTTCTCGACGGGCAGTACGACATCCTCCCGCCGTTCAACCTGGCGACTCTCTGGATTATCCTGCCCTTTGCCCTGACCATGGCCGGAGTCGGGCTGATCGAGTCGCTCATGACGCTGAGCCTGATCGACGAAATCACCGAGACCCGCGGACGGGGCAACCGCGAATGCGTCGGACAGGGCCTGGCCAATATCGTGTGCGGGATGTTCGGCGGCATGGGCGGGTGCGCCATGATCGGCCAGTCGCTCATCAACGTAAACTCCGGTGGGCGCGGGCGAGCCAGCGGCATCACTGCCGCCGTCTGCCTGCTGTCCTTCGTGTTGGTGCTGGCCCCGTGGATCGAAATGATCCCGATGGCGGCGCTGGTTGGGGTGATGTTCATGGTCGTAATCGGGACCTTCGAGTGGGCCAGCCTGCGCATGTTCCGCAAGGTCCCTTTCAGCGACATCCTCGTCATGGTCGTGGTGGCGGGCTACACCGTGGTCATGCACGACCTGGCCTCGGCGGTCATCCTGGGGGTAATTATCTCGGCGCTGGTTTTCGCCTGGCGGCACGCCACCCACCTGGGCGCGGAAGTTTACCCGGACAAAAAAGGCGCACGCGTGTACCAGCTACACGGCCCACTGTTTTTCGCCTCGGTTGCCTCGTTCAAGGAGCTGTTCAATCCCCGTGAAGACCCGGAAGAGGTCGTCATCGACTTCTACTTCACCCGCGTTTACGACCAGTCCGGCCTCGAAGCGATCAATACCGTGGCCGAAAAATACCGCAGCCTCGGCAAACGCCTGCACCTGACCCACCTCTCCCCCGAGTGCCGCAAGCTGCTCGACAAGGCCGGCGACCTGGTCGAGGTCAACCTCTCCGAAGACCCCCAGTACCACGTCGCCACTGACCGCCTCGGCTAGCGGTTGCACCAGGACCTGTTGAAAAACTCGTTTTCGGGGCTGGGCCGGGTGGCAACCGGCCCCTTAACATCCCATCCGGGCGAGGAAGAACCGCTCCCGCTTGCTCAAGTCTGGCAGGCTCTCGACCTCGGCGAACCCAGCCGCACGGGCCAACTCCTCCAATGCCGCGTGCTGGGCGATCCCTGTCTCCAACGCCAGCCAGCCACCGGCATCCAGATGGGCTGGAGCGGTGGCGATGATTTTGCGGTAATCGTCCAAGCCGTCGGGACCGGCGGTGAGGGCGCTTTGCGGCTCCCAGTCACGGACTTCGGGCTCGGCCTGCTCCCACTCCTGCTCAGTCAGGTAGGGCGGGTTTGAGACGATGAGAGAAAAGCGCTCCCCGCCCAGCGCCCCGAACCAGTCCGACTCGACAAATCGCACCCGCTCGGCCACCCCGGCGGCACGGGCGTTTTCCGTGGCCAGCTCCAAAGCGGCGGACGAGGCGTCCACCGCCGTGACCTGCGCTTGCGGAAAAACCGTCGCCAGCGACAGGGCGATGGCGCCGGTGCCGGTCCCCAGGTCGCAGATCGAGACCGGGGGCACCGCTGCGAAACGACTGGCCAGTAGCTCAATCAGCTCCTCAGTCTCCGGGCGGGGAATGAGGGCACGCGGGTCAGCCCGGAGCACGAGCCCGTGGAAATGTGCCTCCCCGAGGATGTACTGCAAGGGCTCGCGCTTGCCTCGCCGGGCGACCATCGGACGCATCGCGGCCAGTTCGTCGTCGCTGAGG
Organism: Ruficoccus amylovorans; assembly: GCF_014230085.1. Classification (NCBI taxonomy): domain Bacteria; kingdom Pseudomonadati; phylum Verrucomicrobiota; class Opitutia; order Puniceicoccales; family Cerasicoccaceae; genus Ruficoccus; species Ruficoccus amylovorans. Next base: position 234,931 of record NZ_JACHVB010000035.1, on the reverse strand, counting down.
AGGCGTTCGAATTGCAGGTAAAGGTCCAGGCGTCGGCAGCCGAGGGCATGAGCCAGGATCAGCTCGGCGTCCAACCTCGCCTGGGGCACGCCTTTTTGCTGGAAAAATGCGGTGGTTTTCTGGAGAATATCGAGCAGCGATTGCATGTAAGGCTCTCTAACTTGAAAGGATTTGCCCCTCCTGACGACATAGAACCTGCATCATTTGCTTCTTTCCGGGCATAAACGTCCGCCCTTCCTGTCCAGACATGCTCAAGTTTTTCCTCAAGCACGGCCTGAGTTGCCGGGATGCCACGCGGCTCATTTCCGAGTCGCGGGAACGCCACCTGAGCTTTTGGGAAAAGCTGAAGCTGCGCCTGCTGTGCCGCTGCTGCTGCTACACCGACCGCTACCGGCAACAGATCGAGGCCGTCTGCTCGCAAGTCGAGAACCACCCCGAGTGCTGCGAGGAAGCCCTCTCCGAACTCGGCCTGTGCGAGGAATCCCGCGCCCGCATGAAAGCCCGCCTGCGCGAAGAATAAGGCCGTTTTTTAATCGCTTTGTGGGTTTATGCGAGAGGGTGTTTTTTTGAAAAAAACACCCTCTCGCCCGCTCCCCAAAAAACTTTTGAAACGGAACTTCGTTCCTTCGCAGGAACCAGAACTGCCAGCACCGGAGATAAATAAGGAGAGAAGCCGAGCGGCTACTTTTTCTTGCCGGGATTGACGTAGATTTTGATGTCGGCCTGCTGGCCGCCCATGATTTCCATGGCCCGCTTGAGGGCGTTGGCGGTGGACTTGGTCGGGTTGTGCGGGGTGTCGGGGAAGACGCCGTGGCCGCGCCCGAGTTCATCGAGCAGGCCGGAGTTTTTAAAGACACGGATGACGTCCTTCTTGCATTCGGAGAAAAGCAGATGCCGGTCGTGCTCATGCATGAACTTGAGCAACTCCTCAATCGCCATGACGGCGGTCGCGTCAAGGTGACGGGCGTTGCGCATCTTCACGATGACGATTTTCAGGTTGGCGTCCTCGCAGACGCGGCGCATCTGGTCGCGGAAGATTTCCGCCGCGCCAAAGAACAGATCCCCCTCGACGTGGATGATGGAAATCTCCGGGTCGCGCCGCCCGCCCTCTTCTTCCAGTTCGGTCAACTGCCCCTCGTCGGTAAAGCCGTACTCGACCAGTTCGGGCGAAGCCGCCTTGCGCAGAAACAGGATAATGCTCAGGCCCACGCCGAAATAGATCGCCGTGTCCAGCGGAACAAGCAGACCCGCCACCAGCGTGGAGAAAAACACAATGGCGTCGCCCCGGGTGGCACTGGAGACAAGCTTGATCGCCCGGCGGTTAATCAGTGACAGGCCGATAGTGATAACCAGCACCGCTAACACCGACTGTGGCACATGCTTGATGAACGGCCCCAGAGCAAAGGCCCCGCCGGCCACAATGAGGCCGTTGAAGAGGCTGGCCAGCGGGGTTGAGCCGCCGCTGGCCCAACTCAACTGCGAGCGCGTAAGCGAGCCGGAGGCGGGCATTCCGCTGAAAAAACCGCCGGTCATGTTGGCCATGCCGATGCTGAACATCTCTTGATTCGCATCCAGCCGCTCCCCGGAACGGGCGGCCAGCGACTTGCCGATGGAGGTGCCTTCCAGCACACACAGCAGAGCAATGGCCAACGCCATGTTACCGACCTGGCTGATGGCGTCGAAGTTCAGTGCTGGCGGCGTGAATTTCCACTGAGAGGCGTCGATGGAGCGCAGCCATTGGAAGTGAAGTTCCACCCCGCGCATTTCCGCCACATACGTCGCCCCCACCGCCAGCGCGGACATGACCAGCAGCACGATGGCCACGTTTGGAAGCTTGGGCAGGCGACGGCTCAGCGCGTAATACAGGATCAGGGTCAGCACGCTGAGCACGAGTGATTCCGGGCGGCACTCGGGCAGGTGCTTGATTGTCAGGTACAGCTTGTCGAAAAACGTGATCGCCTCCTCGCCCGGCGCAAAACTGACGCCGAAGACATTTTTCAGCTGCCCGACAATAATCAGCAGCGCTGCCGCCGTGATGTAGCCCACCACGACGGTTCTGGAAATATACTGGATGAGGTTCGCGACCTTGAGGTACGCCCCCACGATCAGCAAAAGCCCGATCAGCAAAAGCAGGATCGGCATGTACTGGGCGCGCAGTTCCGGGGCCATGATCTCCATCGCGGCAAAGGCGCTGGCCAGGGTAACGGAGGTGGCGTTCGTCGGCCCCAGCGTAATGAAACGCGAACCGGCAAAAAACGTGGCCGCAATCGCCGCCACCGCCGAACCGTAAATCCCGTACTGGATGGGCAGCCCGGCGATCATCGCATAGGCCATCCCCTGCGGGAAGGCCAGCAGAGCAACATTGAGCCCGGCCCGGAAGTCTCCCTTGAAAGCCGATCCGCTGTAGCCGCGCAGGTGTTTACGCAGGGGAAAGAAATCAAGCTGGTTTTGCGAAACCAGCCAGCGGGAAAGGGTCTTTACACGTAGCTTTCTCAATCTAATTCCAATAGCAGCGAATACCCTCAGTAAGGCGTGCCCACCCGCAGGGTTCAACCCCGAATTGGCCTCAGCCACGCTTATTTACACATAAAGGAGGCTCGCCCGTTCCGCTGGTGAAATCACCCCAGCACTTCGGCCGGATCGTACTCCGGCGTGGCCCCGTCGCAACTGGCCACATACGCCCCCAGACGGCAGGCCCGCTCCAGTGTTTCCTGCGGAGCATCGCCGCGAACCAGCCCGGCGGTAAACGCCGCCGTGAAAGAGTCGCCTGCTCCAACGGTGTCACGCACCTGCACTAGCGGAGCCTCGGCCCGGAGTAATCGCCGCCCGTCGAAATAAGCCGCCCCCTCTCCCCCCAGGGTCACGCAGACCTTGCGCACATGCGTGCGCTCGACCACGGCGCGGATCGCCCCTTCCAGGTCACCTGAGTCAAACGGTCGCCCGGACAGAACGGCCAATTCGGTTTCGTTGACCTTGAGCACGTCGGCCTTTTGCGCCAGCTCAAGCACCGTCTCCAAGTCGTCGTGAGGGGGACGGAGATTCACATCGAAGATCCGCAGCGCGTGTGTTTCGCTCAAGATGCTGTCGAGCTGCTCGGCGTTGCGTTCACTACGGGCGGCGAGGGAACCGAAAAGGATCGCATTGGCCGTGGTCAACTCGTTGCGGGCCGCTTCCCCCAGTTCGATCCGGTCCCACGCGCACGGTTCGGGAAAGACATAACTGGCGCAGCCGGAGTCATCGAGCACGACCTTGGCCACGCCCGTGCGCAGCCCTTTTTTCACCGTAAAGGCGAAGGTATCGAGCCCCTGAGCCTGCGCGCGCAGAAGGGCTTCCTCGCCCAGAAAATCGTCCCCCACGGCGCTGATCATCACCGGACGACAACCCAGCCTGCGCAAGTGGCAGGCGGCGTTGAAAGGCGCACCGCCGAGAAAGAGCCCCTTCGGGAGGCAGTCCCAGAGCACTTCGCCGAAGCAAACGATCTTCTCCATATCCTCCCAACGTAAATGAACCGGTTTCACGTGGGCGAGCGAAAAGGGGCCTTTTAGTACGTTTGGGAGTTTGAGAGTTTGAATGTTTGAGAGTTTGAGAGTTAATATGTCCTCATCCACCTCCCCAGCAGTTACCAACTTTCAAACCCTCAAACATTCAAACTCTCAAACTTGCCCGCATGAACCCCTACGAAGCTGACAAGCAACTTAACCTGTATTTACTTTTCCACTACGGCACGGCGAAGGAGACGCTCCCCTACAGCTTCGGCCCGCGCGAGGCGCTGAACTTCCCGGCCCGCTGCGTAAGCGAACTGGTGGACACGGCTCGCCTCGGCCCGGACAGACGAGCCCTTGAGGTCGGCTGCTCGGTCGGGCGCACCAGCTTTGAACTAGCCCGGCACTGCGGGGAGGTGATCGGGATGGACTCTTCGGAAAACTTCATCGGCGCCGCCAACGAATTGGCGCAAAAGGGCTTGCTCGACTACACCCGCACGCACGAGGGGCATATCCACCTGCGCAGCGTCGCCGCCGTCCCCGAAGACATCGACCGCTCGCGGGTCAGCTTCCGCACCGGCGACGCACTCGCCCTGCCCGACTCGCTCGGGAGCTTCGACCTTGTCATCGCCTGCAACCTGATCTGCCGCTTGCCCCGCCCGCTAGATTTCCTCAAGCGCCTCCCCTCGCTGGTCAACCCCGGCGGCCAACTCGTCCTGACCACGCCCTTCACCTGGCTGGAAGAATACACCCCACCGGAAAACTGGCTCGGCGGCACGGCCAAAGCCGAGGATTCCTTCAACGGCCTGCGCGGCGCACTCGAACCGGCCTTCGCACTCGAAATGGAGAAGGACATGCCCTTCCTCATCAAAGAAACCGCCCGCAAATACCAGTGGACCGTCGCCCAAGCCTCCCGCTGGGTGCGGACCTCCCACTAAAACGGCTTAAATATAGTCGTAGCCGTCACAAAAAGGCCGAATGGCTAAATGGTTAAAATGGCTAATTGTTGTTTTCTACGTTCCGTATCCAACAATTAACAATTGGCCATTTAACCATTCAATCATTGTGGCTACCGTATTTTAAAAGCGTTCTATGCAATAAGACACACAAGGTCCCCGGCTAAACCAACAATCGCCCCCCTAGCATAAACAAAGGAACCCAGCCTCCGCGGGGCAGGAGCCTTTCTGGCTCCGATGGGGCAGAGCCCCATCACGGTGCGAAGCACCGAGGGTGCAGGGCATGCCCTGCCGAAAAAATCTCGCTTCAGGATTAGTGGTCCTTTTTACTGCGAGGCATTATGACAGGTTTTATTGCTTTGGGCGTCGTTGTCCTGATCCTCGTCGTGCTGGTCCTTGTCGTGGTCGGCACTTACAATAAACTGGTCCAGCTCCGCAACCGCTTCAAAAACGCGTTCTCCCAGATCGACGTGCAGCTCAAGCGCCGCTACGACCTGATTCCCAATCTGGTCGAAACGGCCAAGGGCTACCTCAAACACGAGCGCGAGACGCTGGAGGCCGTGATCGCCGCCCGCTCCACCGCGGTCAACGCCCAACAGAAAGCCGCCGCCCACCCCGACAGCCCCGCCGCCATCCGCGAACTGGGCGCAGCCGAAGGACAGCTCGCCGGTGTGCTTGGCCGCCTCTTCGCGCTCTCCGAAGCCTACCCCGATCTCAAGGCCAACCAGAACATGATGCAACTGACCGAGGAGCTGACCTCGACCGAGAACAAGGTCGCCTTCGCCCGCCAGGCCTTTAACGACTCGGTCATGCACTACAACAACGCCCGCGAAGTTTTCCCTGCCGTGCTCTTCGCCGGAGCGCTTGGCTTCCAGCCCGCCGAACCTTTCGAAATCGACGCCCCCGAGCAAAAAGAAGCTCCCAAGGTTTCCTTCCAGTAAAACAACCGGCTCGCTAATCCCGCGCCACTGGTGACGACCGGCAAGTGCCGGGATCATTGGCTACCGCAGCGGGAGCGTTTTTTCAAAAAAATGTCGATGGACTTCTTTGAACGTCAGGACCAGGCGCGCGGCAGGACCACGCTCTTGGTGGTGTACTTTGTCCTCACCGTGCTGTGCATCATCGCGGCCCTGTACGTCGTCTCGGTGCTGATTTTCACTAAATCCCTCAGCCGCCCCGCCTCTGAGTTTCAGTGGTGGCAGCCGACGATTTTTTTCTGGGTCAGCGTCGTCACGGTGTCCGTCATCGGCATCGCCAGCCTGATAAAGATCCAGGCCCTCAGCGGCGGGGGCGGCGTGGTCGCCGAAAGCCTCGGGGGCCGCAAAATCGAACCCTTTACGCAGGATCCCAGCCATCGCCGCCTGCTCAACGTGGTGGAGGAAATGGCCATCGCCTCGGGCACGCCGGTGCCGGAGGTTTACGTGCTGCCGGAGCAGAGCATCAACGCCTTTGCCGCCGGATTCAGCCCCCACGACGCGGCCGTGGCCGTCACCCAGGGCTGCCTCGACAATCTCAGCCGCGACGAGCTCCAGGGCGTCATCGCGCACGAGTTCAGCCACATCCTCAATGGCGACATGCGGCTGAACATCCGGCTCATGGGCGTCATCTTTGGCATCCTCGTGCTCGCCGTCATCGGGGGCGGCATCCTGCGCAGCCTGCGCTTCGTGAGCCTTTCCGGCAACAGACGTAACAGCAAGGACGGCGGAGGAGGCGGCGGGTTCATCATCGCCATCCTCGCTCTGGCCGTCTCGCTCTATCTCATCGGGTCCATCGGCGTGTTTTTCGGTCGTCTCATCCAGAGTGCAGTTTCCCGGCAACGGGAGTTTTTAGCCGACGCCGCGGCGGTGCAGTTCACCCGTAACCCCGGCGGCCTCTCCGGCGCGCTCAAGCGCATCGGCGGGATCGGGCTCGGCTCCCGGCTGGAAAGCCCCCACGCCCAGGAGGCCGCGCACCTGTTTTTCGCCAGCGGCATCCGCAGCTACCTCGGCGGGATCTTCGCCACCCACCCGCCGCTGGACGAGCGCATCCGCGCCATCGAGCCGGACTGGGACGGTCGGCTCTTCAACAGCCCCTACGCCTGGCCCGACTCCGCGCTGACACCTCCCAAGCTGCCCCCGCACATCAAGCCCTCTCCCATCACCCCCAAAGCCACCGCCAGCCCGCTGGAAATGGTCTTCGCCGTGGGCACGCTGAGCGCCTCCGCGCTGGAGCAGGCAACCGCCACCCGGCGTTCGCTGGAGGAGGAATTCGGCCTCGCGCTACGCGGACCGCTGGAGGCGCGTTCGCTCATTTACGCGCTCGTACTTGACGCCGACGAGACCCGCCGCAGCCAGCAGCTCGGCTACCTCCAGACCGAGGCCGGGGACGAAGTCGCCCAGACCGTCCGCGAGCTTTACCCGCGCATCGTCCGCCGCGACCGCGCCGACTACCTGCCCATGATCGAGCTGGCCCTGCCCGCGCTCAGCCAGATGGAAAAAAGCTTCAGCGAACGCTTCCTCCATCGCCTCAACCGGCTGGTGGAGATGGACGGCAAGGTGACGGTTTTCGAGTTCGTGGTCACGCGGCTGGTCCGCCGCCACCTCACCCTGCGCAACACACCCAAGGCCCCCCCCTCGACCTACATCTGGAGCGCTTCCGTGCTGGCCGCGCCTTTTTCGCAGTTGCTCTCCGCCGTCATTTACCTGAGCACGCAGAACCCCGCCGAGGCCGAACGCTTCTTCACCGAAGCCGCCCGCACGTCCCCCGTTTTCAAGGACCACCTGAAGCTCGTTCCCGCCGCGCAGCTCAACTTCGCCGGGCTAGACCAGTCCCTCGACCAACTCGCCCGTGGCGCCTACGGCCTGCGCAAGCAGGTGCTCACCGTCTGCGCGCACGCCATCAGCGCCGACGGTAAAACCAGCACCGACGAGGCCGAACTGTTCCGCGCCATCGCCGTCTCCCTCGACTGCCCGATGCCCCCGCCCGCTTGACGCCGGGGCGAGCGTGCTCCGCCCGCGTTGCCACAAGCAATCCCGGCCTGACAAGATCAGCCCCGCTTGAGCCGATAGACCAGCAGCCGCCCGAGGTAGGGCAGCAAGCCGACCGGCCCGAGCACCCAGCAGACGATCAGTTCGACGGGGATGCGCAGCCCCAGCCGGGAGGCATGCTGGTAGATGACCAACCCGAGAAACAGGTGCATGATCTGGATCTGGCACCACAGGATAAGAAAGCCCATCGGATGCAACACGACCGACTGCGCCTCGGTGTAGCCGATCCCGCCCGGCCAGACAAAGCCGCCCAGCCCCCAGGCTTGGTAGTACAGATACAGCAGCGCGAAAACCAGAATCGTGGGGGCCACCAGCGGCTGGCAGATGTGCCGCACCACCCGCGCGGACGGGAAAAAGATCACCGCCAGCCAGAACGGCGCGGGCAGCGCGAGAATGATCCAGAAGGCGCGGGTAATCCGCTCCCCGGCCAGTAATTCTATCGTCCACCCCGGCATGATGCCCCTGACAATACCCTGCCCCTTCCCTCTGAAAACAAAAAAAGCCCCCGGAACATGCGCTCTGGAGGCTTTTGAAAAATTGAGCGGCGCAACGTTTTTCGATGCGCTCCTGATCCGTAACAATCAGTTCGGATACTTCACGCCACAGCCGTAGGGCTGGGTACTGGCCTGGGAAACGGGCTGCCCGGCTTTCGCTTCGGCCATAGCGGCGTTGACGTAGTTCTTGGCGTCCTTGATGTCGGCCTGGCTGGCCGAGCTGATGCTGTCAATCGCCCCGTGGTAAACAATCTCGCCTTCCGGGTTGATGATAAACATCTCCGGCGTGCGCTTCGCCCCGTACTCCTTGCCCACCTTGCCGGTCGGGTCGAGGAGGATGGCGCTCGCCTTCGAGCCCTTGGCCTCGGCGGTCTTGAGCGTTTGCTCCGGCGTTTCGTAGCCCTGCTTGCCGGGCGCGGAGGAGACGATGCTCAGCCAGACCACGCCGTCGGCCGTCTGCTTGGCCTGGGTGGCGGGCATGTTGCCGCTGTCGTAGTGCTTTTTCACGTACGGGCAGCCGTGGTTGAGCCATTCGAGGATTACATACTGGCCCTCATAGTCGGAGAGCGTGTACTCCTTACCGTCGGCTCCTTGCAGGGTAAAGTCCGGTGCTTTGTCACCGGGCTTGGGCGCCCCCTGCGCCGCGAACGCGGCCCCAAGGAAGGCGATAACAATCAGAGGATAGGTCAGGATTTTCATAGTGAATAAGGATGAGAGGGTTACCTTTAGTTTGTCGCAGGGGGCAAAGGTTCCCCGGAAAAACTTTGCTGTCAAATCCCTTGCTCAATCCGCAAAGCGCGTTTAGCTAGCCCACATGGAAAACGATCAGGTCTGGGAACAGATGCGAACAGAAGCCGAGGAAGCCGCCCGCAAGGAGCAGGCCCTGGCCAGCCTGTTCGAGGAAGTCGTGCTCAGCCAGGACAGTCTGGAGAGCGCGCTGGCCGTGCGCCTGTCCCGCAAACTCGCCTACCACGCCACCCCGGAGGGTTACCTGAAAGAAGTTTTCTGCGAGTGCTTCCGCTCCAACCCGAAGATCGGCCAGAGCATCCGCCATGACATCCTCGCCATCAAGCAGCGCGACCCGGCCTGCAGGAACTACCTGGCCCCCCTGCTCTACTTCAAGGGCTTTCAGGCCATCACCTGCTACCGCGTCGCCCATGAGCTGTGGACCAACGGACGCGAAGAGCTCGCCCTTTACCTCCAGAGCCTGATCTCGGAGGTGTTCGCAGTGGACATCCACCCGGCAGCCCGCATCGGCTGCGGCATCCTGCTCGACCATGCCACCAGCTTCGTCGCGGGCGAGACCAGCGTGATCGAAAACCACGTCTCCATCCTGCACGAAGTCACCCTCGGCGGCACCGGCAAGGTCGCGGGCGACCGCCACCCGAAGGTGCGCCACAACGTGCTCATCGGGGCCGGGGCCAAGCTGCTGGGCAACATCGAGATCGGCCAGGGCGCGCGCATCGGCGCAGGCTCCGTCGTGGTCGAAGATGTGCCCCCGCACGCCACCGTGGTCGGCGTGCCCGCCGTCGTCGTCGGCTTTACCAAAGACCCCGACCCGGCCGAAAGCATGGACCAGTGCATCCGCTCCTGACTCCGGCTGGAGCAGCCATCATGGAGCTGCGCTCCGGCTGGAGCAGCAATCATGGGGCTGCGCCCCATCGGAGCCAGAAAGGCTCCTGCCCCCTTGGGAAGCGATGACTCTCAACGCGACCGCAGCGTGGGATCGCTTGGGGTGGGCCTGTGGCCGGGCATAGCGAACTGCTGGAATTGTTGAGGCGAAACCCCGTTTCGGCGGCGAAAGGCGCGGGCGAAGCTGTTGGCGTCGGTGTAGCCGCAATTGGCCGCGATCTGCGAAACGGACCGGAATTGCAAACTGAGTAATTCGCGGGCCTTGCCCATGCGAAGATCTTCGCACAGCCGGGCGGGAGTCGTCCCGAAGCGCTGCCGGAAGGAGCGCGTCAGGTGCTCCCGGCTCAGCCCCACGTGCGCGGCGACTTCCTGCTGGGTGAGCGGCTCGCTGTAGTGGTTTTTAATGTACTCACGGGCGGCTGCCACCGGGTCGTGCAAGAGGTCGCCCGTCCATGCCTGCCGCAAGAGCGCGATCAGTAGTTCGTACCCGCACAGCGATTCGTGAAAGCGGTCCCTGAAGCGGTGCTCCCGCACATGGAACGCCAAAGCCTGAAACGCCGCCAGCGATTCCGAATGCGCCGCGAGTGCCACCCGCGAGCCGGCCTTTTGCCGCACGGCGTCAAACAGCGACCGCTCCCCCGTCATGGCCAGAAACTCCAGTTCGTAAGGCTCGGTCGCATCCTCGGGGTAGCCGTAGCAGGAGTCCTCCCCGTGGCAAAAGAGCATGGCCTGGCCCGGCCCGACGCGCACATGCTCCCGCCGGTCCCGGTAAAAAGCCGCCCCTCTGATTGTCCGCTGAATCACAAACACCCCATCCGATCCGTCGCCGCGCGTCTTATTGTCGTAGAAGTAGCGGTTCGATGAGTAGCTCTCGACACCGTAATAAATGCACTTCAGCAGGTCTGGCATGCGGGTACTTTCCTGCGATCCGTTGAAAGCGTCCATCACAAATTGCATATCATTGGTCACAACCGACCGCTTGATAAATGGCCTCAACCGAGTCTTAATGTCAGGCAGTGAATTCATGACCAACCGGCACCCTGCCGCCCATATTTTCTTTTAAACCAGCAATCCATTCCCAGACCCATGTCCTGCAAAATCACCCTCATCGGAGCCGGCTCCGTCGTCTTCGCCAAGACCCTCATCGGCGACATCCTGCGCTTTCCCGAACTGGCCGACGCCACCATCTGCCTGATGGATATCTCCCCCGAGCGCCTCAAGGTCGCCGACATTATGATGCGCCGCATCGCGAAGAAGCTCGGCGTCCCCGCCCGCATCGAGGCCACCCTCGACCAGAAGGCCGCCATCCGCAACGCCAACTACGTCATCTGCACCGTCCAGGTCGGCGGCTACAAGCCCTCCACCGTGCGCGACTTCGAGATTCCGAAAAAGTACGGGCTTGAGCAGACCATCGCCGATACGCTCGGCGTGGGCGGTGTCTTCCGCGCCCTGCGAACCATCCCCGTCATCAACGGCATCGCCCGCGACATTGCCGACCTGGCCCGCCCCGGCTGTCTCCTGCTCAACTACACCAACCCGATGGCCATGAACTGCTGGGCCGTGGAGGAAGCCGTCGGCATCCCGCACGTGGGCCTGTGCCACTCGGTCTTTGGCACGGCCAACCTTCTGTCCCGCTTCGCCAACCTCCCGCCCGAGGACGTCAGCTACCTCGTCGCCGGGATCAACCACATGGCGTTTTTCCTAAAATTCCAGTACAAGGGGCAGGACGCCTATCCGCTGCTGTTCAAGGCGCTCGAAGACCCTGAGCGCACGCACGAGCTTGTCCGCTTCGAGATGATGCGCCGCACCGGGTACTTCGTCACTGAGTCGAGCGAGCACCAGAGCGAGTACGTCCCGTATTTCATCCACCACGGACGCGAACTGATCGAGCGTTTTAACATCCCGATCGACGAGTACATCCGCCGCTGCAAGGCCATCATCGGCTCCTGGCAGGAGACCGAGGCCGAGCTGCTGGGCAAGGACGGCGACATCGACCTGCGTCCGCAGTCTCACGAGTACGGCTCCTACATCATCCACTCCATTGAGAGCGGTCAGCCGCGCACCGTTTACGGCAACGTGCCCAACCGCGGCACCATTTCCAACCTGCCCGCCCGCTGCAATGTCGAAGTCCCCTGCCTCGTGGACGGAACCGGCCTGCACCCGGTCCGCATCGGCGACCTGCCCCCGCAACTGGCCGCCCTCTGCATGACCAACATCAACGTGCAGGAGCTAACCGTCCGCGCCGCTCTCACCGGCAAGCGCGAACACATCTACCATGCCGTCATGCTCGACCCGCATGCCGCGGCCACGCTCCCCCTTGACCGGATCTGGGCCATGTGCGACGAGTTGATCGAGGCGCACCAGCAGGACGGTTTTCTCGGCGAGTTCAGCCCCGTCCTCAAGAACACCGGACGCGGTTTCGCCGGGCTGGGCGACCGCTTCATCGCCCGCCTCCAGGGCAAGGGCGCTTTCGCCATCGGCGAGGGCGAGAGCAACACGCTGCGACTCAGCGTCGAAAACCCCACCGCCCAGCCCGCCGAGCTGACCTTCCGCCTGCGCCCACAGGACGAACGCCTCAGTCTGCCCTCTGGAAACGAGCTGACCCTCTCTGTGCCTGCCAACGGCACTGCCGAGGTCGAGCTTGTCGCCGTCAACAACGCAGCCTTCGAAAACGAATACCGCGTCTCCCTGGAATGCGACACCGATCAGGTGCTGGCCATCGGCGCTGTCCTCCGCCCCCGCCACCAGCTTGATAAAAACGCCGCGGGCGAGGTCCTCTTCGCCATGAAGCTGGCCGGTTTCGACGCGATGGAAGGAGCCCTATCCAGAGAGGGCGATAGCCTGCGCATCCGCGTAAAAGTCAACGACTCCGACATCAAGCGCAACCCGGACGAGGTCACCTACGGCTCCTGCGTGCACCTGTTCTTTGCCGCGCCCGAACACCCCGAGCGCATCCAGGAAGTCGTCCTCCAGCCCGCCCGCAACGACTGCGAAGAGGCTGTCCTTTATCAGCGTGGTAAGCCTGTCCCCGGCTCCAATGTCACCCAGCGTACGACCCCGATCTACTACGAGGCCGACATCACCCTGCCCTTCGCCGCTCTCCGCCTGGAGCCGGACGCCGGAGCCCTGCTCTTCGATAGCGCCTGCAACATCGGCGCGCTCGGTGACGCTCACTCCGGCGGTAAAATCAGTCTCTCCGCCGACAGTGGGCAGTTCGCCTGGATCGGCTGGTAAAGGTAGCCCGTGAGCACATAACATCTACCGGAGTCCTGCCTCAAGCCTCACGCTGACGGCCTGAACAAGGCCAGGCACTGTCCGACATCTCTGGTTACAGACAAAAACAAGGTCCGCTTCAGGCCCGTGGCAGAACCGAATGGTCCGGTTTTCACCACGGGCCTTTTACCTATAAACCAGAAAGTTTTTCCCTGCCCAACAAATAGCATTATAAATGCAATGCAAAATACACAATTTGCACTGCAAAAGAATAGCAAACACTTAGGGCTCAATCTTTTGTTTTTTATATTTATATATATATTCCTAACAGACAGATACTTACAAAACACAAAAAACAAATGGCACGGCATGTGGTTCAAGAACAAGCGAAACAACGCTACTCTTCTACAATACAACGCTATGAAACCACACACCACCGCCTCCAAGAACAAGCCCCGCGTCATGGATGTCATCCAGAGCGAGCTGCTTGAGGAGCACTACCCGCTCGTCAATACCGTGGTGAAGAGCATGCTTTCATACCTGCCGCGTTGCGCCGATTTTGAAGAACTTCACAGCGTCGGGCTGACCGGCCTGATTGCCGCTGTCCAGAAGTTCGACCCCGAGCAGTCCGGCACCTTCAAGGCCTATGCCTCCCTTCGTATCCGCGGTGCCATCCTCGACGAACTCCGCCGCATGGACTCCCTCCCCCGCACCCGCCGGGCCAAGGTCCGCGAACTGGGTAAAGTGGTCGAAGAACTTGAGCAGAAGCTCGGCCGCGCCCCGCGCGATGCCGAAATCGCCGATGCCATGGGCCTGACCCTGGCCGAACTCGAACGCTACCAGCAGAAGGCTCGCCCGGTCGTCCTCGTCTCTCTCGACGGAGCCCCCGGCCAGGACGACGACACGGACGCCAACCTGCACGAATCCATTCCCGATCAAAACAGCCGCCCGTGCTACGAGGATCTGGAAAAGAGCGAATACATCGATCTCATGGCCGACATGATCGCCGAACTCCCGGACCGCCAGAAGAAAGTCCTCGCGATGTACTACTACGAGGGCATGCGCCTGGCCGAAATCGCAGAAATCTTCGGTGTCTCCGAAGCCCGTATCTGCCAGATACATACACAGGCTCTCGGCATCCTGCGCCGCAATATCCAGCGCGTAAAATAATTTTTCAAGAGGTCAATACGAACAGCAGCAGTAGAGCCCGGATGCGTTAGCGCGTCCGGGCTTTTCTGTCTTCATGAACCATCAACGAAGATCTGTTCGCGCCCCGCGCCGCCCAAACGGCCCCTCAGACCAGTTGCTCGGCTCCGCTGTAGATCGATTCGACGGTGAAAAGCGCTGCCGAGTGGCCGGGGTACTTGTCCGGGTTGATCGCTTTCATCGCGTCATAGACTGGCCCCTCGGTGTGGAAGCTGACCGTCCCCTTGATCTGATAGGCCTTACGCTCCTTGGTGAGAAAAAGCAGCGACGCGTGCGGGTTGGCCTCCAGGTTTGTCTTTGTCTTGTTAAAATAGTTGTTGGCCACAAAAAAGCCCTCCGCGCAATGCCCCACGATGCCCACGTAAACGACGTTTGGGACGCCTTCGGTGCTCGCGGTAGCCAGACAGCAGACCCCTTCGCGGTCTTCGGCGAAGGCTTTGAGTATGGTCTCGGGAATTTCTTTCATGGGCGCTTTGGATAAATCATGGCGGTGGGTGGCAGTCGCCGCCCTTCCGGAAAAAGGATTCTGGCCACGGCTGGACGGACTTGTCGAGAAACCAGCCCAGCCGAGCCGCCGTTTTAAGCGCAGCCACAGCCGGTTAACAGTTCCGCTTAAGCGGTGTGCGCGGCGCGCTTTATTAAAATAAAAATTTCAAATGTTTATTTGAAACCTTTATTGGAATCTGGCGTTCTATCCCGCAGGACATGAGCCAGCATGTAAAAAAAGCCTGCGAAACCCGCGAACGCCTGCTCAAGGCGGCAGCGGAGACTTTCGCCGCGCACGGGTACAACCGTGCCACCCTGGCCGTGATCTGCCAAGAGGCCGGGGCCAACCAGGCGGCGGCCAACTATCACTTCGGGGACAAGCTCGGGCTCTATGCCGAGGCGCTCCGCTACGCCTTCGCCGAGGCCCAGCGCGAGTATCCCCTGCCCGACATGGGCGAAGCGCCTGCCGAGGATCGCCTCCGCGCCTACCTCGCCACCCACTGCCGCCGTATTTTCGACACCGGGGCCGGGAGCCTTTTCCCGCGCATGTTCGTCAAGGAAATGGCGGACCCCACCGAGCAGTTGGAGTATATCTTTTCCGAAGTGATCGAATGCGAACGCAGCGCGCTGATCGACATCGTCCGCGAACTGCTCGGCGAACAGGCCACGGAGGAAGACCGCGCCCTGTGCCGCCTGTCGATCATAGCTCTGTTTCAATTCTTTAATTTCAGCCGGGCCATCCGCGAAATGGCGATCCGCACGAAACGCCACCGCCCGTTCAATGTCGATACCGTGATCGAGCACACTGTCCGCTTCGCGCTGGCCGGTGTCCGTGAAAAACAAAAGGAGATCAGAGACCGTGAATAGCTTGTTCCGCATGGGAGTGACACTCGGCGCCGCGCTGGCGCTGGCCGGTTGCCAGTACACGGCCCAGACCCCGTCCGCCGACACCACACAGCCGCTTCCCTCCACCTATGGCGATACCGACGAGGTCTCCGCCGCAGCCAAACAGGAGCAGTGGTGGACCGCTTTCAACCGGCCCGACCTCAACGCCCTCGAAGACCAGGCCATGAGCGGCAACCTCGATCTGGCCTCTGCCTGGGCCCGCCTGCGCCAGGCGCAAGCCGAGGCGGTCATCGCCGGAGCCGACCTCTACCCCTCCGTCGATGCCAGCGGGTCCTGGAGCAAGACGCGCACCTTTGGGAGCGGGTCGGCCACTACCGACGGCTGGGGACTCGGGACCGGCATCGGCTACGAGGTGGACCTGTGGGGTCGCATCCGGGCTGGCTCCGAAAGCGCCCAGGCCCAGGCCGAGGCGAGCAGCTTTGACGTGCAGGCCACCGCCCTCACCCTCAGCGGGGATATTGCCTCGACCTGGATCGGGCTGCTGGCCTACCGCGAAGGCCTGCGCCTGCTGAACGACCAGGTAGCCACCAACCGCACCCAGCTTGAACTGATCCTCCTGCGCTTCGCCAACGCCCAGTCGAACGCCCTCGCCGTTCTCCAGCAACGTCAATTGCTCGCGGCAGCAGAGGCCCGCCTGCCCGAAGCCGAGCGCCAGATCCGCCTGCTCCAGAACCAGATGGCGCTCCTGCTCGGCGTCCCCGCCGATCAGGTTTACGATCTGGACGGCAACCACGAACTTCCCGCGCTGCCGCCGACCCCGTCGACCGGCATTCCCTCCGACCTGCTGACGCAGCGGCCCGATGTCCGCGCCGCTTACTTGGAGTTGGAATCGGCCAGCTGGAACGTGGCCGGAGCCAAGGCCGACCGCCTGCCGCGCATTTCACTTAGCGCGGATGCGACCAGCACCGCTCAGGCCTTCAGCGACGTGTTCGACTCGTGGTCCGGTTCGTTCGTCGCCTCGCTTGCGCAGCCGCTTTTTGACGCCGGAGCGCGCCAGGCCGAGGTCGAGCGCCAGCTCGCGCTCGCCCGCCAGGCCATGCTCCAGTACCGATCTATCGTCCTGACCGCCTACAAGGAAGTCCGCGACGCGCTCGCCAACGAGTACTGGTACACGCAAGCGCTGGCCGCGCTCGATGTCGAGCTGGTGGCCGCGAAGCAGGAATTCACCGAAGCACAACTGCGCTACATCAACGGCCAGACGGACTACCTGGATGTGATTTCCTCCCTCTCGACTCTCCAAGGGCTCCAGCGCGAGCGCATTGATGCCGTCTCCCAGGTTCTCCAGTCCCGCATCGACCTCCACCTCGCCCTCGGTGGCAACATCCCGCTGGAAAACCCGCAGCCCGGCCCGATCCTTTCACCGGAAGACACCATTCCCTTCGTCCCCGCCATCGCCGAAGTTTTCAATGGCGACAGTTCAGACGCCCAGTAACCAAGACTTTCCCACCACACCCATGTCAGACGAACAAGCATCCCGCGCCGAACGCCGCTTTCCCTGGCGGCGAACGATTGCCCTCCTCGTAGTGGCCCTGATCGCCGTTGGCGGCAGCTTTCTGTTGATAGAAACCGGGCCGGCGACTTCCCGCCGCCCTCCCGCCCCGATGCAGGCCAACGTCGAGGCGATAAAACTCGCCCGCACCGATGCCCGTGTTGTGGTCGAGGGCATGGGCGCGGTCATCCCGCAAAAGTCCGTGGAAATCCGCGCCCAGGTCGGAGGTGAAGTGGTTGAGATGGGTGAGCACTTCTCCGAAGGCAGAATGCTCGAAAAAGGCGAACTACTCCTGCGCCTGGACGACCGTGACTACCAAATCGCGCTCCAGCAGGCCGAGGCCAATCTCCTCCAGGCCCAGAGTTCCCTCGCCATCGAAGACGGCAGCCAAACCATCGCCCGTCGCGAGTGGGAGCTAATCAAGGAAGCGGCCGAAGTCTCCGGTGCCAACTCTTCGCTCGCCCTGCGCGAGCCGCAGCTCCAGTCGGCCAAGGCGACGGTCGCCACGGCTCAGGCCAACCTCGACGACGCCAAGCTCGACCTCGAGCGCACCCGTATTGTCGCCCCCTTTAACGCCATCGTGCTGGAGAAAAACGCCGACATGGGCTCCTACATCCCTCAGCAATCGACGGTGGCCACGCTGGCCGGACTCGACACCTACTGGGTACAGGTGGCCGTGCCCGAGTCCCAACTCGGCTGGCTGACCATCCCGGCTCCCGGTGAAACCAGCGGCAGCCGTGCACGTGTGTATCCAAACTCCACTACATCCCGCTACCGCGAAGCCTATGTCGTGGCCCTGCTGGGCGACCTCGACCCGGCCGGGCGCATGGCCCGTCTGCTCGTGGCGGTGGAAGACCCACTCGCGATCAAGCCCGAAAACCGCGGCCAGCCCGCTCTCCTGCTGGGCGATTACGTACGGGTGGAGATCGACGGCACCGAGTTGAAGGACATTTTCCAACTGCCCCGCGAAAGCTTCCATGAAGGCAGCCGCGTGTGGATCGTCGGAGACAACGACCAACTGGAGATCCGCCCCCTCTCGCCAGTCTGGATGGGCGACGAATCCGTCATCGTGGCCGACGGGCTAGAAGTGGGCGAGCGACTCGTATTAAGTAACCTCTCCATGCCCGCCCCCGGACTCAAGCTGCTCGTGGCCGAAGTGGAAAACCCGCTCTCCACGAACGGGGAGGCCGCCCCGTGAACGAAGCTCAACAGCAACAGCAACGCCCCCGGCGCCTGCTGGTCCTTTTTCTGGCCATGCTGAGCGCGACGCCGCCCTTGTCCACGGACATGTACCTGGCAGCGATCCCCCACATCGCCGAGCAGTGGGACGCTCCCATCAGCCAGATCAATCTCTCGCTGGTGCTCTGGTTTGTCGCCTTCAGCGTGAGCCTGCTCTTCTTCGGCGCGCTCTCCGACCGCGTGGGCCGGCGGCCCGTCCTGCTCGGCGGGCTGTTGGGCTTTTCAATCGCGTCCGCCCTGTGCGCCATGGCGACCGGACCGGTCTGGTTTATCCTCGCCCGTATCCTTCAGGGGGTGACGGCAGCGGCCCCCTCTGCCATGACGATGGCCTACTGCCGGGACTGCTTCGAGGGACGCGTACGCCAGCAGATGCTCGCCTGGATCGGCATCATCATTTCCATCGCCCCGATGGTCGCCCCCAGTGTGGGAGCGCTCATCCTGCGCGTAGCAACGTGGCGCATCATATTCCTGTTGCTGTCGCTGGTCGGACTCGGACTGCTGGCGATTGCCGCGTTTTATTTTCGCGAGAGCGCCGCCAAGCTCGAAGGCGGCGGCGTGGTGGCGGCAGTGAAGCGCTACGCCCGCCTCGCCCGCAACCGCAACTTCGTCCTGGCCAACAGCAGCATGTGCCTGCTGGCCGCCCCCATGCTGGGCTACGTCGGTATTGCCGGAACGGTTTACATGGAAAGGTACGGGCTGAGCGAACAGACCTTCGGCCTGCTCTTCGCGGTGGCTCCGCTCCTGTCCATGAGCGGGGCGTTTACCTGCACCCGCCTGCTCCAGCGCTTCAGCGACCGGCAACTGATCTTCGCCAGCCTCTGCGGCAGCGTCACCATGTCCTTCATCCTCCTGGCCCTGGGCAACTGGCACTTCGCGTTCTTCACGCTGGGGGCCTCGGGCTTCGCGTTCTTCGCCGGGCTGAGCCGGCCGCTCAGTAACCACCTCATCCTTGAGCAAGTGCGCGAAGACATCGGCGCGGCCTCCTCGACGATCATTTTCACGCAGTTCATGGCCGGGGCCATTTGTATGGCGATCACCACGGCGGGCTGGTCCCGCCCTGTCATGGCCTATGCCCTGTGCATCCTTTTCATGCCCGGCCTGATCCTGGCTCTGTGGCCCTTCCTGATGAAGCGCCTGCGTTTCCAGTAAGCGAAAAAACCCACCAACCACTTTAGTATCCAAACATGAATACACCTGACAAACTCCGCCGTCGTGGCACCATCGCCTGGATGGCCGGGCACTCAGTGACGGCGAACCTGCTCATGGCGGTTTTCATCGTGGGCGGGCTGATCTTCGCCCTGCGGGCGAAACAGGAAATATTCCCAGAGTTCGAGCTGGACATAGTCAACATCAGGGTGAGCTATCCCGGCGCCAGCCCTGAGGAGGTCGAGCAGAGTATCATTCTGCCGGTGGAAGAGGCCGTGCAGGGGCTCGACGGGGTCAAGGAAGTCACCTCCACCGCCAGTGAAGGCAGCGGCTCGGTCCAGGTCGAGCTGATCGAGGGCGAGAACCTCCAGCAACTCGCCGCCGACATCAAAAACGAAGTTGACCGCATCACGACTTTTCCCGACGAAGCCGAAGAACCGACCGTGTCCATCGTCAGCCGCAAGCGCGATGTGGTCACGCTCGCCATCCACGGCAACCTGGACGAGTGGACACTGCGCTCGGTAGCGGAAACCGTCCGCGACTCACTCTTGTCCAACGGCGGCGTCACCCAGGTCGAGCTTTCGGGGGCGAGGGACTACGAGGTCACGATCACCGTCCCGCGCGAGACCCTGCGCCGTTACGGGCTGACGCTCGGCGACGTGGCCGACGCGATCAATAATTCCGCGCTCGACATGGCCGGGGGCGGGGTTGACACCGTTTCGGGGGAAATCCTCGTGCGCCTCAAGCAGCGCCGCGACTACGCCCGGGAGTTCGCGGATATCCCCATCGTCAGCGGCAACGACGGGGTGCGCGTCCTACTCAAGGATATCGCCACGATCGAGGATGGTTTTGAAGATACCGACCAGTACGCCTACTACAACGGTGACCGCGCGGTGCTCATCGACGTGTACCGCATCGGCGACCAGACCCCCATCGGCGTGGCCAGCGCGGTGAGGGACGAGGTGGCCAAGCTGAAGGAAACGCTCCCCCACGGCGTTTATATCGATGTGCTCGACGACCGCTCCGAGATCTACTCCCAGCGCGCCGAGTTGTTGTTGAAAAACCTCATGATGGGCCTCGTCCTGGTGCTGCTCGTGCTGGGCGTTTTTCTCGAAGCGCGGCTGGCCTTCTGGGTCATGCTCGGGATTCCCATTTCGTTCCTGGGGGCGTTCCTGTTCTTCCCCATGTTCGACGCCACCATCAACATGATTTCGATGTTCGCGTTCATCATCACACTGGGGATCGTGGTGGACGACGCCATCGTGGTGGGCGAAAACATCTACAGCCACCACCAGTCCGGCAAGCCCTTCTTCCTGGCCGCCATCGACGGGACCCGCGAAGTAGCCATGCCCGTGGTCTTCAGTGTGCTGACCAACATCGCCGCCTTCATGCCGCTGTTCTTCGTGCCCGGCATGATGGGGAAAATCTTCGGCGTCATCCCGGTGGTCGTCATCTCGGTTTTTTCCGTCTCCCTGATCGAGTCGCTCTACATCCTGCCCGCCCACCTCAGCCACCAGAAGGACATCCACCCGCACGGCATCGGCGGCAAGCTCCACCACCTCCAGCAGCGCTTCGGCAAAGCCTTCACCCGTTTCGTGAACAACCGCTACCACCCGTGGCTGAGCCGTACCCTGCGCTGGCGCTATGTGGTTTGCGCCATCGGCCTGTGTGCCATGTCGCTGATCTTCGCCTGGGTGGACAGCGGACGCATGCGGATGATCCTGATGCCGCGCGTCGAGCAAGACTTCGCCTACGCCTCGGTCGAGCTGCCCTATGGCTCCCCCGTGTCCCAGACCGAACGTATCCGTCAGCAAGTGCTTCAGGCCGCCGAGGCCGTCGTTGCCGAAAACGGCGGCGACCAGTTGAGCAAGGGCATCTACTCCGTGGTCGGGAGCGGCGGCAGCCACATTGTCACCTTTCGTGTTTACCTGACCGACGCCGACACCCGGCCCATTTCCACACTGGAGTTTACCCGAAAATGGCGTGAAAAAGTCGGCACCCTCTACGGGGTGGATACCTCCTCCTTCGCCTCGGACCGGGGCGGTCCGGGCTCCGGCCAGGCCGTCACCGTGGAACTGAGCCACCGCAACATCCCCACCCTGGAGGCAGCCGCCGAAGACCTGGCCAACACCCTGCTCGAATACCCCGAAGTCACGGACGCCAACGACGGCTTCCAGCCGGGCAAGGAGCAGTTCAACCTGCGGCTAAAACCCGAGGGCCAGAGCCTCGGCCTGACCGCCCGCAACGTGGCCCGGCAGGTGCGCGGATCGTTCTACGGCTCAGAGGCGCTGCGGCAGTTGCGGGGCCGCCACGAGATCAAGGTCATGGTCCGGCTGCCCGAGGCCGAACGCAGTTCGGAAGCCGATGTGGACTCGCTCATCCTGATGACGCCCAGCGGTGGTGAAGTTCCCCTGGCCGATGTCGTC
This sequence comes from Ruficoccus amylovorans, assembly GCF_014230085.1. Taxonomy (NCBI): domain Bacteria; kingdom Pseudomonadati; phylum Verrucomicrobiota; class Opitutia; order Puniceicoccales; family Cerasicoccaceae; genus Ruficoccus; species Ruficoccus amylovorans. The sequence continues at coordinate 213,230 of NZ_JACHVB010000035.1, read as the reverse complement.
ACCATCGAGCGCGACCGCGCCTTTACCAGTATCTCGCGCCGCGACGGCCGCCGCGTGCTCTCCGTCACCGCCGACACGGCGGACCCTGCGGACGCGCCGCTGATCACGGCGGACCTCTCCGCGCATGTCCTGCCCGACCTGGTGGCCCGTTACCCCGGACTGAGTTATTCCTATGAGGGCCGTCAGGCTGACATGAACGACAGCGTACAGGCCATGATTATCGGCCTCGCAATGACGCTGCTGGCGGTTTACGCGCTGCTGGCCATCCCCTTCAACAGCTACCTGCAACCGGCTATCGTCATGCTCGCGATTCCGTTCGGAATCGTCGGGGCTGTCATCGGGCACATCATCATGGGCTACAACCTCTCGCTCATGAGCCTGTTGGGGATCGTGGCCCTGAGCGGCGTCGTGGTCAACGACTCGCTCGTGCTGATCGACTTCACCAACCGGCTGCGCAAAGAGGGTCGTAACGCCGCCGAAGCCGTCACGGGCGCGGCCACCGCGCGCTTCCGCGCCATCGTGCTGACCACCCTGACCACCTTCGGCGGGCTCTTCCCGATGATTCTGGAAACCTCGCGCCAGGCCCGGTTTATGATCCCGATGGCGATTTCACTCGGTTTCGGCATCCTCTTCGCGACTCTCATCACGCTTGTGCTCGTGCCGTGTTTTTATGTCATCCTGGAGGACCTGCGGGGCCGCACCCATCACCGCCCCGGCGAGATCGATGGCGAAGCTCCCGCCAAGACGGTTTAAGTTTTATTTTAACCGCAAAGACGCAAAGGCACAAAGGCTTGAGCAAGCAAAAGTCTTTGTGCCGTGGTGCCTTATTCGCGCCCGTTGCGACTGAATTGCTTAACTGACCATGCCCCGCCGCTCGCGCCACTGCTGCGGAGCTTGGCCGAACTGCCGCTTGAACGCCCGCGAGAAGTAATGCACGCTGGCGTAGCCGAGGTTGGCGGCGGTGGCGGTGACGCTTTCGCCCGCCGCCAGCAAATCCCGCGAACGGTTGAGACGGATCAAGTTCTCGAATTGCCGGGGCGAATGGCCCGTGTGCCGCCGGAACAACCCCCGCAGCAGGGAGTAGCTCACGCCCAGCTCTGCCGCCAGCGCGGGCAGGTCGGCGCGTTCAGCCGGATCGGCCATGAGACGCGCACGCACGGCCATGACAAGCTCCTCCTCTCGCCCCCGATGCGTGCCCGTGCCCGCACTTCCGGCCCGGAGCAAGGCCAGCAGTTGCGGAATAAAGCTGGCCGTCACCTGCTCCCCGCCGGGGCGGGGGTGGCGCAGCCAGTCCATCAACTGGTCAAAAATCCGGATCGCCTCGGCGGTGTAGGCCCCCGGCTGGACTGGCTGACTGCGGCTGAAAAAAGTTTTCATGATGCGGGCCGCCTCCTCCCCTTCGAAACCGAGCCAATACTCCGTCCACCCGGTACGCGGCGAAGGCCCGTAGCGGTGCCATTCGCCGGGAAAAAGCAGCAGCGTATCTCCCGCGCCAACGGTGCGCTCCGGACATGACCGCGACTGAAAATGCCCGCTCCCGGCGGTAATCATCACGAGCTGAAACTCTGGCAGCGTGCGGCGACCATTTTTATCAAAAAAGTACGCCAGCGGATGTCCGGCCAACGGATAGTCCCCGCCCGCAGGAACCTGCTGCCGTCCGGCGTCGATCAGTCGCCAGCCCCAGCGGGTGGACTGAGGGTCGGGCGGCAGGTAACGGCTGAAAGTATCCAGGCGGGCGGGCATGGCGTGAGAACACCCTCCGAAATCCTGTCAAAAAGTGCAAACAAGAAGTCAGCCCGTGCATGGCGATTTCCGGCCTTACCTGCTATACTGCCCGCCATTCCCCCTCCCCCAACTCATCCCCCAAAAAACTCTCAAACCCCAAACTTTCAAACTCTCAAACTCCCAACCCCAACCCCTTAAACTTACGGATACCCATGTTTGACCAGGTAAAAGACAAATACGCCAGCCTCGGCGTCGATGTGGAAAAAGCGCTCGAAGCCATGACTTCGACCCCGATCTCGCTGCACTGCTGGCAAGGGGACGACGTGGGCGGTTTTGAGGGCGGCGACGGCACGCTGGGCAGCGGCCTGGCCGTGACCGGTAACTACCCCGGCAAGGCCCGCTCCATCGACGAGCTGCGTCAGGACCTGGAACAGGCGCTTTCGCTGCTGCCGGGGAGTCACCGGCTCAACCTGCACGCCATGTACGGCGACTTCGGCGGCAAGAGCGTGGACCGCGACGCCATTGAGCCCGCACACTTTCAGAGCTGGATCGACTGGTGCCGTCAGCAGGGCTTGGGCATGGACTTTAACCCGTCCTGCTTCTCCCACCCCAATGCCGATGCGGGCTTTACGCTGAGCAGCCCGGACCAGGGCATCCGCGATTTCTGGATCGCCCACTGCCGCGCCAGCCGCCAGATCGGTGCCGTCATCGGCGAGCAGCTCGGCAGCCCCTGCGTGACCAACATCTGGGTTCCCGACGGCATGAAGGACCTGCCAGCGGACCGCCTCGGCTTCCGCCAGCGTCTGGAGGCCAGCCTCGACGCCGTGCTGGAGGAGAAACTCTCCCCCGCCCACAACATCGACGCCGTCGAGTCGAAGCTGTTCGGCATCGGATCGGAAAGCTTCGTCGTCGGCTCGCACGAGTTCTACATGGGCTACGCCTTCAAGAACCAGACGGCCCTCTGCCTGGACGCCGGGCATTTCCACCCGACCGAGAGCATCGCGGACAAGATTTCCTCCGTCCTGATGTTCGTGCCCGAACTGCTCCTGCACGTCTCCCGCGGCGTCCGCTGGGACAGCGACCACGTCGTGCTCTTCGACGACGCCACCCAGGCCATCATGCAGGAGCTTGTCCGCTGCGACGCCCTGCCCCGCACCCACATCGGGCTGGACTTCTTCGACGCCTCCATCAACCGCATCGCCGCCTGGGCCATCGGCACCCGCGCCGCCCAGAAGTGCTTGCTGCTCGCCCTGCTCGAACCCCGCGAAAAGCTGCGCCAGGCCGAACTCGAAGGCGACTACACCTCCCGCCTGCTGCTGCTGGAGACCGCCAAGGCCCTGCCCTGGAGCGTGGTTTGGGAGGAGTTCTGCCGCCGAAATAATGTCCCGGGAGAGCTTGCCTTGGCCGATTCCATCCGGCAATATGAGCGCACAGTTCTGGCCGGGCGTGCTTGATTTTTTGCATAACTAAGCCTGATCGTGGACTTCGGTGCGCCTGTCCCACCGTGGAGAGGCGCGCCGGAGCACCACTTTCAAAATCTGGCATCCGTTGCCGCTTTTTTCGCTTTCTTTGCCCATGCAGTTCACCCGAGATGACATCGACCGCATCGTCCGCGAGGTCGTAACCCAATCCCGCCCGGCCACCACTGCCGGAACACAAGCTGCGGCCAGTGAGCGAACTTCCGCTCCAGCCAAGACACGGGGCACCGTCCCGGCTTACGCGCGGGCCGCTGTCCTCACCGGACCCAAGCAGGTCGAGATACGCGAGTTCCCGCTCCGCGCCATCGGGCCAGACGAAATTCTGGTCAAGGTCGAAGCCTGCGGCGTCTGCGGCACCGACGTGCACTGCTACAACTCCGACCCTTTCGGCCTCGCCCCGGTCGTGCTCGGGCACGAGGGCACCGGCGTGGTGATAGAAGTCGGCAAAAACATCAAAATGGACAGCGTGGGCAAACCCATTGTGCCCGGTGACCGGATCGTTACCAGCCTGATGGAGACCTCCGAGGCCTGCATGATCGCCAAGTACAACCCGCTCAAGGCGAACTTGTGCGACGACATGCGCATCTACGGGCTGCTACCCGACGAGCCCGACAACCATTTCAACGGCTACTTCGGCGAGTACCTCATCATCCGCCCCGGCTCCTCCGTCTTTGTCGTCAACGACATGAGCCTGGAGCTGCGCACCCTGATCGAGCCCGCCGCCGTCGGCTGCCACGCCCTGGAACGCGCCAAGAGCTGCGGGGCCACCCTGAATTTCCGCACACGGGTCATCGTGCAGGGCTGCGGCCCCATCGGGTTGATGATGCTCGCGGTTCTGCGCACCTATGGGATCAACACGCTCATCGCCATCGACGGCAACCCCGGACGCCTCGAACTGGCCCGCAAGATGGGCGCGGACGAAACGCTCAACTACCGCGACTTCGCCGGGATCGACGAGCTGGCCGATGCCGTCAACGGCATGACCAAGGGCGTAGGCGCGCACTTCGGCTTCCAGGTGACGGGCGTGCCCGCGGCTTTTTCCAACCTCTTCAAGTGCATCCGCCGGGGAGGCGGCATTTGCGAGGTCGGGCACTTTGTGGACGGTGGCGAGTGCAAGATCAACCCGCATCTCGACATCTGCCGCAAGGAAATCACCGTGACCGGCAGTTGGGCTTACAACAGCTTCGAGTACCCGAACGCCTACCACTTCCTCCAGCGCGCCGAGCGCATCGGCCTGCCCATGAGTTCACTCATCACGCACCGGTTCCCGCTCGACCAGATCGAGGAAGCCTTTGCCACCAACATCCGCCAGGAAGGCGTCAAGATCATGGTCGAAGCCGGGTCTTGAACCTCGCCCAGAAACGGCACAGACCGTTCACAACAAGACAAATAACGAGCCGGTAAATAAAGAGCCTCACACGGAGGCACAGAGGCACGGAGTTTTGTGTAACAGGAAGACCGGGAAGTGAGAAAGGAACGAAGTTCCGTTTTCAAAACGACTTAAAGCCGGTAATAAATCTCTGCTCCCCTGGCGGGAAAAGCGGGACTACTCCTTATCCAGACCACGGAAGTGCGGCTGAAGCATGCCCTTGCCTGCTTCGGTCGTCTCGGTCTTGGGCGCGTCGGCGGACTTGTTTTCGCCTTCGGTCTCGTCCTGCTGCTGTTCGAGCTTCTGGATTTCGGCGGCAATGTCCTGGCTCAGACGGGCCACGGTCTTGCTGAGGGCATCGACGATATCATCGAAGTTCTGCGTCTCCCCGGCGATGGGCTGGTTATAGACGACTTCCGCCACAAATACCGTGTCACGCTTGCCCTTGCCCACTTCCTCGATCCGGTACACGGCGCGGAGGATGACTTCGTTCAGATAGGTGTAGGGACCGAACTCCTGCACGATAATCTGCACGTTGTAGTCACGCGGAAAGGTCTGCATCCACGGGAACGCGGACACCTTGCCCGGCCCCATGAGCACAAGCAGATTGCGGCGGACGGTCTCGCCGATGCCTTGCGAGAGCGGCTCGCTCCAGCGGTTGAATTCGTTGTAGTTGACCTCGTTGGGGGCCGTAAAGACAACCATCTGCGGACGGTCCAGCGTGGCCGGAATCTGCACGCGAGTCAGGCCAACCGAAGGTGCCTCGCCCTCGAAGGAAACCGGCTGGGTCCCCTCGGGCAGGGGGGTCAGCACGTAGAAGCGCGAAGGCGAGGAAGACTCGCCGATGGAGCAGCCGGACAGGGCGAGCAGGCAGGCAAAGAGCAGCGGTGCAAGGATGAGTTTACGCATGGTTTACTTGTCTGAAGATGAATTATTCTGCTTACCGATGAGCAGCGCACTCGGATTACGCTCCAAGTAGTCGGCCAGCACACGGATCGAGCGCAGCGCATCAGACAGTTCGCTCAGCGAGCTTTCGAGCTGGTAGCGCAACGGGGATTCCGGTTCGAGCATGTTATTCAGGTTGTCGGCCACCACATCGATCTGCCCAAGCGTGCTGCGGGCACCGTTGAGTGTGATTTTCAGGTCGGAAATCACACCGTCCATGCTCTTGTCGAGGGTGGCGATGAACTTGCGTCCGTCATCAAGAGTAGCATTGAGGTTACCGGGGAGCTTCTTGAACTCGGGATCGCCGCTGATGCTGTCGAGATTGTCGAGCAGGGCGACGGCCTTGTCGTTGATTTCCTTGAACTGGATTTCGGCCATCCCGTCGTCAAGCCGGGTCAGGATGTCGTTGGCCTTTTCCCCGATGGACTGGAAGTCGATCTTGCTGATCTTGTCCACCATACCGGTGACTTTCTTGATAACTTCGGTCAGGCCGGAGGAGACGGTGGGGATTTCCTTGTAATCATAGTCGTCGTCTTCGTTCTTCAATTGAACGAAGTAGGCCGGGCCAGCGTTGGGATCATAGTCAAGCTCGATGAAAAGCATCCCGGTGACAAAGCTCGCCTGCTGCAGCTTACCCCGCAACCCGAGGATATCGACCTGTTCTTCGAAGATCTTGTCGTTGCTCAGGTCAACGTCCACGCCGAGCGAGTTCTGGAGCCGGTCGATGTCAATTTGGATAAAGACCGGCACATGCGGCGACTCGTCGTCCTGGTTGAAGCGAATGCGGATGTCCGTCACTTGGCCGATACGAACGCCCTTGAACTTGACCGGAGCGCCGACCTCCAGCCCGTTGATCGAGTCCTGAAAGTACAGCAGAAAGGTCTCGGTCTTGCGAAAGAGCGTGCCGGAGCCGAAAATGACCAGAGAGACGACTGCCAGGATGACGGCCCCCACCACGAAAACCCCAATGGCGGCTGGATTGGCTTTTTTGCTCATACGGTTTATTAGAAACGTTAGTGGATTAAAAAGGTTGGGCAATGGCTTTTTTCATGCCGTTCAGACGACCTCGGGGATCTCCTCCTCGCCCCGGCGCAGAAAAGTGCGCACAGCCATGTTCTCGGTCTGGTCCCGCAAGTCGTGCGGGTTGCCGATCGCGCCCTGGGTGCGCGTGGCGGCGTCGAGAAAGATCGCCTTGTCGGCAATCGCGAAAATACTGGCCAACTCATGCGTGACCACCACGACCGTCGCCCCCAGGCTGTCGCGCAGCTCCAGGATCAGGTCGTCCAGACGGCGCGAGCTGATCGGGTCCAGTCCGGCGGAGGGCTCGTCGAAAAAGAGCACGTCGGGGTCGAGCGCCATCGCGCGGGCCAGGCCGGCGCGCTTGCGCATCCCGCCGCTGATCTCTGACGGGTAAAAGTCCTCGAACCCGCGCAGTCCGACCAGCGAAAGCTTCAGGGTGGCGATGTCGCGGATTTCCTTCTGCGAGAGCGAGGTGAACTCGCCCAGCGGCAGCGCGACGTTCTCGGCCAGCGTCATCGAACTCCACAGTGCTCCGCCCTGATAGAGCACGCCGAACTTTTGCAGCATAAGGAGCTTTTGCTCCGGCTCGGCGTGATTGAAGTTCTCCCCGTCGTAGTAGATTTCGCCTTTCGCCGGGTCTTTCAGCCCGATCAGGTGCTTGAGCAGGGTGCTCTTGCCGCAGCCCGACCCGCCCATGATGACGAAGATCTCCCCCTTTTTGATCTCGAAATTCAGGTCGTTCATGACCACGAACGAACCGTAGGCCATGGTCAGGTGCTCGACTTTGATCTTTGGCGGCTCCTGGCTCATATCCCGAGAATGTTAAAGATCACGGCAAAAACCGCGTCCGCCACGATGATGCAGGTGATACCCGTGACCACGGCGGAAGTGGCGGCCACCCCGACCGCGGCGGAACTGTCCCCGCACTGCATGCCGCGCAGGCATCCGGTCGAGGCCACCAGCACGCCGAAGAAGACGGACTTGATCAGACCGCTGGAGAAATTGGCCAGGTCGATGGCCGCGATAGTCCGGTTCACAAACTGCTGGAAGGAAATATCGAGCGTGGTGATGCTGACCACCAGCCCCCCGAGGATGCCGATAAAGTCGGAAAAGAGTACCAGCAGCGGGAGCATGCAGCACAGGGCGAGCATGCGCGGCAGGACCAGGAACTCCATCGGCGAGATGCCGAGGGTCTGGAGCGCGTCAATCTCCTCAGAGACCTTCATCGTCCCCAACTGAGCAGCAAAGGCCGCCCCCGTCCGCCCGCACATGACAATAGCCGTCATGATCGCGCCCATTTCGCGGACCATGGCCAGGCCGACCAGGTCGGCCACGTAGATGGTCGCCCCGAACTGCGCCAACTGCACCGCCCCGACATAGGCCAGGATCAGGCCGACGAGAAAGCTGATCAGCGCGACAATGGGCAGGGCCTCGGCCCCGGTCTGCTGGACCACAACCCACAGGTCGCTCCAGCGAAAGCGCGCCCTTCCGGTAAAAAAGCGAAAGAAGGCAATAACCGCCTCGCCCAGAAACGTAAAAATCTCCTGCGCCTCCTCGGCCAGCGCGATGCTCTGTGAGCCGACCCGGTAAAAAAGCGAGCGCGTGGTTACCCCGCGTCCGGTGCCTTCCTTCTCGGGGACGGCGGTGGCGAGCTTCATCAGGCCATTGACGCCTTTGGGCAGCCCCTCGGAGTCGATCTGGATTTTGTTCGCACCCGCCAGGTCCCAGCAGCGCAGCAGAAAGGTCATCAGGCCGCTGTCCCAACCGCTTACGCCCTGAGCGTCAAAGGCCAGCCGGGACAGTCCCGGGGCCAGCTCCTGCTGCACACGGTCGGAGTCCGGAAGTTGCTGCTGCATCTTCCAGGTACCGCGTAGAACAATCGTCAGGCAGTCGGAGCCATCACGACGAAAGTCCAGTTCGGGAGGTGCGTCCTGTTCCGGCATAGTTTAGCGAAGAGGGGAGACGGATATTATATCCGGCAGGTCTGAAAGTCGGGGGACAATCCCCCCGGGTCAAGCAAAAGGCTGGCCATATTGCCCCGGATGGGCAAATTCTATGCTACTTACGCTAGAATTATGGGGCAGGATACACAGACCATTCTCTTCGATCTGGACGGAACCCTGATCGATCATTTCATGACCATCTACCGATGCTACCGGTACGCACAGGACGTGCTCGGGCTCGAACCGGCGTCCTACGAGACGGTCCGGGCAACCGTCGGCGGCTCCGTGCCGATCACAATGGAACGGCTCGTGGGCAAGGAAAACGCCGAGCGGGCGGTCAAGCTCTTCCGTTCGCACTACGCCGAAATCTGGAAGGAGGATCTGGTCGCCCTCCCCGGCTCCCTCGAACTGCTCAAAGCCCTCCACGAACGCGGTTTCAAGCAGGCGATCTTTACCAACAAGGAGGGCAACAACGCCCGCCTCGTCGCCGATTACCTCGGCTACACCCCTTACCTGGAGAAAGTCTTCGGCACCGGCGACACCCCCTGGCGCAAGCCGCAGCCGGAGTTCACCCGGCATGTCATGGAGACGATGCAGGCCGACCCGGCCACCACTCTCATGATCGGCGACTCCCCCTGGGATATTGCTTCCGCCGCCACCGCCGGGCTGCGCTGCCTCGTCGTGGCCACCGGCAGCCACTCCATCAAGCAACTCTCCGCCAACGACCCCGCCCCCCTCGGCGCCTACGCCGACCTGGCCGAACTGGGCCTCGAATTCTTCGGGGTCGAGATCGAAGCCTGCCCGGCCTGAACGCCGCCGCAAGGCCGGATTTCCACGGAGGTAAAAACTCTCACCACGATTTTGCCCGACCCCAACGACAGTCCCGACACCCTGACCGGCACGCTGGAGCGGATCGTCTTCGCCAACGAGGAGAACCACTACACGATCGGCGAATTCCGCCCCAACGGCCAGCGCCAGTGCGTGACCATCGCCGGGAACCTGCCCGGCGTCCAGTGTGGTGAGACCCTCGAACTGCGCGGCGAATGGCAACGCCACCCCGTCCACGGCCCGCAGTTCAAGATCAAGGGCTTCACCAGCAAGCTGCCCTCCACCGTCCACGGGATCAGAAAATACCTCGGCTCCGGCATGATTCCCAATATCGGGCCGAAGTTCGCCGAAAAGATCGTCGAGCACTTCGGGGTTGAGACCCTGAAAGTCATTTCCGAGGAGTCGGGCCGCCTGCGCGAAGTCCCCGGCGTGGGCAAACAGCGGGCCAAGGACATCAAGCTGGCTTGGGAATCCCAGCAGGCCCAGCGCGAAATCATGCTCTTTTTGCACACCTACGGGGTCAGCACCGCCCTGTGCACACGTATTTACCGCAAGTTCGGCAACGAGGCCCGCACCATTCTTGAGCGCGACCCCTACCGCGTCGCCCGCGACATCCAGGGCATCGGCTTCAAAACCGCCGACCAGATTGCCCGCAACCTCGGGCTCCAGAACGACAACCCGCGCCGCCTGGAGGCGGGGCTGATCTTCGCGCTGGAGGAGGCCGAGAGCGAGGGGCACACCGCCTTTGCCACCCCGGACCTGATCGAGCACGCCACCCGTCTGCTCGACGTGGACCCGCACCTGCTCAACACCCCGCTCAAGAGCCTCGTCGAACAGGGCGCGCTCATCCCCTCCGGCGCGGCGGCGACGGATCCGGCCGAGCTTTACTCCCCGCAAACGATCCTCCAGCTTCCGGCCTCTCACCGGGCCGAAGTCGTCGTCGCCCACGCCCTGCGTGACCTGCTCGACACCCCTTCCTGCCTGCCCCCCATCCTCATCGACAAAGCCGTCGAATGGGCGCAGGAGCGGGCCGGGTTTGAATTCGCGCCCGAGCAGGCCGCCGCCATTTCCGCCGCCCTCGCCCACAAGGTTTCCATCCTCACCGGCGGCCCCGGCACCGGCAAGACCACTATTCTCAAGGCCCTGACCGAAATCCTCCGGGCCAAAAAAGTCCGGCTCCTCATGGCCGCCCCCACCGGGCGGGCCGCCCAGCGGATGGGTGAGACCACCGGCGCGCAGGCCCAGACCATTCACCGGCTGCTCCAGTTCGACCCGGCGGCGGGCGGCTTCAGCATCAACGCCGACAACCCCCTGCCCTGCGACTTCGTGGTGGTGGACGAGGCTTCCATGCTCGACAGCAAGCTGGCCGCCTGCCTCTTCCGGGCCATCCCCTCGCGGGCTCACCTCCTGCTCGTGGGCGACGCCGACCAGCTCCCCAGCGTCGGCGCGGGCAACGTCCTGGGCGACCTCATCGGCCTGGCCGAAAAAAGCGGCGGCCTGCCCCATGTGCCGTCCGTCACGCGACTCTCGCAGATTTTCCGCCAGCAGGCCCGCAGCCGGATTGTCCTGACCGCGCACGCCATCCTCCACGGCGAGGCCTCGCCGCCCGGCCCGGCGGAAGACCCCGCCCACGTCGATCCCTCGGAGGATTTGCACTTTATCGCCGCGCCCGAGCCCGAACGCTGCGCCGAGGCCGTGGTCAGCCTCTGCCGCGACTGCATCCCGCGCTGGTATCCGCACCTGGACCCGGTCATGGACGTGCAGGTGCTCCCGCCCATGCACAAGGGAGCGGGCGGCACGCTCAATCTCAACGCCGTGCTCCAGTCCGCGCTCAACCCCGGCCAACCGGGCGTGACGCTCGGCCCGGTCCGCTTCCACCGGGGCGACAAGGTCATCCAGCAGCGCAACAACTACGACAAGAACCTCTTCAACGGCGACCTCGGGCGCATCAGCCATATCAACGCCGAGGCCGGAACCATCGCCGTGCGCTTTGACAACGAGATCCACGACTTTACCCGCACGGAGATGACGGACCTCTCCCTGGCCTACGCCATCAGCATCCACAAGAGCCAGGGCAGCGAATTCCCCATCGTCATCATCCCGCTGCTCAAGCAGCACTTCGTCATGCTCCAGCGCAACCTCCTTTACACCGCCATCACCCGCGGGCGCAAAAAGGTCTTCCTCGTCGGAGACCCGGCGGCCTACTCCATGGCCGTGCGCAACCGCGAAAGCGCTCGCCGCCTCACCGCCCTGCGCGACAAGATGGAGCAACGCTGAACAAAGCATCCAAATGCATTGCAAGAAATATCACAGCCACAATATCGCATGGTTAAATGCCTGATTTCTAATGGTTTAATATTGACCCCAGGAAACAACCATTAGCCATTTTAACCATTTTCTCCCCTCCGTGCCTCTGTGCCTCCGTGTGAGCCTCTTTTTCTTAACCACGGATGACACGGATACGATCCTTCCCGGTAGAATAAGGCCACTAAATACCCTCAACAAGGGTTACTGCAAAACACGGTTCCTTCTTGTAAAACAACTGAAGAAAACCCGCCATAGGTTATAAAACAGGCGAACATACCCTTTACCCCATCACCCCGATGAAGAATAAAAACCCGCTCCTCCTGCTGGGTCTGCTTGGCATTCTCCTGCTCGTCGCTTTTTCCACCCCGGACATCACCCAGGCGTCTTCCCCCGCCACCGCCGCCAACCGTGGCACCATCGTCGGCCATCCGGACCGGCCCTCCGAGTTCATCAAGCACGACCCCGACGGCAACGTCATCCTGCACGGCTACTACGAGCGCAACGCGCAGGGGCTCGCCACCCGCTACACCGTTTACGACGGCAGCGGGGAGTTGCTCTACACCATGCTCCCCTACCCGGGCCTCGATAACCGCTACCTGCGTTGCGACCAGTTCTCCCCCTCCGGCCAACTCGAAAAGGTATTCGTCGGCATCGGTGACAAAATCGTTGTCCTCGGCCCCGACGGTAACGTCCTCGAAACCATGCCCGGTAACACCGACTTCGCGCCGGAGACCTTTTTCGAAGTCACCGCTCAGTAAAAAGCGCTTCCCCCCTTTCGCCTTATCCCCCGGCGCACACCTGAGGATAATCGCTTTAAGGGGTTGCGAAACACGGGTTTTTCCCCTTTAGTGCGCTTCACAAACGGGGGGCTCCGCGCGCGGGGCTGAGAGGAGGGCACGAAACGGCCTTCGACCCGAGGAACCTGCTACGGGTAATGCCGACGAAGGGACACATGCACGTTTTTTCCACGCTTTTTCGCAGACACAGAGGACTCAGGAGCACGCGGACTTTATTTTCCGCTCTCCTGCTGGCGCTTCCGGCGATCACCTTATGCGCGGTTGATGAGAGAATTCAAAATCCACAGGATGCAACCGCTATACGCACGGTTCCCGACATACCAGACCCTTCTGGCTCCCCCGCGATCAACCATGCCGGCGAGACAGTCGAACGCTATCGCTTCGTCGTAGACCTCGACCAAGACGGCGATAACGACCTGCTGCTCTCGGGCGGCCCCGAAACGTTTGGCACAGGTGGGGGTTATTTCTGGTGTTTTCTTAATGATGACGGCACCTATCGCCACATCGGAAGCATAGATGGACACCCGAAGGCTGTCGCGCTGGAACCGCTATATAAACGCACCCGAATTTGGGTCTATCTCCATGGAAGCGCAACCAGTGGAGTCGTCGGCTATTACGAGATCAAAGACGGAGCAATCAGCGAGCCCCGATTTATTGAAATCAACCCCGAGCCACTACCTGGTAATCTCAGCAATCAGATTTACACATCCATCTTTCAACCGCCATATCTGCTGACAGCGGAAATGTCTACCACCAGAGAAAATGGGGTCACTTGGGGACCTCTGCCTTTCTGACCAACTTAGCCACCACCACATAACCACCCACCAAATTTCTTATGAGCGACACACCCACCACCGGCCAACTCTTCCCCAAATCCACCCGCGTGACCATCCCCGGCAGCCGCGAAGACATCCGCGTGCCCATGCGCGAGATCGCGCTCTCGCCCACCCGCCTGCCCGACGGCACGCTGGAGGAAAACGCTCCCATCCGCGTTTACGACACCTCCGGCCCCTGGGGCGATCCCGAGTTTCACGGCGACGTAACCAAGGGCCTGCCGGAAATCCGCGCCGCCTGGATTGACGAGCGCGGTGACACCGAAGCCTACACCGGACGCGACGTGCGCCCCGAGGACGACGGCTACCTCTCCGCCGTCCACGCCGAAAAGGCCCGCCACCGTGACGGCAAGAACCAGCTTTTCGCCTTCAACCGTGAGGGACGCCAGCCGCGACGCGCCAAGCCCGGCGTCAAGTCCGTCAGCCAACTGCACTACGCGCGCCAGGGCATCATCACCCCGGAAATGGAGTACGTCGCCATCCGCGAGAACCTCAAACGCCACCAGATTCGCGAGGAGGCGCTCTCCTCCGCCGAGGCCGCCGGCCTGCCCTCCAACGACATCCGCAAGCAGCACCCCGGCCTGTCCTTCGGCGCATCCGTCCCCGAGGAGATCACGCCCGAGTTCGTCCGCGACGAGGTGGCCCGGGGCCGCGCCATCATCCCGGCCAACATCAACCACACCGAACTGGAGCCGATGATTATCGGCCGCAACTTCCTCGTCAAAATCAACACCAACATCGGCAACAGCGCCGTCAGCTCCTCCATCGACGAGGAAGTCGAAAAGATGCGCTGGAGCGTCAAGTGGGGCGGCGACACGCTGATGGACCTTTCCACCGGCAAAAACATTCACCAGACCCGCGAGTGGATCCTGCGCAACTGCCCCGTGCCCGTGGGCACCGTCCCGATCTACCAGGCGCTGGAAAAGGTCAACGGCAAGGCCGAAGAGCTGACCTGGGAGCTTTACCGCGACACCCTGATCGAGCAGGCCGAGCAGGGCGTGGACTACTTCACCATCCACGCCGGGGTGCTCCTGCGCTACATCCCGCAGACCGCCCGGCGCATGACCGGCATCGTCAGCCGCGGCGGCTCCATCATGGCCAAGTGGTGCCTCTCCCACCACAAGGAAAACTTCCTCTACACCCACTGGGACGAGATTTGCGAAATCTGCGCCGCCTATGACATTTCCTTCTCCATCGGCGACGGCTTGCGCCCCGGCTCCATCGCCGACGCCAATGATGCCGCCCAGTTCGGTGAGTTGAAAACGCAGGGCGAGCTGACCACCCGCGCCTGGGAGCACGGCGTGCAGGTCATGAACGAAGGCCCCGGTCACGTGCCCATGCACATGATCAAGGAGAACATGGAAAAACAGCTTGAGTGGTGCCACGAGGCCCCCTTCTACACGCTCGGGCCGTTGACGACCGACATCGCCCCCGGCTACGACCACATCACCAGCGGTATCGGCGCAGCCATGATCGGCTGGTACGGCACAGCCATGCTCTGCTACGTCACCCCGAAGGAGCACCTCGGACTGCCCGACCGCAACGACGTGCGCGAAGGCGTCATCACCTACAAAATCGCCGCTCACGCCGCCGACCTCGCCAAGGGCCACCCCGCGGCCCAGGTCCGCGACAACGCTCTGTCCAAGGCCCGCTTCGAGTTCCGCTGGGAGGACCAGTTCAACCTCTCACTCGACCCGGAAAAAGCCCGTTCCTTCCACGACGAGACCCTCCCCGCCGAGGGGGCCAAGACCGCGCACTTCTGCTCCATGTGCGGGCCGAACTTCTGCTCCATGAAGATCACCCAGGACGTGCGTGAGTACGCCGAGAAAAAGGGCATCACCGAGGAGCAGGCCCTCGAAGAAGGCATGCAGGAAAAGGCCGACGAGTTTAAGCAAAAGGGCGCGGAAGTTTATTCGTAAACTTCCCGGGCGTGTTTTTGTTAACCGCAAAGGCGCAAAAGGCGCGGAGTTCTCCCCTGAACCTCTGTGGCCTTTGTGCCCTCTGTGGTTAAAAGAAGGCCAACCCGTAATGGGCTACTTTCGCTTGCGCTCGCCGGTGTAGTACACCCGCTCCATCCACAAGCCTTTGGCCGGGGCGGTGGCGACCTGCTCGACCCGGCGACGGTTGGCCAGAATCGCGGCCAATTCGTCGGGACTCATTTTTCCCAGCCCCACTTCGACCAGCGTACCGGCCATGCTGCGGGCCATTTTGTATAAAAAACCGCTCGCCTCCAACGTGACGGTGATGCGCGGCCCCCGCCGGATCACGTCGGCCCGGCGCATGTCCTTGACCGGGTTGTCGGCGGAGCCGTCCCGTCGGTTGGCCCCAAAGGCGGTGAAGTCCTGCTCCCCGACAAAGTACCGGGCGGCCTCGGCCATAGCGGCGGTGTCCAGGCGGCGGTTCCCCAGTGACCAGCAATAGCGGTTTTCCCAAGGCGGGGCGTAGCCTTCAAATAGGCGGTAACAGTAGCGCTTGCCGGTGGCCGAGAAGCGGGCGTGAAAGTCCGGCGCGGCGCGACTGAGGCGGCTCACCTGGATGCCCGCCGGGAGGCCGCAGCGCAGGGCTCGCAGCAGATGCGCGGGCGGGTGTTCCCAATCGGCCTCGAAGTGGAAAACCTGCCCCTTGGAGTGAACCCCGGAATCCGTCCGTCCGCTGCCGTGGATGCGCGTCGGGGTTTTTAAAATAGCCGCCAGCCGCGCCTCGATAAAGTCCTGCACCGTGTTTCCGCCCGCCTGACTCTGCCAGCCGAAAAAGTCCGTCCCGTCGTAGGCACAGACGGCCTTGAACTTTTTCAGGGCCGGGGCGGTCATTCCTCGTCGTCCTCCTCGGGGAGAAACCCACCCTCCCCCACGACCCGGCTATCAAGGTAATCCTGAAGGATGAGGGCGGCGGCGCGCGAATCCACTTCGCCGCTGGCGCGGGCGGCGCGCTGCGCCTGCGGGGTACGGCGCTTGCGACCGGGCATGGCGGCCATGCCGCGCTCGACCTGCTGCGAGGTCAGGCGCTCGTCGCCACGGGTGACGGGCAACCCGAAGGCCGCCTCCAACTCCGCGATAAAAGCGTCGACTTCCTTCGCCTTGAAACCGACCGAGCCGTCCATGTTATACGGATAGCCCACCACGAGCGCGTCGATCCGGCGGCGCTTGATCTCCTCGCCGATCCGAGCCAGACGGGCCTTTTTCGAGGGTTCGACTGCCGCCGGAATGGGCACGGCCACACCGATGTCGTCGCCGAAGCTCAGTCCGACACGCTTTTCGCCATAATCAATGCCGAGAAAATTCACGGGATTTTGGGTTAATGGTTATTCAGTTCTCAGTAGGTCGGTAAAGGCCACACCGGGCACAACCGGCAACCTGCCACGGATCGGCTATGCCTTCCCGGCCCGACCAATGAACATCCCCAATCCGCCCCCGGCGGCAACCTCAAAGCGTCGCCCACTTCAACTAACATTTTTGTTAATAACAGAATTGTAACTCAAAAAATCACCAATCCCGCCTCCTCAAACAGACCAGGTCTCAGTATGGCTCAGGTCAGACGCTTGAGGGCTTCGTCGGCGCCGAGGCGTTTGACGAGGGCCTTGATTTCCTGGGCGCGGGACTTGGGACAGACGAGGGTGGCGTCGTCGGTATGGACGACGATCAGGTCGTCGGCCCCGACAATGGCGGTCAGGTGCCCCTTGGAGCTGACGATGATGTTGTTCGCCCCGGCCTCGACCATGGCCTCGCCCTTGAGGACATTGCCGTTGGCGTCGGCCTCGTGGTGGCGGGCGATAGCGGGCCATTCGCCCACGTCATCCCAGTCGAAGGCCGAGGGGATCGTGACCACGTTGTCGGCCTTTTCCATCAGGGCGAAATCGACCGAGATTTTTTCCATCTTCGGGTAAAAACGCTGCATGGCCGCGTCGAGGGATTCGCCCGCGTCGAGCGCCGCGTTCATGGCGGAAAAGTCCCGGAAGTGGCCCGGGGAGTGTTGTTCAAAGGCGGCCTCGACCGTCGGCACCGCCCAGATGAACATCCCCGCGTTCCAGAAATACTCGCCGCTGTCCACATAGGAGCGGGCCGTCTCCAGGTCAGGCTTTTCGACGAAGCGGCGCACGCGGTAGGCGGGCAGATCGTCGAACTGCGTCCACTCCTGCCCCTTGTGGATGTAGCCGTAGCCGGTGGCGGGAAAGGCCGGCTGGATGCCGATGGTGACGAGCACGGGCTCGGCGGAGGCGGCGTCAAACCCGGCCCGCAGCACCCGCTGAAAGCCGGCCGCGTCGTGGATCACGTGGTCGGCGGGCAGGATGGCAAAGACGGCCTGCGCGTCGCGGCGCTTGACCAGCAGCGCGGCCAGGCCGACTGCCGGGGCGGTATCGCGCCCGACGGGTTCGCCGATGACGTTCTCCGGTTTGAGCGCGGGGCAGACTTCCAGCACGGCGTCGCGCTGTTCGGCGTTGGTGATGACAAAGACGTTCTCCACCGGGACCAACCCCTCCAGGCGGTCAATGGTCTGGCTGAGCATGGAGGTTTCACCCACGATGGGCAGGAGGTGTTTGGGCTTGCGCAGGCGGCTTTGCGGCCAGAAACGCTCACCGCGCCCACCGGCCATAATGACAACGTATTTTTCCGGCATAGGCGGAACATGTTTGATTTTTAGGCTCCGGACACAATAGTGAATATCACCGTTGTCCAATTAACCCCCGAAAAACCGCCATGCCTACCGCTGTCCGCCAGTACCTGCTCCTGTGCCTGCTGACTGCGTTCCTGCCCACCGCCCGGGCCGCTTACTCGCCGCTCACGCTTCCGGAGACCTGGACTTTTACTGTCGCCACCCCCGCCTATAACCCCGAAACCGGTGAACAGCTCGGCGACTTCCAGCCAGGGATCAAGGTCAACGTCGTCAGTGAATCAACATCCGCCAAGGGACGCTTCTGGGATGTCGAATATGTCCGCTACGGCGCGCCCCCCATCCAGGCGCAGATCCACGTCCCCGACCTGTCCAAGGTCCACCCTCGCGCTTACGCCAGCGTGCGCGAGGACATTGACTCCTTTCCCCTGCTGAAAAAGCAGCTCGAAGCCGAGACCCCCTGGAGCATCGAACTGCTTGAGCTTCGCAAGCGCCTGCTGGGCAAAAAAGCCATCCTCATGGACGGCACCGAGGACGACCCCATGAGCATTGCTTCCAGCCAGCCCCGGCAGGACGGGTTCGCCTGGGACCAGATGCCGGTCGAAGTGCGCCTCTCGAAAAACACCGCCCGCTCGGCGCGCATCGTGATCAACTTCTGGAACAAGGGCGACCGCCACAGCGTGGTGGACCCCCGGCGCGCCTACCCGATTCTTCGCGACAAGCTCGCGCGGATCGAGAAGGCGTTTGGGACAAACCAGTTCGGCTCCGACCACGACTCCGGGCCGGGTATCAATGCCCTGCGCTACGGCGAAGAGCTTTATTACCTCCCCAACGAAACGGAGGCCCGCCTGCGTTACAGCTCCGACGAGTACCTGATTCTCGAACTGAGCGAATACGGGATTCGCCAAGGCAATTCCCCGGCCTCCGGCCAGGACCTCATCGGGCATGTCAAAACCTCCGAAAACGGCGAGCTGTACGTCGCCGACATCCCCATGATCTCGCAGGGCGAAAAAGGCTACTGTGTGGCGGCCACCCTCGCCCGCGTCTTGTCCTACTACGGCTACCCGGTCGATATGTACAGCGTGGCCAAACTGGCCGAAACCGAGCGCTACGGCACCTCGCTGGACAACATGACCACCGCCATGCGGCGAGTCAGCGGCACCGCCCCACTGCGGGTGAAAGAGCTCGGCAGCAACGAGCCAGCCAGCATCCGCTCCGTCATCGAGCAGGGCTTGCCCATCGTCTGGCTCGTGCCCGGCCACTGCCGCCTGATTATCGGCATCCACCCCGACACCCGGGAGATTGTGTTCTCGGATTCGTGGGGCCCGGATCACGCCTACAAGACCATGCCCTACGACGAGTTCCTGTCTTTGAACCGGCACATGTATGTGCTTGAACCCGCGCAATAACCGAAAAAACTCAATACGCCATGCCACTGTATCGACTATTCCCCGCCCTGTTGTTTTGCCTCGCCGCCGCGCTCGCGCACGCCGAGTACCGCGAGTTCACCGCCAAGGACGGGCGCACAATGAAGGCCGAGCTGATCAACGTCGTCGGCGACAAGATCCGCATCAAGCGCGAGGACGGAAGCGCCTTCAACGTCTCCCCCTCCGCCTTTAGCAAAGAGGACCAGGAATACATCACCCTGTGGATGCTCCGCGAACTGAGCGGACGTGACTCTTTGCTCGACATCCAGGCCAAGTCCTCCGGCACCACTCCCAAGGAGGTCAACGTCGGCACGGGCATCCTCGCCGAACGCTGGGACGGGTACTACAAGATCAAATTAACCAATAAAAGCGACCTGCCCCTGGAAGGCATCCAGATCATGTACGGCTTCTGGGCCTTTCACATGGAGCTCGGCGCGGACCGTCGCCGCGAGGGCAAGACCGAGATCGTCCAGGGCGAGCTAACCATCCCGCAGATCAAGGCGCGCAGCGATTTCGAATTCGACTCCGTCAAGGCCGACATGCTCTCGACCGAACTGGCCAGGGGCTACGTCTGGGCCGACGGCGGCAAGGACAAGAGCCTCGACAAGCTTGAGGGCATCTGGATCCGCGTTTACTACGATGACCAGCTCATTCAGGAATGGTCCAACCCCTCCAGTCTTAAGGAAAAAAACGACTGGTCCAAAGTTTATAAAAAGTAATCCCGTGCCCCTCCTGCGCACCAGCCTCATTCTCTTTTTTCTCGGGTTCCTGAGTTTGGCCCGGGCGCAGGAGTTCCGCACGTTCAACCTGACCGACGGGCGCACCATCGACGCGCGTATCATCGAGATCACGGACGGAAAAATCGTCCTCCAGCGGGCGGACAAGCTCACCTTCAAGCTTCCCGTGGAGGCTTTTTCCAAAAACGACCTCGCCGTCATCCGCGAGTGGCAGCTCGCCGACATGCAGGAAAAGGGCACGCTCATCAAGCTGGCCGGGAACAGCGCCACCGCCGACCTCCAACGCCAGCCCGAGGACGGGCTCGTGCTTTTCACCTGGTGGCACGTTTACAAGGTCACCGTTACCAACCAGTCCCCTTACGAACTGGCCGACCTGGAGATCGCGTACACTTTTACACGCACACCGGCCAAGCTCGCCCAGGCCAAGCCGAAAGCCGAAACCGAGACGCCTCAGCCGCTCCCGCAAAGTGAACGCAAGAAGTTCACCCTCCCGGCGGGCGAGCATTTCACCCTCAGCAACAGCAGCCAGCTCCGCCGGACCGAATTGGAACCCGGCTGGACCTGGCCCGATGGCGGAAACGCCCCCCTCTCCGACACGCTCAGCCCGTTGACAGCGACCGTCACCTTCAAAGGGGAAATTATCGCCACGCTGACGATCGAGCCCACGGCCCCGGATTTCTCAAAAGCCAAAGACAAGACCTCGACAGCGCCCACCGAAGCTGAACAATAGACGGAATGGGCAACGAGTCACTTTCTCCTCAAGAGCTGTCCCGCTACTCTCGGCATATCCGCCTGCCGCAAGTCGGCATCGACGGGCAGGCCCGACTGCGCAAGGCGCGCGTCCTCATCATCGGTATGGGCGGGCTGGGCAGCCCGGTTTCGCTCTACCTGGCCGCCGGGGGTGTCGGCACGCTCGGGATGGCCGACTTCGACAAGGTCGAGGAGCACAACCTCCAGCGCCAGGTCCTGCACACCCAGGCCGCTGTCGGGCGCCCGAAGCTCGACTCTGCCGCCGAGCGCCTGCACGCGCTCAACCCAAGCTGCAACCTGGAGCTTCACCGCGGTGGCATCACCCTGGACAACGCCGTCGAACTGATCTCCGGCTACGATATCGTGGTGGACGGCTCGGACAACTTCCCCACCCGCTACCTGGTCAACGATGCCGCCTTCTTCGCCGGACGACCGCTCGTTTACGGGAGCATTTTCCAATTCGAGGGGCAGGTCTCGCTCTTTAACCCGCGGGCCGGAGGCCCCTGCTACCGCTGTCTTTTTCCGCAAATCCCCGCCCCCGGCACCGTCCCCAACTGCGAACAGGCCGGGGTCTTCGGCGCTCTGTGCGGGATCGTCGGCAGCCATCAGGCGATGGAAGCCCTCAAGCACCTGCTCGGCGTCGGCGAGAGCCTCCAGGGGCGCTTGCTGGTGATCGACGCGCTCAACGCCCGTGTGCGCACCCTGAACGTGAAAAAAGATCCGCAGTGCCCGCTGTGCGGGAGCGAGCCCGCGATTTCAGGGTTGCACCAGCACAACTACGAGTTTTCCTGCGAAACTGACGAACCGCAGACTGAAGAGACCCTGATGGAAATTGATATTCACACCGCCAAGGCTAAAACCGAATCCGCCGACAAGCCCGTCCTGCTCGACGTACGCGAAGGCTTTGAACGCGAAATTTGCCGCATCGACGGCTCCGCTCACATCCCGCTGAGCCAGCTCCCCGCGCAGGCCGACGCCCTCCCCCGCGACCAGGAGGTCATCGTCTATTGCCACCACGGCGCCCGCAGCCTGCGCGCAGCCAAGTTCCTGCGCGAACGCGGCTTCGACAAGGCCGTCAGCATGTGCGGCGGCATCGACCAGTGGGCCCGCGAAATCGACCCCGCCATGACCCGCTATTAGAGCAAGCGTTTCAAAGTAGCTTTGAGGGTTTTATGCGAGAGGGTGTTTTTTGAAAAAAACACCCTCTCGCGCTCTCCCTAAAAAACTTTTGAGACATTGAACCAGCAATCAGGGGTAGCGGCCTTTTTGGACGCGTAGGGGCAGCGCCCCTCAATGTCCAGTGCGGTCACGCACCGGGGCTTGGGGGTGCAGAGCCCCCAATATTTTGTGCAAGGACTTAGCTAGCACCACACTAGAACCGGAGCGACTCGCCGGGAGCGAGCACGTGGCCTTCGCAGACGATGTCCTCGGTTTCGGCCAGTTTGCTGACGAAGGCCATCGGATCGGTCTCGATGGGCGGAAAGGTATTGTAGTGGCAGGGCACTACACGCTTCGGCTTGAGGAAGCCGACGGCCTTAATCGCCTCGAATATCCCCATCGTGAAGTGGTCGCCGATCGGCAACAGCGCAAGGTCGATCTCGTGCAGTTCGCCGGTCAGCTTCATATCCATCGTCAGGGAGGTATCCCCGGCGTGATAAAAAGTCTGCCCTTCGGACATGACGAGGATGCCCGCCGGTTCGCCCATATAGATAGGCAGTCCGTTCGGCCCCGGATAGCTGGAACTGTGGTGAGCACTGGTCAGCTTGACCCGCCCGAAGGGGAACTCTGCCGAACCGCCGATGTTCATGGGAACGGTTCGCAGCCCCTTGGAGCCGCAGTAGGAGGCCAGCTCGAAGGTCGCGATGACAGGGGCGTCATTAGCCCTGGAAATACTCTCGGTGTCGCCGTAGTGGTCGCTGTGGCCGTGCGTGAGCAGGATGTAGTCGCACTGGATATCTTCGAGTTTGACTGTGCACAGGGGGTTGTCGGAAATGAAGGGGTCGAACAGGAGCTTGTGCTCCTCGGTTTCAAGCAAGCAGGCGGAATGGCCGAAATACGTCAGTTTCATGCTGCCCAGTTTAGAAAGCCTAACCACACTTGAACAGGAAAAAGGAAAGCCGCCCCGCGATCATCACGCCCGGACGGAAGAAAATCCTGATGAAAAAGAGCCCGCCACTTTATTTCGGCGGGACAACGGTATAGGCTACCCCATGAAGCACCGTCTGCACGCCGAGCTGGAACTCCCCCTCCCTGTCGAACGAGTGTTTTCGTTTTTCGCGGACGCCCGCAACCTGCAACGCATCACCCCCGACAACCTCGGCTTTGAAATCCTCACCCCGGAGCCGATCACCATGTGCCCCGGCACGCTGATCGACTACCGGCTGCGGATCTCCGGGTTTCCCATGCGCTGGCGCACGCGCATCCCCGTCTGGAACCCGCCGCACCACTTCGTCGATGAGCAACTGGCCGGGCCTTATAAAAGCTGGGTCCACCATCACCATTTTGAGTCGTTTGACGGCGGCACGCGAATCATCGACGATGTGACCTACGAGCTACCACTCACCCCGCTGGGCGACCTCGCTTACCCGCTGATCCGACGACGGGTCGAGGCAATCTTCTCCTACCGCAACACGGCCATCCCTGCCCTGCTACTGGCTGACACCGAGGCCTGAAGCCGCCCGACTGCCAGCCAAACCGTACCAGGCAGCCGACGTTCCTTGTCGGGCTCAGCCCTCCGGCAGTCCGTCCAGCATTCGGACCTTTTCCAGCGCCTCGTCCCAGTTCGCCCGGTCGGCCATGCAGATATGCGCGTCGGGCCGCAGCGGGACATCCGTATCCAGGCTCCCCGCCGGAACCACCAGCAGCGCTCCGTCCTCTTGCAAACACGGCAAGGCCGAGCCGCAGTCCGAGCAAAAGCTTTTCATGTGCCGCGTGCCCGGAAGATGAAAGGTCTTCACGCGGGTCTCGCCCGTCAGCCATTTCATCCCGGCCTGCCAGGCAAACAGGTTAGCTGCGTGCGCCGATCCGGTGTCCTTCCGACAACGGTCGCAATGGCAAAGGAAGAAGTGACCGAAGTCGCCTTCGATTTCATATGTAACCTCTCCGCAGAGACAGGAACCGTAGTGCTTCATGAATACATAGCTCTGGAGAGCATCCGAGAGCGGCCTCGCAGCCCCCTTCCCCTCCGCCACAAACCTGGCCTTAAAGCAGGGCGGCAGCGGCCTCGTCCACCAGCCAGACGGTCTTGTCGGCGTGGGCGCGCAGGAGCTGGATCGGTTTGCTGGTCGGGTCGAAATCACCTCGCAGGGCGGCCTTGAGCGCCTCGGCCTTACCCGCGCCGGGGCAGGAAACCACAATGCGCTTGCACAGGCTCAGGCCGTGCGGAGTCAGGGTCACGCGCCAGCCGCGTTCGGGCCAATTGGTGGCGGCAAAGCTCTCCGTCAGCCCCGCACCGATCAACGGGCAATGGGGGAAAAGCGACAGGGTGTGGTTATCCCCGCCCATCCCGACGAAGCACACATCGTAGGCGCGGTCCTTGCCCACGCGCTCGTTCCAGGCCTTGGTGTAGGCGTCGGCGCAGGCGGCAGGTTCCAGCTCGGTCGGCCAGGGGAGCTTGTTCTCCGACGGTACGCCGAGCGGGCTGAGCATCTCGCGGTCGGCGTGACCGAAGTTGCTGTCGTCGTCACTCTGGGGGACGCAGCGCTCGTCGCTGGTCGTCCAGAGAATCTTCTTCGCCACGTCCAGCGAGAGGGCTTTCTTCTCCGTAACCCACTGGTAAAACGCCTTCGGGGTGGAGCCGCCGGTCAGCCCGATGGGGGCCAGCCCGGAGCCCGCATTTTCCGCCGCCTGGCGGATGTAGCGAAGCGTTTCGAGATAGAGTTCTTCTTCGCCGACGATGTGAACCTGGCCGTAATCAGTGGGGATGGACTTCATGAGAGCGGTTTGAGCGTTTTAAAATTTGAGAGATTGAGAGTCGGGGAAAATCCGAAAAAGCGTGCGTTCTTCCTGCCCGCCAAGACCTGAGCCGGACGGGCAGGATACGCATAAATCCTAGTTGAAGAACAGGGCCTCGGCCAGGGCGTTGACCGGTTCGAGGAAGCCGACCTGCATGGGCGAGCTGACCCGCCCCGCGCCGAAGTCGGCCGTGACGCGGGCGTCGAGCCCCTTCGACTCGTGCGTCCACAGGAAGTGCCGCGAGTCATCGTAGCTCCACTCGATTTCGAGGCAGTGGTCGCAATCCGCCTTGTGCAGCGTAAACTCCGCGTTGAGCGAAAGTTTGGCGTCCTTCGCGCAGGCTTGCAGACAGGACTCGGTCCACTTGAGCAGGTTGCGGGCTTCGCCCTCGCGCCCTTCGGTGTAGCGGACCTGCACCGAGAGGAGCCCCCCGGCGAGCTTGGACGTGTCGTAACGACTGAGGAACTGCCCAAGCGACTGCCGGATGGGCAGGATGCGTGCATGAGCGAGGTCCACCGCCGCCTCGGGGCGCGGCCACTTCACGTTGAGAATGTCCGCCTCCTCGATGTCGGAGTCGTAGATGACACGGCGGCAACGCTTCACGAAGTCCATGTGCATGGTCGTGATGCGCTCGGCCGGGATGCGGTTGAACCAGTGGTAGGTCGGCAGGTCGTTCTCCAGCCAGATCGAGACCTGGTTGGAGAGGAAGCCCGCCTCACGCGTCGGGTAGCCGAGCATGAGCGCCTCGCAGCAGCACATCTCGCGCATGCTGGAGCCGACGTAGCACTGGGCGAAGAGCTTGCCCTGGAGCAGCCGGTCGCTTGACTCCCGCCCCATCGGGCACAGGACCACGATGCGGCACGGATAGCGCTGAGCAAAGGCAATGGCGGTATTGAACCGGTCGAAAGCCTCGTCGGGCGAGGTTTTCAGGCCGAAGTGCAGCACGATGTTCATCTGCGAGGCCCGGAACTCGGAGGGAGCCTCCTGATCGAGGCTGGGCGTACCCGCCCACATCTGGGTGAGCGAGTGCGTCACCTCGGAGACATCCATGAGCTGTCCCGGCAACGCGTCGAAAATGGTCATATCCTCTGTCATAAAACAGCCTTTGTTTGGTGATTTTCCGGCAGGGTGCGAACTCAGGGACCGGCGCGGCGCCACTCGTGGTTGCTCTCCCACAGCAGGCGGTCGGCCGAAAGCGGTCCCCACGAGCCGCAGGCGTAGGAGTCGAGCCCCTTGCGCCCGCATTCCTCCCAGTACTCAAGCAGCGGCGTGTAGAGCTTCCACGAAGTCTCAGTCTCGTCCCCGCGAATGAACAGCGTGGAGTCGCCGACCATGGCGTCGAGGATGAGTCGCTCGTAAGCCTCCGGCGTGTTCGAGCCAAAGGTCGTGGCGTAGCGGAAGTGCATCTTGACCGGCTGAGTACGCGTTTCCAGGCCAGGAATTTTCGAATTGAGCAGGAAGGTCGTGCCTTCGTCCGGCTGGATCTGGATGACGAGGGTGTTCGCGGCCATGTCGAAGCGCGACGGGTCCGTGAACAAGCCGCCGGGCGGCTGCTTAAACTGGATAGCAATCTCGGAGACGCGGCGCGCGAGGCGCTTACCCGAGCGCAGGTAGAAAGGAACCCCCTGCCAGCGCCAGTTGTTGATCGACATGCGCAGCGCGGCAAAAGTCTCGGTCGAGGAAGTCGCCGGGATGTCCTTCTCCTGCAGGTAGCCGGGCACCTTCTCGCCGCCGATCAGGCCCTCGGCGTACTGGGCGCGCACGGCGTCGCCGTCCTTCGGATCGAGCCTGAGGGGCTGGATGGACTTGAGCAGCTTGACCTTCTCATCGCGGATGTCCTCGGCCCCGAGCGAGACCGGGGCCTCCATCGCCGTGAGAGCGAGAAGCTGCATGGTGTGGTTCTGGAGCATATCGCGGGTCGCCCCGCTGGTGTCGTAGTAGCCCCCGCGCGTTCCCACACCGAGGTCTTCGGCCACGGTGATCTGCACGCAGTCCACGTAGCGACGGTTCCAGATCGGTTCAAAGATAGTGTTGGCAAAACGCAGCACCATGAGGTCCTGCACGGTTTCCTTACCCAGGTAGTGGTCGATGCGGAAGACCTGATGCTCGTCAAACTGGTTGGCTATGATCTGGTTCAACTCCTGAGCGGTGGCCAGGTCGCGCCCGAAGGGCTTCTCGATAATCATCTTCGAGGCCAGCGGGGTGCCCTTGCCGTGAGCGGCCAGGCCGCTGGAGCCGAGGTTTTCGAGGATCGGCTTGAAAACCGAGGGCGGGGTCGAAATGTAGAACACGAATTGGAGGTCGCGCCCGGCCTTTTTCTCGATGTCGAGGCACTTCTCGCGCAGCTCGGCGAAGGCCTTGGGGTCGTCGTAACCGCCCGCGTGGTAGTGGATGTTGGCCTTGAGCTGGGGCCAGATGTCGGGGTTGAGCGGGCGGCGGGAGAACTCGTTAACGTCCTTCTCCGCGTCGGCCTGGAATTCCTCGTCGGGGATCGGTTTGCGTCCGTAGCCGATGAGGTGGAAATCGCCCGGCAGCAGGTTGTCCAGGCCGAGGTTGTAGAGGGCGGGGATAAGCTTGCGGGCGGTCAGGTCGCCGGAGGCCCCGAAAATCACGATAATCGTGGGCGGCGCACCGCGGTGCTTGCTCAATCCCTGAAGGAACGGGTGACGGTCTTCGCTCATAAAATCAATGCTGAGGTTAATCCGCACGCACGCAAGAGCCGACTCCACCCACGAGCCGGAACAGCCCGGTGGATCGGTTGGGACAGCCTTGCGAGCATGTGAGAGTCAAATCTAGGTCTGGTTAAACAGAGATACGTTCGGGTGATGGTATAAAGCGAAATCCCCCCGCTGGCCAAGCCTAAGTTCCACAATATCAAAACGTGTGTGGGCGGGATGTTTCCGAAGTTGCTTCAGATAAGCCCGGCAGGCACGCCGCAGGCGCGTTTTTTTCTCCTCTGTGACGGAGTGGAAACCGCCCACCAGCGCCGACTCGTCCCGCGTGCGCACCTCGACGAAGACCAGCACCTCGCCCTCCTGGCAGACCAGGTCGAGTTCGTCATGGCCGGCCCGCCAGTTGCGCACGAGGACACGGTAGCCCTTTTTGCGTAAAAACGCCGCCGCCTTGCGCTCGCCAAAACGCCCCCTGCCCGCCCGGTCAGACGGTGCCCGCAGGCCAAGTTTTTCAAGCATCATGCGCCGCAGGTCCATGATTTGTCTGCTTGCGAGGCGGTAGGCCTCAGGGCGTCAACCGCCTCAGATCTCGACTTCGACCGCGTCTTTCCAGAGGGACTCGAGCCGGTAATTACCGCGCTGCTCGGTCGTAAATAAATGGACCATAATGTCATAGGCGTCCACCACGAGCCAGCCGCTTTCGGGGATGTTGTCCACCCCGAGCACGTCCGCCCCCTGCTCCTTGAAGGCTTTTTCCGCCGCTGTGCGCAGGGCACGCAGGTGCGGTTGGGAATTGCCCGTGGCCAGGATCAGGTAATCGGTTACGGTGGATTGCCCGCGAACATCGAGGACTTTCAAGTCCTCCGCCTTGCGGTCTTCGAGCGCGTCCAGACATTGCCGGATGCGCGATTTGTCCCCTGCGGGGATGGATTGGGTGTCAGTTGCGGATTCAGTCACAATAAAGTCTGTGAGTTTCGATATAGGCCTCAACCGTGGGCGGCAAGAAAAACCTCGCACTCTTCCCATCGGCAAAACGCTGGCGGATTTCGCTCGAACAAACCGCGAAGGGATGCCCCAGGACCAGGTGGAAACGCTCGGAGGGGAACCCTTCCGGCACGGCCAGTTCGTCTCCCGGCCGGGACACGACAATGATCTCCGCCAACTCCAGCAGTCGCTGTGGTTCGTGCCAGCGGGCGAACTTGGCCACATGGTCCGCCCCCACGATCCAGAACAACCGGGCATCGGCATGCTTGCGGCGCAGGCGCGTCAGGGTATCGACCGTGTAGGAGGGTTCTGGCAGGCGGATTTCACATTCCTCGACCTGCAGACGCTCGTCCCCCTGCAGGGCCAGGTCGAGCATAGCCACGCGGTGAACACTGTCCACCGACGGGGCTTCATCCCGCAAGGGCGTATGCGGCGAGGGCACGAAGTAAACTCGGTCCAGGGCCAACTGCTCCTGAGCGTCCTGAGCGATCAGCAGATGCCCGTAATGAACCGGGTCGAAACTGCCGCCAAGAAATCCAATGCGTCGGGGTTGGGGGGCTTGCGCCTCAATCATAGATTTCTTGATACACCGGCTTGAGCGCGGATTCAAGCTTCTGTAGTGCCCGTTTTTCACGCATGCTCACCTGCTGGTGCGAAATTCCCACCTCCGAGGCAATACTGGCCAGGGTGCGCGGATCGGTCCCCGGCTCCAGTCCGAAGCGCAGGGCCAAGACTTCGCGCTGCTTGTCCGTGAGCCCGTCGAGCACCTCCAGAAGCGTGCGGTAAAGGTCTTTCTCGGTCAGCGAATCCGAAGGGGCCACCGCCTCCTCGTCGCTGAGGTGGCGCGGGGTGTTGCCCTCGGAATCGTCCGCCATGTCGTCGAGCGAGAGGCGCGGCTTGAGCAGGCCCTCGTACTTGGAGGGTTCGCGCGCCTTTTCCTGCTCGGGGGTGGCCCCGCCCTTGCTCGATTCGGTCAGGATGCGGGAGGCAAGGTTGATCGGCACATGCACCGGGAAGTGCTCTTCCATCAGGTAGTTGCGGATGTGCCGGGAAATCCAGGTGCGGGCGTAGCTGCCGAAAGAGGCCTTGTTGTCCTCCACCTTATCGATGGCGTGGATGAGCCCGATGCTCGCCTCCTGAAAGGCGTCAGGACGCAGGTTCGGGTCGAAGACCTGGCGGTTGACCAGCTTGTGGGTCAGGGACTGGTAGCGGCGGAAAAGCACCGTCTGCGCCCGCTTGTACTGGCGGTGCCGGGTGCTCATGGTAAAGAGAACCTTTTCGCGGAACTCGGCCCACTGGGCCTGGCTCAGGTACACATCCAGCGAGCGGCTGCTCCACAAGTCCAGGGCAAAACGGTCATCAAAGGCCAGCGCGACCTTCGAGGGGAAACGCCCCTCGAAGCGCTCCATCAGCCAGTTGATCAGCTCATGCTTGTTCTCCAACAGGAGCGAATCCACCACCGCGCGCAGGTTAATGCCCCGTCTCGGCTGCGGCAGCCCGAGCTCGCGCAGCCCTTGCTCGTCCAGTCCTTCCCAAAGGGGAAGATGCAATACCCAGTCCAGACTGCGCCGGTACGCCGCGATAATTCCCCGGCAGGCTCTTTCGCTAAGCACACGATCTTTCCCCGTGATTCGCGGTAATGCAGAATCGTTTTTTCGGGAATAAACTGTGGCGTCCTGAGCCATAGGCGATTTATTCAGTTAATGAACTAAGACTGCAAAAGTTAATGATTTTTTGCGACTGCGCAAAGAAAAATTTATGCTTATTAGCAGTAATATGCACAAAAAAGCCCGCCCACGCTGCCTCCGCATGGACTTTAGCGTCTTTTTTACCGGGGTAGAACGCCACTGTCTTGTAATTATCCCCTTTTTCTCCATTTTTCAAGGCCAGCATGACAAGCGCTGACCACCAGGAACATTCCAGCCTCTCCGCCAATCTCCAGTCCATCGTCTCCGGCCAGAGCGAAAAGGTCAGCCTCGGCGAGATCGTCGATGCCATCAAAGACAAGCAGTTCGGGATGCTTCTTGTCCTGCTCTCCATCCCCAGTGCGCTCCCCTTGCCCGCCGCCGGGTACAGCACCCCTTTTGGCATCGCCATCCTCATCCTGGGCCTGCAAATGCTCCGGGGGCGGCGTACGCCGTGGCTGCCGCAGAAAATGCGCGACAAGAGCTTCACTCGCGCGAAGCTGGCCGGTATGGTCGGTAAAGCCAGTGTCTTTTTCCGCTGGGTCGAGAAACTCGTCCGCCCGCGCCTGCGCTGGATCAACAGCAGCGGCGGCTACCGCCTGATGGCCGTCCTTGTCATCTTCATGAGCTTGCTGATGTGTCTGCCGATCCCCTCCACCAATACCGCCCCGGCCATGGTTATTTTTCTGATCGGTGTCGGGCTATGCGAAGACGACGGGCTGTTCGCCATCGGCGCATGCGCCCTGGGGCTGGTGGCGGCACTGATCTATGCTGTTGTTATCTACTTTGTCATCTTGCTGGTCCGCGAGCACGGCTGGGAAGCCCGAGACCAGATCGTGAGCTTCATCAAGCAACAGCTGGGCCTCGAATAAACACCGCCACCGGGCTGCTTGCCACCACAGGCCCCAGGGATCACTCATCGCGTCGGCCTGTTGCGTGCTTTCGGGCATCTCCCTTCTTGCCTGCTACGTGTTTTTGTTTAATAAGTATTTATAAAAATAGAACCGCAAGCTGGAGAGTATGGGAAAGAGACTATCGCAGAAAAAAATCGCGGAGGACCTGGGCGTCTCCCAAACCCTGGTCTCGATGGTGCTGAACGGGCGGACGGAAGGGATTGCAAAATCTTCCTACGAGAAGATCTGGGAATACGCCTTGTCGCAGGGGTACTCCCCCCGCGGGATGAAGATGGAGGTGGATATCTCCAGCCAGATGCAAATGGGGCTGCCGACCGTCGGCTACATCTTGCGGGCTCCGCTAAGGCTCGCCAACAAAAGTAACTTCTATAGCCACGTCCATCAGGGACTCCACGATTACCTGACCGAAAGTGGAGCCAAGACCGTCTTCCTCGGCTCGGAGGATTTGCTCACGGATGAGGACTTCGCCCAATTCAAAAAGATCCGTTTGAGTATGCGCGGCCTCGTCATCATGGGGGAAATCAATACCGAGCTCGTCCGTCGCCTGTCGGATATTTTCGGGCACGTTGTTTACATCGCAGCGCGCCTTCCCGGTGTTTGCCACTCGATTACTTCCAACGATGTGGACGCTACCCGCAAACTCGTCGAACATCTCAGTGATCTGGGGCACCGCTCCTTTGCCTGGATCGGCGGCTCGCCCGGTACCATGCGGCACAAAAGCCGCCTCGAATCGCTGGAAGCCGCGCTCGCCCAGCGCAACCTCCCCCTCCTGGCCAAGCAGCTTCCGGCCATCGGCGGTGCCGACTGGAAAGAAGGCTACGAGTGCGCCGAACAACTCCTGGCCAACAAGAAAAACAAACCGGCCACCGCCTGGGTCTGCTTCAACGGCCTCATGGCCCGCGGCACCATCGCCTATCTGCACAAGCAGGGCTACGAAGTGGGCCGCGACATCAGCGTGTGTGCGGTGGACTGCACCCGCGTGCGCGACTCGGAGTGGCCGACACTGACCGCCTCCGGAGCCATCCCTGAAGAGATGGGGCGTCTCGCCGGGGAGTTAATCATGGCTGAAAAACAGCCCTCCTTTTTTCAGGACATTGTCGTCCCCGCGAGCTTCTTTGACGGCCAGAGTACCGGTCCCGCGCCTGTTAATACCCGGAAGCGGTAAAGGAACGCGCCGTCGGTCGTGACATGCCCGGTGTCGGCTCCGGCGAGAACCGATACCACCCCTGCGGTATCACCACCCCGGTCTAATAGAAAATCAGATATAAGATGAAATGACCCTGGGTTGCGTACATGGCACTAAGTCGTGTCTTCAAATTATCTCACCTCGTCCACTTTCGCACGAAATGGAGTTACCGGCAATCCCCCAACCCAGTCACGGAGGTTGCCATCAGGGTTGTTCCCCCAGGCATAGCGTACTTCCGTTGGGTGCGGAACCTCCGGGTGGGACACAGTAACCTTGTCTTTGCCGGTTATCTTTGCCTCTGCCCAATAAAATTTACCATCAGCGCCGGCGATGGAAAAGCCCTCTACTTCGTCGACATCGAACGTGTACAGCCCGCGCTTGCCCACATTATCAAAGCTGACCAAGACCTTTCCGTCCTTCACTTCTAAGGATTTAAAGCGGGGACTCTCCGTCGCCATCGGGATGCCGTAGTCTTTGGCGAGGGCATGGCGGGCCAGGCGGTCAGCAACCGTCTGTTTGTCGCGCGGGTGAATTTCTTTGACCTCACCGGTCTCGAAGATAACAGCTTCTCCGGTATTTGGCAGCGAGAGCGTCTCAGTCTGAGATTCCCTCAGTACTGCCCAACTACGCGCGGGCGGCTCCCCTTCCGGTTCTTCCAGCTTCGGGCCAAAGCCTGCAAGCTGAACCCAATAGAAAGGAAAATCTCCCTGCCCCCAGATGTCGCGGTAGTACTCGATCAATGCGGGGAAAAGGCGCCTGTACTCTTCAGGGCGGTCAGCCATGGCATTGGACTCCCCCTGATACCAGATCATACCGCGCATGCCGTATCCAATGGTTGGATACACCATGCCATTAAAAATCGTCCCCGGCCGGCGCTGGCAGTTACGCGGATCAAAAGATGGGTTGGGGCGCACTCCCTGTTCACCGTTTTCCTGCCAAATCGCAAGGCGGCGCTCGTACTCTTCGGCCTCTTTTTGCACCCGTTCATCGGTGTACTCGGCCGCCAACTTGTCCCATTCTTCGACGACTTCGGCGCTCTCCGGGTCGGCTTCAAGAAATTCCCGGGGCAACCAGGCCTCGGCCGAAGAGCCTCCCCAACTGTTGGACACCAGCCCGACAGGAACTCCGAGTGCATTATGGATACGACGCCCGAAATAATACCCAACCGCGGAAAACGGCGGGACCGTTCGTGGGGAACAAACGAACCACCTGCCTTCAAAATCATCCGTGGGTTCAAGCGTGCCACGGCGCGGAACCGTTAGCAGCCGGATCTCAGGATAGTTCGCCGTCGCGATATCCAGATCCGCATCATAGGCATGGACGACGGGATTAAACATATTGGACTGCCCCGAGCAGAACCAGACTTCCCCCACAAGGACATCCTCAAACCGCTTGGTATCACTTTCACCCTCGACCACCATCTCGAAAGGCCCACCAGCGGCAAGCGGATCAAGCTTGAGCTTCCAGTTGCCAGCCGCATCGGCTTGTGTCTCGTGCCTCTGGTCCGCAATCGTCACCGAGATATGCTCACCAGGGTTGGCCTTGCCCCAGACGGGGTTATCCAGGTCTCGTTGCAACACCATGTGGTCACCGAAGATACTCGGCAGCGTCAACTCGGCACCCGAGAGATCCTTGCCGGGCAACATTAATACAAGCCCCAAGACAAGGCTAAGAAACAACGATGAGGTATCTTTCATGACAACAAGCGGTATAATAGTCTTTCTTTGCACAACGCGGGCCGATATTCACCCGAAAGGGCTGCCCCAAAAGTCCCGGACAGACCCCGCGCTTTTGTGCCGGCAAATTCGGCAGGCAAAAGCAGGGGGCCGTCCATCAATGCGGACTAGGATTGTCGCGGAGCCTTGCCTTGACGACGCGCAAAACAGACAAAGCCGATCAGCAAAACCCCACCAATAATACCAAACGTCGCAGGCTCCGGCACTGAGTTGACCGTCACTGTCAACGGGCCGTGATAGCTGCCATCCAGGGTGCTGGTGTCATAGTCGATCAGACGCTGTGTGATACCAATAGAATCGACATTGTAACCTCCCTCCGGGTCCTCTCCCATCGCATAATCCGAAATCACGATAGTCCCATTGAGGCTGAGTGAAATTTGCTTATTCACGGTATCCCAAATGAATTCATAGCTAACAACCTCGTTCCCCATAATGCTGGGGCTGGTATAAGTCACGAGGTTGTTGGTGCCGAGCGTATTAATCCGTACCGACATTTGGTTCGCAGCATTAGCAAAGAACTGAAGGCTGGGTGCATAGGATGTATAAGTACTGAGGATAGTGCTATCCGTGAATCCGACGAAAATAAACGCTCCCTGCTCTGGAGTTGTCAGCGTAGCGACTCGCACCGTCCCGCTGACGGTAACCACATCCGTCCCGAGGTTGACCGGGCTGCTCAGAGGTGCATAGGCACGAAGATTTGCAGCAGGCGCGCCGGGATCGCTGGAATTGACGAATACCTTACCCTCGCCGTCAAAAGTACCATAGGAAATGGGCGCATTGGTAGAGTTGGAAAAGGTCACCCAATCTCCCCCGACTATAGGGCTGCGACCTTGTATGCTCTGGGCACCGGTCCCGGCAAAATCATCGTAAAAGACCGTGGTTTGGGCAGACACATGGGACATTACTGCCAGGAGAATGAACGCGAGGATCACAAAAGGATTTTTCATAGGTATATAGGGTTACGGAAACAGGATGAAGAAGAAAGCCACGTAAATGGCCGCTAAATATGACGGTGGAAAAAGTAGATAAAGAACCAGGCCTCAGTCAAGCATAAATGACCATAAATGATATTTTTATAAAAAAATAATGCTCGATTCTAAAAAAATCCATGACCGTAAACATATCATGCCCAAAATTGGCGTGAAAGCCACTGAAACCAATGAATCAGTACAGGACTAGTCGAGGTTTACAGCCATGAAACTTCATGCGGTCATCAAGATTGATCTCACCCGATCATGCAAATTCCTTGATCAGGAAACGTTGAATTCTCGCCACACAAAAATCATTAAAACACTAACTGAAAACAACTTACTCAACAAAATCCTGAATTAGCTATTCAATCCCGTCCGGCGGGAAAATCATACCCTACATTGACACGCCAAGCTCAAATCAGGATCAAAAGTGAGCATTTTAACGCTAATTCGTTCAAACGCGTGTCAGAGAAAGACACATATTCGCCCAATTGCGTAATCCCCTAAACTGCAATGTCTAAGCTCACGAGTACGACGATTTCCAAAGGCCAAAGCAAATCTCCAGGCCATGCCTTCAAGCTACGGAAGGCAACAGCTCAGACAGGTTTTAAGGTCGTTATTCAACTGCCGGAGCGAGACCAATCTTAGAGTTGTCGAGCTGAGGAAACGCAAAAGAGCCAAACTCTGGTCACATGAGGCGACCAGAGACAACTTGGAGACATCGACTGCCTGAGCCCAACAAGCGGACCGTTCGGCCCTTATTCCATCGGGTGCATGTCGAGAAGTTCCTGCGAGCTCCAGGCTCCGGACTTGTCTGCAATGGATGAGCGGACTTCAGCCACGAGTTCCTCGGCTACAGCAGGGGCCTCGTTGCTCCAGGACTGGCGCACGTAAGTCGTGATCGCGGCAATGTCCTGGTCGCTCCAGTCGAGACCGTTCTCGCCGTACGAGGGCATATTACCGTTATAGGTGTTGCCATTGACTTCAACCGGTCCTTGCAGGCCCCGCATGACAATCTTTACAAAGCGCTCAGGAGCACCGACTACCCAAGGGGAGCCGTCCAGCGGGGGGAAGGCCCCCGGAACGCCCTTGCCATCGGCCTGGTGGCAGGCAGCGCAATTATTGCGGAAAAGCCGGTCGCCACGCTTGATCGGGTCAAAGGCCACTTCGGCCTGTTCACCACCACCGCCGGGGGTCCAGTCCGGGTTGAATACGTCAGGGCGGAAATCGCCGTTGTACTTGTTGAAGTACATGCCGGCCCAGAAAAACAGCAGGCCAAAGCAGACCATGAGCACCATCGGCACGGGCGTGAAGCCTTCTTCGGGCTCGCCGTTCTCGCGCTCAAGCTGCTTGTGGACGTGCACGATTTCCTCGTCTCCGTAAGCGGCCGCCTCATGCTGCACGTGCCCGGGCTTGCTGGCCGGGTCATCAGGATGGGATAAAGATTTTTCCAGGTCGCTCATGGACGGCTATTGGGAGAAACGGGATTCGGGAAGTTCGTAGTTGAGTTTAAGACTCAGCATGTAAGCGACAAGTGCTTTGCCACGGTCGGTCGGGACAATCTCGTAGCCGGGCGGCGGCTGGTCGTCGGGAAACTCGTCGGGGATCTTGAGCGCGTCCGGCGAGGGTGTGTCGCCGATCTTCTGTGTGCGGTACAGGAAACGAAACGGCGGCATGATTGAACCGGGCGAGGTGATCTGCGGATTAAACAGGTGCAGGTTGTGCCATTCCGCGCTGGGCTGACGCATTCCGATGGACATGAGGTCCGGGCCGGTGCGGCTGGTGCCCAGCAGCACGCGCTCCTGGAGGATGTAGTCGCGGGGAACCGTTTGGCGCTCGCCCCAGCCGCGCTCGAAGTCGGCCCCGAAGCCCTTCCGGCGCACCTGCTGCGAATGGCAGTACAGACAGCCCATCTCGATGTAGATTTGCTTGCCCTGCTGGGCCAGGCCCACGCTCGGGATCGGGAAGGTCTGCTCGTCGGGCTGATTGACGCCCTCGACCCAGTGGCCGCCGATTTCGACGAAAGCGCCGGGGATCTGTTCTCCGCTGTCGGGATGGTTGACAAACTCGGTGACGGGCTCCAGGTGCCCGTACTGAATGAGGCTACTCAGGATCAGCCCGCTGAAGGAAAAGGCCAGGCAGAAGAAGATCCCGGTGAAAAGGAGTGGCAGGTTTTTCATTTAGCGAACCTCCTCCTCATTTTCCTTAAGCAGGAGGGTCGGCCCCTCCTGAGACTTGGCCGAACGGCGGCCAGCCAGCATCCAGAAGAAGTTCACCAGAAACGCCAGGTGACCGATGGCCAGGAGCATCCCCGAGACCGAACGCGAGAACAGCCACGGCACGAGCATGGCCACGATTTCGAGGAAGGCGTACTTGGGGTTCCCGTCGGCGTCGAGAGCGATCATCATTTCGCCCTGAATCCAACCGCCCACGTGCAGCGCGACCATCATGATGGTGATGCCAATCGCCGCGCACCAGAAGTGCGTGCGGATGAGCGCGGCCGAGGGCCATTCGCGGTTGAGGATGCGGGGCATCATAAAGTAAATACCGCCAAACATCGTCATGGTGAAGAAAGCGTATACCCCGTGGTGGGCGTGCCCGATCGTGAACTGCGTGAAGTGCGTGATGACGTTCACGTCGCGCAGGGCCATGGCCGAACCGGCCAGCGAGGCCAATGTGTACGACATGCCGCCAAACACGATGAACCGCAGCGTCGGGCTGCACCAGACGGCACGCCAGTTACCAGCGGCGGTCATATGGTGATTGATGGCCGTGACCACAACGGGGATGACCATCATAATGCTGCCTACGATACCTGCCGAGACGAGCCAGACCGGAATCGGCCCGCCGATCAGGTGGTGGACACCGGCCCAGTTGTAAAACAGCGCCAGCGACCAGAAACCGAGTACCGACAGGTAATAGCTGTGGATCGGACGCCCCAGCACTTTGGGCAGAAAATAGTAGATCGCGCCGAGCCCCATCGGGGTCAGCCACAGACCGAGCACGTTGTGCCCGAACCACCAGTTGGTGATGGCCTGGACCGTGCCGCGCGCGGGCACCCACAAGATCAGGGTCTGGGCGATGATGTAGAGCCAAGGGAACCAAAACAGCGCCCCGAGGATGTACCACTGGGAAACATAGACATGCCCCATCGCGCGGAAGCGGAACATGATTACGCCCCAGACCGCGACCAGCACGTAGGAAATCCCCAGCAGCGGAGCCACCTGTGGCGGCATTTCCAGCCACTCAACCGAGGTCAACCCGCCGGTCAGGATGCCGACGATCCCGGCTGTAACTCCAATATTCCAGAAAGCTCCCGCCACCACGAGAATGCCCCCGTGTTTGACGGAGACCTTGCTCAGCCGCGCCATGATCCACAGGGCAACGGCGAAAATCGCGTTGTTGCCCCAGCCAAAGGCCATGGCGTTGAGGTGGGCCGAGCGGGCGCGCCCGAAGGTCAACCACTCAAAGCCCTGAAGGAACTCCGGGTTGTGCAGCTTGATCGAGGCGATCATGGCGAAGATCGTCCCGACCTGGAGCCAAAGAATGGCCGAGGTGACAAAGAGCACGACCGGCACGCGCATCTCGCGGTCGATCTCACTCAACTGCACCTTGAGCGGCACCCCGGTTTTGGGCCGGGGGTCGATGGAGGTGAAAAAGGATAATAGCGGGCTCATTGGGCTGTGATCCGAAGCGGTCAGGCGTTCAGGCGGGGGGCGTTGGATTGGCCGGTCTTTTTGGCCTTTGGCTTGCGGCTGCTGGCGAGTTTGCGGCGCATTTTCTCGGCTTCGCCGGGGAAGTAGTCCGTGTGGACGCCTTCGGGCTCCTCCTCATCGAAAATCTGTCGCGAGGTTTTTTCCAGCTTTTTAAACTCACCGTGCCGAACCGCCCAGTACAGGGCTCCGACCGCAGTGAAGAAAAATACGCACCCCAGCGCCGCGATAAAGATCAGATAACCGCTCCACTGCTGCATTTTTACTTGGCCTCCTGGGCGCCCTCCCCGGACGCGCTCTGGGCGGCCGTGTCAGCAGCCGGTTTATCCCCGGAGGTTTCCTCGGCGGCGGACTTGGACTCATCGGCGGGTTTCTCGTCGCTCGAGCCTGCGTCGGCGGATGCCTGCTCAGCGTCGGCGGACGCCTTGTCATCGGAGGCGGGCGCGGGAGGAGTGGCCTCAGCCGGGGGGAAAATACCGTCGGGCTTGGCGGCGATTTCCTTCACCGCGAGCTGCATCGCCAAGTCAACCGGGACACGCACGATGCCTTCCTTCTGGTTCACCCAGGCGTACTGCGTGGTCAGCGCCGTCTCCTTGGCGGTGACGTCGGCGAACTTGGCCAGGCGGTTGTCAATCGTCTGCTGATCGACGGGCGAAGGCCGCTGCATGTACACATACGCGATCAGGATGATGATGAAGAACAGCAGCATGCTCCCCAGTGCCCCGAAGATGGAGAACAGGTAGTTGGAGTGGCTGGTTTCCGGTGCCGTGTTGGACATGATTACTGAACGCTGGCGATGGACTCGCGGATGCGCGGGTCGTGGATAGGAATGGGATAGGTCGTGGCCATGCTACGCAGGGCGGCCCACAGGACGATCCCGCCGACGCCGATCAGCGCGGCCAGGTCGAAGAACATGTAACCGCTCAGGAAGGGCGTGACGTAAAAGCCGAGGATGTTATCCGCGGGCTTGGCCGTCGGGACGATGTTAAAGTACAAGTCCACCACCGCAAAGACCAGGATCCACACGCTGATGAAGACCATGTTACGCGGGATGACCTTGTTCTTGTAACGCAGCAGGAACAGGAACGGGAACAGGAACATGCAGAAGATCAGGCTCAGGCCGACCCACCACCACTGGTTGTAGGTGCCATCCGCGTTGAGCTGGCGCATGTTGTACCAGAAGGTTTCTTCCGGGATGTTCGCGTTGTAGATCAGGAAGAACTGCGAGAAGCTGATGTAGGCCCAGAAGATCGTGAAGGCCAGGAAGATACACCCGAGCATGTAGAAGTGGCTCTCATTGAGAATGCCCTTGAGGCGGCCCCGGGTGCTCAGGAAGTATAGCGTGATTACGATCACGGCCAGCGCGATGCGCATCGACACGGCGAAGAACCACACCCCGTACATGGTCGAAAACCAGTGGTAACTCAGGCTCATCAGCAGGTCGAAAGCCGCGAAAGTCAGCGCCATCGGCGTCAGGAACAGACCCGCGCCCGACCACTTGCGGCAGGCGATGTAGTGCTTCGGGTCCGGATGCAGGTCGTTGGTGAAGGAGTGCTTGCGCAGGACACGGGACAGCCCGCAGAAAATCGCGAAGTAGATGCACAGCCGCACGATAAAGAACGGTAGGTTGAGCAGCCCGGCCTTGTGCAGGTAGAGCGGGTCATCCCCCACCCGCACCGGATGGGCACCGGGCAGGATGTTGTCGAGGTTCATCCACTTCCACAGCGCGCCGGGGTTGTCCCCGACGAAGAAGGGCAGCGCAACCATCGGGATCAACAGCAGGAACATCCACGGGAACGCGGCCAGGAAGTGCTCCAACTGGCGGCGGATGATGGTGGACCAGCCCGCATCGAAGATGTAGGAAATCTGCACCAGCAGGAGCATGCCGATAAGCATGCCGAACCAGAAGGTGTAGCCCACCAGCCAGCTCATCACGGGACGGCCGTTGGGGGTGTCCTCACTCAGGCCCATGACCATGCCCACCAGGGCGACGACCAGGCCGAGAATACCGATGATAAGGAAAATCGTAGCCAGAGGCTTGCGACCGCCAGAAGCGGCCGCCGCGGCAGGCACGGATGCTGTTGCGGCGTTACTGCTCATATTACAATCCAAGCTCCGGTTTAAATTGTTCGGGCACGTCCTCGATGCTGACCTGGTGGGAGAGCTGGAGAGCGCGCACGTAGGCGATGACGGCCCAGCGCTCCTCGGGGCGCAGCTTCATGCCGTAGGCGCCCATCAGGTTCTTGCCGTGCGTAATGGTGTTAAAGATTTCCCCTTCGGCCATGCCGCGGATGCGGTCGTCGTGGTAAGTCGGGGTGGCGGCCATACCAAACTGCTTGGTGATGCCGTTACCATCACCGCCGGCACCGTGACAGACGGCGCAGAAGATGGTGAACTTCTGCTGGCCCAGGTGCATGACCTCGTCCGTCACCTCAATCGGGAAACCGCGATGCCATTGGCCGTCCGCATCCTTGCCGGAGTACAGGGTCGGGTTCAGGCTGACCGGGTCGGTGTAGTCGGGGCTGAAGACCTCTTTAATGTCCCAGCCATAACCACGACCAGCGGTACCGGGGATGACGGGACGGTCGTTGCGACCGTCGGCGAAGAACTCGTTCTGGCCCTGGGGCAGATACTTGGCCTGCCAATCCATGTCCGGAAAGACATAGATCGGGTTGCGGGTACTTTTGTCCCCGCGAAAGCCCAGGATCGAGACCACGGCCACGATCGAGAAAATCCATATGGCGAAGAAGTAGCGCATATCAGGCTTTCAAGACCTCCACTTTGGTGCTCCCGAGGCTTTCGACAAAGGCGAGCGTTTGCTCAAGGTCGAACTTGGGATCAGCTTTTTCAATCACGAGAAAGAAGGTGTCGTCGCCGCACTTGATGTAGTCCTCGTACTCGAAGACCGGGTGGTTGTGGCGCGGCAGCAGGTTGGTCGCGAACATCCCGAAGAGCGTGCCGAAGGCGGCCAGCAGGATAGTCAGCTCGTACATGATCGGGAACGGGAAAATCGGGCTCCAGAACGGCTTGCCGCCGACGATCAGCGGGTAGTTGAAGCCGTTCATGTACCAGGTGATGAGCATCCCGGTGCAGAAACCGGTCACCCCGCCGATGGCGGTGAAGATCGGAACCTTCGAGCGGCCAATGCCCATCTGGCCATCCAGCCCGTGAACCGGGAACGGCGTGAAGCAGTCGAATTTCTTGTAACCGGCATCCTTCACCTTGCCCACGGCCTCGTAAAAGGCGGGCGTCTCGGTGAACTCGGCCAGGATACCGTAAGTGTCGCGCTTGTGCTCTGACATTAGTGGTGCCCTCCCCCGGTGGTTGAGTGCGGAACGGCCTGCGTGCCGGTGCCGTGCCCGTGGGCGTCGCCCGCCTTCATCACGGCCTTGATTTCACCCATCGGCATCATGGGCAGGAAGCGGATGAACAGCAGGAACAGCACGGAGAACAGCCCGAAGGTGCCGAAGAAAGTAAAGATGTCGATGATCGTCGGCGAGTAGTAGCCCCAGCTCGACGGCAGGAAGTCGTTCGCCAGCGAGGTGACGGTGATGACGAAGCGCTCGAACCACATCCCGACGTTGACGAAGCCGCAGATGATCCACACCAGGGCGGTGTTTTCGCGGACTTTCTTGAACCAGAACAGGTGCGGGGTGATGACGTTGCACCCGACCATGATGTAGTAGCTCCAAGCGTACTGGCCGAGTGCGCGGTTGATGAAGGCGAAGCCTTCGTAGGGGTTCGCGCCGTACCAGGCGATGAAGAACTCCATCATGTAGGCGTAGCCGACCATCGAGCCGGTCGCCAGGATGATCTTACACATGCAGTCGATGTGGTACTGCGTAATCAGGTTGTGCAGCCCGAAGAGCGCCCGCAGCGGCAGCATCAGGGTCAGCACCATGCCGAAACCGGAGAAAATGGCCCCGGCCACAAAGTACGGCGGGAAAATCGTCGTGTGCCAGCCCGGTAACTGCGAGGCGGCGAAGTCGAACGACACGATCGTGTGCACGGAGAGCACCAGCGGGGTGGACAGACCGGCGAGCAGCAGGTAGGCCATTTCGTAGTTGCTCCAGTGGCGGTTGCTCTGCCGCCAGCCCATGGCGAAAGCGCCGTAGGCCCAGGCTTTGATCAGTTTGCCGGCCTTGAAGGCGCGGTCGCGCATCGTGCCCAGGTCGGGGATCAGCCCCATGTACCAGAACAGCACCGAAACCGTCCCGTAGGTCGAGACCGCGAACACGTCCCACTCCAGCGGGGAGCGGAACTGCGGCCAGATCCAGTTCGCGTTCGGCAGCGGGAACAGCCACCAGGCGAACCACACGCGGCCGACGTGGAAAAGCGGGAAGATACCCGCGCAAACCACGGCGAAAATCGTCATCGCCTCAGCCGCCCGGTTAATGGACACGCGCCACTTCTGGCGCAAGAGGCATAGAATGGCGGAAATAAGCGTCCCGGCGTGGCCGATACCGATCCAGAACACGAAGTTCACGATGGCCCACCCCCAGTTGATCGGGTTGGCCAGGCCCCAGACACCGACGCCGGTTGAGACCAGCCAGACCAAGCCGAAGAGCGTGAAGGTGGCCATACAGCCC
The DNA here is from genome assembly GCF_014230085.1 of Ruficoccus amylovorans. Classification (NCBI taxonomy): domain Bacteria; kingdom Pseudomonadati; phylum Verrucomicrobiota; class Opitutia; order Puniceicoccales; family Cerasicoccaceae; genus Ruficoccus; species Ruficoccus amylovorans. The sequence continues at coordinate 170,059 of NZ_JACHVB010000035.1, read as the reverse complement.
GCGACACAGAAGCACACCCACCACCAGCGGGGGGTCTTGCTTTCGGGGATGCCGCAGATCTTTTCCGTGACCCAGTGGAAGTCCTTGTCGCCGGTGACAAGCTCCTTCCGCGGCACGTCCACCGGCTTGACCTTGGCGAGCAACTGCTCGCGCGAGGCCGCGTCGGTGGCGGCAAAGGACATGTCTGGTGAGATTTCGGCCATTCCTAGAAGTTTGAGAGTTTCAAAGTGTGAGGTTCCTTACAGTCGATAGATCAATGGTGCGCGGGAGGCTCGGCGGCACCGTGGCCACCGGAAGCGCCCTGCGGGGCTGCCACCCCGGCGGTGTCATGGCCGGTCGGGAGCGTGTCGTGCGAGTCGCCGTGCGCGGAGCCGTGCCCCTCGTCATGGTGACCGCCGCCGTGGCCGTAGCGCGCCTCGTAGTCAGCGCGGCTGAGCGGCTGCTTATAGGCGTCGGGCATGGCCGGGTTCGGGTTACGCAGACGGGCCAGGTAGGTGGTGCGCGGACGCACGTTCAGGTAGCCCAGGACCGAGTAGTTGCGGTCGTTCTCTGTCTTGATCTTGGAAACCTCGGAGTTCGGGTCGGCCACGTCGCCGAAGACAATCGCCTCGGTCGGGCAAACCTGCTGGCAGGCAACCTTGATCGTGCCGTCGGGCACCTTGACATTCGGGCTGGCACCGGCTTTGACCTTCTGGTCGATCTTGGCCTGCTCGATGCGCTGCACGCAGTAAGTGCACTTTTCCATCACCCCGCGCATGCGGACGGTGACGTTCGGGTTCTTCTGCATGCGGGTGAGCTGGGAGGCTTCCGTCTTGTTGCGGTCGGTCCCGAGCGGGCCCTTGTAGAGCTCGCCGCGCTCGCGCTTGTTGTAATCAAAGAAGTTGAACCGGCGGACCTTGTACGGGCAGTTGTTCGCGCAATAGCGCGTCCCCACGCAGCGGTTGTAGGCCATGACGTTGAGCCCCTGCTCGTCGTGGACGGTCGCGTTGACCGGGCAGACGCTTTCGCAGGGAGCTAGTTCGCAGTGCTGGCAGGCCACGCCCATGAAGGAAACCTGTGGGTCCTCGGGGATTTCGGTCGTCGGGTAGTCCGGCTCGACCGAGTAGTAACGGTCAAGGCGCAGCCAGTGAAGTTCACGGCCACGCAGGACCTGATCCTTGCCGACAATCGGAATGTTGTTTTCGCTCTGGCAGGCAATAACGCAAGCGTTGCAGCCGGTGCAGGAGTTGAGGTCGATGCTCATCCCCCACTGCTGTTCGGCCTTGAACTCCGGCGTCTTGTACATGGAGCCGCCGCGCGGGATTTCGCGAACCACCTCGGCCAGCGGGTCCTTGCGGGCGTTCCCCAGAACGGGCGGCGAGTGCGCCTCGGCCCCCATGCGGCTGACGAACTTCGGGTCGTGGGCGAACTCGTCGGCGGTGCCTTCGCGCAGAATGGCGCGGCCTTCCATCGACCAGTGCTGCTGGGTATTGGCCAGCGGGTAAATCTCTCCAGTCACGCCGATGATGCCGCCCAGCGCGAGCGCGCGGGAGGCCAGCGTGGTCAGCGGGTAGGCGTCGAAGCCGATACCGGGGCCGAAACCGGGATAATCCGGCAGGCGGGTGCCGACGCGGCCCGTCTTGCGGCGGCCAAAGCCGAGCGCAATGACGACGGTGTAGTCAGCCAGTCCGGGCTGGATGTGGATCGGGCCGGTAATTTTCTTGCCGCCGACGCTCAGCGTGGCGACGGGAGCCTGCTCCTGGCCGCGCTTGAACTGGTTGGCGTCCATGTGAAGCTGGCCGATCTTGTCCATCGTGATCGGCTTCGGCGTGACGCCGAGGTGCTTGGCCAGCTTCGGGCTGATGGAAATCGTGTTGTCCCAGGTCAGCTTCGTCATCGGGTCCGGCGCTTCCGCCAGCCAGCCGTTGTTGTTGTAACGGCCGTCGTAGAAGTGCGAGCTGGGAACGATGCGGACTTCGAGCGACTCGGCGCTCAGGACCGGGGCCTTGAGCTTGCCGCCGCTGGCGGCGGTGCCGACGGCGACCCAGAGTTTTTCTGAGGCGGGGAGCTTGGCGGTCTTGAACGCGCTGTCCTTGAGCACGCCCTCGGTCAACCAGGCGTTGAAAGAAACGTCGTCCGTCTTGCCGGAAAGCTCTGAAAAAGCCTTGCGTACGCGCCCATAGCCCTGATCGCCCGTGCTCTGGCCGGTGGCGACGATTTCGAGTATCTCGAGTTCGCTGAAGCCGTCAAAGAGCGGCAAGATCATCGGCTGGACCGGCACGTAAACGCCATCCAGCGTGCGCCCGTCACCCCAGCTTTCGAGATAATGGGCAGCGGCCACCGTCAGGTCGGCCAGCTCCGAAGTCTCGTCGGCATAATAGCCGTAGCGGACGACCTTGCCCGCCTTTTGCTGGAGCGTGGGCCAATCGAGGTCGGCCGGGGCGTCGTAGGCGGGGTTGCCGCCGAGAATGACCAGCGTCTTGACTTCGCCCGCGTTGAGCAGGTCGGCCACTTGCTTGATGTCGGCCACATCTTCCTGCGCGGGCAGTTCGACGTAGTTGACGGTGTGGCCGGAGGCCTTGAGCAATTCGTTGATCGCGGCCACCATGGCGTGAACGCCCACCGGCAGGTGTGAACCGGCCACGACGAGCGACTGATGCCCGGCGGAAGCGGCCACCAGGTCCTTCACGCACTCGGAGATCCAGGCCGGGTCAACTTCGACCCCGGCGGCCTGCTCACGCAGGGAGCTGGCAATATCGTTGGCGCCGTCGGTTTGCGTAAGCACTTCGGCCAGAATGAGCGCCGTGATGGCGGGCATCTGGCTGGTGGCGGCACGCAGGCGGTGGTCAGCCTGGCCGCCGGTGACGGTGAAGTTCGACTCCACCGCGTAGAGGCGGCTCATTTTCTCGGCCTCGTCCTTGGTCTTGACCTTGCGGCCCTTGGCGAAACCGCGGGAGTTGCCAAGGTGGCCGGGCTCGGAGCCGAGAAAGTCGGAATCCAGCGCCAGCACGCGCTTGGCTTTAGAAAGATCGTAAACCGGGCGCAGGTTTTTGCCGGAAATATCCTTGAGCGCGCGAGCCGGGTTTTCCGTATCGACGGCCTCGTACTCGGCCCAGACGGCTTCCGGCATGGCCTCGCGGATCTGTGCCACAAGCTTGGCGCGGCTGGGCGAGGTGGACGGCTCAGCCAGGAAGACCAGCCCCTTGCCCTTGTTCTTTATATAAGCCTTGTTGACTTCGGACAGGGAGGTGACGACCGAAGCTTTGTTGAGCTGGCGTCCGTCCTTGGCCTGACTTTTTTGCAGGCGGTCCGGGTCGTAAAGATCAAGCACGCTCGCCTGGGCGTAGCCCGTGGTGCCACCGCCGTAGGGGAGGTAGCTGGGGTTGCCCTCGATCTTGGTCGGGCGGGCGTCGTGGGTCTCGACCACGAGCGGGATGTTCCCGTGCGCCTCCGGCTGTGAGCTGGCGTAAAAGATCGGCACGCCCGGCACCATGCGCTCCGGTGACTTCGAATACGGCAGGATGTGCTGGGTGGGCTGGCGGCAACCGGTCAACCCGAGGCCGGCGAAGGCGGCGGACGCCCCCATCAGCTTCAGGAAGGTGCGGCGGTCGGCTTCGGTCGTCTCGGAAGCGCCTTCGGGAAATTCACGCTCCAGCAACACGCGGAACTCGGGCGTATCGGCCAGCTCGTCCGGGCTGCGCCAGTAGCGCGGTCCGGCCAGTTCGCGTGCGGTGGGCTCGGGGTGCTGTACTTTGCGTTTCATCGGTGGCAGCCGGAACAGCTCTCAGGCGGCTGAACCTTCCAGTCGTGGACAAATTTTTCGCCCATTTCAAGCTGGGCAGTGGTGTTTTCGGGCTTCCAGTTGAGGTTGTAGACCTCATCCGGGGGCCGGAGGAAATTCTCGGGGTTGCGGTGGCAGTCCAGGCAGAAGGCCATGCTCAGCGGCTGGCGCTGCTCGACGATCTCCATCTCGTTGACCTGCCCGTGGCACTCCACGCAGCTCACGCCGCGGTTCACGTGTACGGAGTGGTTGAAATAGACGTAGTCCGGCGTGTCGTGAACACGGACCCACGGCACCGGCTGGCCAGTGTCGAAGCTCTCACGCACCGGGGCCAGGCGGTCGTCGTTGGCCAGCACCTGGTTGTGGCAGTTCATGCAGGTGTTCGCTCCGGGCACATTCGAGTGCTCCGAGCGGTCCACATAGGTGTGGCAGTAGCGGCAGTCCAGGCCGATCTGACTCACGTGAAGGTTGTGGCTGAACGCAACCGGCTGGATCGGCTGATGACCGACCTCGGTCCACTTCGGTGTAGCGTAATAGGTGACGCCAAGCACCACCGTCCCCAGAACCAGCAACGCGCACGCTGCGATTTTAAGGGGCGCCGTATTCGTCCACTTGGGGTAAATATTGGCCATAGTCCCGTACTGATGACAACCGTAACGAACTTCAGGCCCGGGTCCTGCCGCGAGATACGGCCTTTGGCGCCTTGTGGGCGGCCATCGGCAGTTTCACCTCACCGTTACCTTTTTCCTCGCGAGCCTGCAGGCCCGAACGAGGAAACAGGGCAGTCGCAAGTGCGGCAAGTCCCAATCCCTTCAGAAAAGTCTTACGTGTCGTTGATGTGTCCCTCATTTCAACGCTGCTTATGAAAGGTGAAAGCCCTGCTTTAGCAAAGAAAAAAATGGAACAAATTCATAAAACTTATTTTTCGGCTTTTTCATAAGTATTTGTTTTGTCGGCCATTAGAAAATCGAATGCTATTTGTCATCTATTTCGATCATGGCTGCGGGTTCTTCAATACGGGCCGAACGGGCCGCCCGCCACGAAACAAAAACGCTCGACCCAAGCATAAGTAGGGCGGCCACAACGGGATGCAGGACGCCCGCCGCCGCCAGTCCCATGCCAAGCACGTTGTAGGAGAAGGCGAAAACCAGGTTTCCGCGCACCGCCTGGCGGATACGACGGCAGACGCGGATCGCCGCCGGAAGCGCCCGCAAGCTTTCCCCGGCCAGCACAGCCGAAGCGGCCGCCTTGGTCAAATCCGCCCCCGCGCCCATGGCAATTCCGCCCGAGCTCACCGCCATGGCGGCAGCGTCGTTGACCCCGTCTCCGATAAAAATAACCGGCTCATGGCGAGCTTCCAGCTCCTGCACAAAGCGTACCTTGGCCTCCGGTAACATCCCTCCCATCACCGTGACCCCAGCCAGGTCTTTCCAGCGCGGCTGCGGGTCCCCGCTGACAATGGCCAGACCCGTGCCGAGCTCGCGCAGCTCCCCGATCATGGCCTCGGCGTCGGCCCTAAGCTTTTCCTCCAGCGCGATGATCGCCGCCGCCTGTCCATCACAACTGACAAAAACCAGCCGCTTGGCCTCAAAATCCACTGCCTCTTTATTAAAGACCGCGCGCGCGGCCTCGGACATCAACTCCAGGGTGCCTATTAACAGTGAATGCACCTTCCCGTCCGGCCCGTTCACCACGGCCTTCAGCCCGAGCCCCGGCACAACCTGCGAATCCGCCACCGCGCAGGCCGCCACCAATTCCGGCGACGCGCCCAACTCCTTGAGTGGCTCGGCTACCGGATGGCGAATGGGCCGCTCGGCCGCTTCAATCAATGCGCGCAGGCGTTGCTCGTCCGCCCCGCCCAGCACCCGGAACGCCGCCAGCGAAAGGCGTTCTCCCGAGAGAGTGCCGGTCTTATCAAAGACCAGATGCCGCGCCCCCGCCATGACATCGAGAAAATCACCCGAGCCACAGACCAGCCCGAGCCGGGACAGATTCATCAGGCCGGTCCAGACCGCAATGGGCGTGGCCAGCCCGAGGGCACAGGGGCAGGCCACAAGCAGGACTGCCATCGAGTCAAAGAGCGCCTTTTGCCACGAAACATACGCCGACCAGCCCAGAAAAGTCCCCACCGCCACGGTCAGCACGAAGGGCACGAAGTAGCGGGTCAGGCGGTCAGCCTGGGCCTGGAGCCGCGACGGACGCAGGCGGGCGGATTCAATCGTGGCCAGGATCGCGTCGAGCTTGCGCGCCCCGACCAACCCGTACGCCTCAATCTCCAGCATCGCGTCCACCGCGTAGCTGCCCGCGAAGACCTCCTGCCCCACCCCGCGACGGACCGGCTCGGTCTCGCCGTTGATGGCGGTCTCGGCCACATAGCCCCCGCCCCGGACGATGTGGCCGTCCACCGTGACTGGCTCGCCCGGCGCGACCAGCACGCGCTGGCCGGGCTTTAATTGCGCCAGCGGCACCCGGCGACGGCCTTCCGGCCCGCAGGCCGCGATCCAGGCGTGGTCGAAATCCGTCCGCAGACGCTGCGCCGCCTCCAGCGCCCGCTGCCGTGAGCGGGCGCCCAGCGTCTTCCCTATTGTATATATAGACAACACGATGGCCACGACCTCGTAATAGAGGTTCCCCTCGCCTGTCAGGGTGGACAGCAGCGACCCGCCAAAAGCCCCGAGCATGGTCAGGGTAAAGAGTGACTCTACCGTCAATCTCCCCCGGCGAAGCGTTTGCCAGGTCTCGGCAAAAAGCGGCGGTCCAAGCAGGGTCATCACCACCACTGCCGAGAGAAAAAGCCCGCCATTGAGCAGCCAGTAGACCGGCGTCCCGAACTCCGGACGCGGGTCGGCGGTATTGTAGCCGAGCCCGAAAATCATCCCCTGACCGGCAATAACAAGTGCAATCGCGACCTTCAGCCAGGTCCGGCTCCAACGCTCGTCAGACACCCCTAGCCCGGGCGCGGCATCATCATGACAGCAGCAGGATGTCGTGGTGCCGGTGGGCGAAGCGATTTGAACGGTAGCAGGCAAAACAGGCCGCAGTGTAAACACCCGCCCATAAATTTCAAGCGGGATGACAATTAGTCTCCCTCCCCAGCCCGTCCACTCGCAACAAATATTCAGCGGGAGCAAACAACCGCACCACATCAGTCCCCAGAGCCCATGCCTACGGGAAAAACAACCTAGCCAAAGCCCGCCCTGTTTTTTTCAAAAAAGTGCGGCATATAAGGTTGACTAGAGGCGGACAGATGGTTTGCCTATCCGCTTTCTCTGATGGGGCCGTAGCTCAGTTGGAAGAGCGCTTGCATGGCATGCAAGAGGTCGTCGGTTCGATCCCGATCGGCTCCACCATCACTTTTCGCCCTCCCTGCCCGGGAGGGCTTTATTTATGCCTAAATGTCAGGATTTGAGCGGGTTACGGTAGGTTTTTCCAGACGCTGCTTCGCAGTCAACTCCAGCCGGTTACAGCGAGTTTCAAGGATTTCTTGGAATTAAACCACAACGTTGCGGGATACGCCGGAGGAGGCGAATCGGTTCGTAACTATTTCCCTGCAGCCCGAGCATGTGCTTCGCGTAGAAGTAAGGAAATATCACCACCTCCCAGGTATTCTCGGCGATAGGCAACTGCGCATGGCGGTTTCCTGCGGCGCTGCTCTCGCCCTTCCATCACGTCACCTGTCCTCCAACCTACCCAGCTGGCTATTGCTCAATGGCCTTCGTTTGCCTCCAGCCACGCCCGGTAAGCGGAAGCACTGCCGGGCAAGGGCTCGCGCTGGTCCAGAATCTGGAGGACTTTGTGGCACAGATTGTAAGCGCGATAAACATCATGAAGGATCAGCGCGAGTTTCTTTAACCGGGTTGGCGGCAGTCCCCGTAACCGGCGGAAATCGCGAACGTACAATGCGTCCGACCATAGCGCCTGCGTAATGCCTTTGGGGACTTGCGGACGAGCAAGCGGGGCGAAATAGCCCGGTGCGATATCCACAAACGTGTGCAAGAGAAAACCCTGCCCACGCAAGAAAGTATCGATGTCCGCGAACAGCGGCTGCCCCTCGTAAAGGGGAATAAACTCGACCTCAACCTGAATCACCAGGACATCGGAAAGCACGCGCACCCCGTGCCGCAGAGCGTCCAGCTCGCCCCCCTGGATGTCGAGTTTGAGCAGGTCGATCTCACCGAGATCGGGCAGATCATCGAGCGCGTGCGTCGTAACGGGATGGGTTTGCTTGAGCTGAACGAGCTCACGCAAGCCGAACGCATCGATGATTTCGGCGTCCGGCCGATAAAGCGAACCCGTCTGTACCCAGTGGGTCTCGTGGTAGGTGGCCGGACCACCCGCCCCGATAAAGTAAGGCAAAAAGCGGTGGCCGTCACCGTGGAGCGCCTGCACTTTGGCGCACTCTTCCGGGTTCGGCTCAAAGCCGGTCACAACCGCCAGGGAGCGCTTCACGAGCGGAGCATAGGGTTCAGTGCCTTCGCCGTGACTGCACGCGCCGACATCGACCACACGAACGGTTTCCAGTGGGGCGGGCAACAGCTCGGCCAGGCTCTCGAAACTTCGGGGCGCGGCTGGCGGCCTCGGCGTTCCGGCGGAGGTTTTTCTCAGCGCGGAGGACTTCCACGTTTTCGCCAGCCATTCCCAGCTCGCGGCGTTACGGTGCTCCGGGCCGACCTTCAAAAGGCGGCTGTCGGGACGCACATGGATGGATCGCCCGGACAGGGCTGAGCGCAGGGCGAAGCGGCGCTCCATCTCCACCCCCCTGCTCTCTTCGCGCAGGACCTTTTCCATTAGGCCGGTATCCGGCGTGAAATAACTGGAGAGCGTACGAATACGCTCAAGGAATTGGAGGCACTGCGTGCGGAACCAGGATTCGAGCGAGCCGGCGGGAACGGCGACATCACTGGCCGGGTCCGGGGGCAAAAACGGCTGAGTCAGGTCCGCCGGCATCACCTGCATGAGTCGCTCAAGGCTTCCACCCATCACGTTGACTGCCCCGGTGCGGTAGCCGAGGCTCCGAAGCACCCGCGAGTACGTGGCGACCATCGTCACCGTGCCCTGACCGGCGGCGAATTTCTTCTCAAAAGCCAGTTTCGCCCGCCTCCCCGCCTCCAGGCGGTAGCCGAGGTCGAACTGCGGGTTTTCAAAATCCAGAGCGAGGGCCAGCGTCTCCGCGTGGAGAGCGAGGGCGGCACGGTCCTTCAGCGTCCGGGCCCATGCGGCGGCCATCGGGCGGCCGAAGGGCTTGCCCAGGAGCTGTTCGCTCCAGTCAGGCCGATCTCCTTCCTGCGGGCCGACCACCGTGTCGCCTTCGTACAGAAGTCCCTCTCTGGCGAGCTGCGCGGCACGTTCAGGGCGCGCGGCAAAGAGGTTGAGCACATACCCGTCGAGAGTCTGAGCGTCCTCCACCGGGACGAGCGCCCGGAGTCCGGGCAGGTATTGATAAACGGTCATCCCGAGAGCCTTGAAGGCATCGATCAGCCCCCAGTTGATCGTGGACGAGTGCTTCAGCTCGAACATGACCAGCGGCGAATGGCGAGCGAAGAACTCCCGGCCTCCGGCCAGCACCCGTAACTCCTCACCCTCGGCATCCAGCTTCATAAAATCGATCGGCTGATCGCCAATATCCGGCAGCAGCGAATCCAACGTTCGCAGCGCCACCGTTTCGGTTCGGCGTCCGCCGCCATTGCCTTGCAGGCTGTTCAACTCGCTGGAATCCCCCAGAGTCAAAGTTGCCTCACCTTCGTGGTCGGAGAGTGCAGCCCGAACCCAGCTCATCACCATCCCGAATCCATTCTCCCCGATGCTCTGCTGGAGCAGCGAGCCCGGCTCGGAAGCCGGCTCGACCGACCAGATACGCCCTTCCCCGTTGAGCTGACGGGCTACCGTGAGGCTGTAAACGCCGTGATTGGCCCCGACATCGAGCATCCGCATGCCCGGTTTGGCCAGGCGCCGGACGAAGGCCATCTCGTCTTCGAACCAGTCCTCCTGCTCCAGGAGGACGAAGGTCGTCATCTGGCGGATGTCCGCGCGAACGCAGATCTTGACATCGCCGGGCAGAGTGAGGGTCAGCGTTTTGGCCGGGGTTGCTGGGCCGGGAGGACATGGAGGTTTCATAGGGCAGACATGTTCGGCGGTTAAACTAGAGGACGACGTCGTATTGAGCTTCAGCAGCTTCTTTCTCGGCGGCGAGCGAGGCCAGCGCCGCCTCAGCCTTGAGATGGCCATGCGCGGCGGCGGCGGCAAAAAGTTCCTGTGCCCGATCACGGTCTTCGGGTAACCCGCCCTGGCCGTAGTAATAGTAAAGGCCGAGGTTGAAGGCGGCATTCACCTCGCCGCCAGCGGCGGCTTTTTCGTACCACGCAACCGCCTGAACCTCGTCTTGTTCCACGCCGTGGCCGAGACTATAGCACACGCCGAGGCTGTAGCAGGATTTTATATGCCCGGCATTGGCCGCGTTTTCAAAAAATACCGCCGCCACCGCATGGTCCTGCTCCGCTCCGCAGTCGCCGCTGTAGTGGAAAATGCCGAGATTATAGAGCGCGTCCGGGTGGCCCATCTGAGCCGCCTTGCGGTAGAGCCCCAGCGCCGTGGGCAAGTCCTTTTTGACACCGCTGCCGGCGACATAAAAACGCGCCAGGTTAAACATCGCCTGTGGCAGCCCCTGCTGGGCGGCAGCCAGGAAATAGCCGGCGGCCTTGGCATGATCGACGGGCACGCCGTCGCCAATGGTGTGGAGGAATCCCAGGTTGCACTGGGCCATGGGGTGACCCGCTTCGGCCGCCTTGAGAAAGAGTGCGGCGGCTTCCTCGATCTTGCGGGCATCGCCGCTGGCGCGGGCCAGGGCCAGACCTTGCTCGTAAGCTTCTACGGCTTCAGCGGGTAACCCGCTGACAGTGTTATTATCGGTTGTCATAATTTATCAGCTTTAGGGGTGTGAGGGTCCGTGGATACAGCCTCGCACCAGCGACGCCACATCCGGCGGTAAGCAAATTCGAGGTCCCGCGCCATCGAGGCTCCGTCGCTCAGCGGGGAGGCCAGGAACCGGGCTCGCAAGTCCTGCCGCAACTGAGCAAGAGCCTCGGGGTTTTGCGCAGCAAGGGCCCCGATCTCGATAAAGTGCTCCTCATCGCGTGCCACCCACCCGTCGAGACCGACGCGGTGCATCAGGCTGGCCGACACGCGCGAGGCATGCGTACGACCGGGCAAGGTCAGTACCGGAACGCCCATCGTCAGCGCGTCGCAGGTCGTGGTCGTGCCGTTGTAAGAGAGCGGGTCAAGGGCGATGTCGATCTCCTCATAGGAGCGCAAGTGTTCCTGATGGCCGGCGGTGGTCTCTCGCAGATCGACGCGCCAGGCCTGGATCCCATGCATGGCGAAAAGAGAGCGCAGAGACTCGCGGTTGTCCAGGACGGCCAGGGTCGAGTGCTTGATCAGGATGCGCGAGCCGGGCGTTTTCTTCAACAGCCGCGCCCACAGCTCCACGCTGGCCGCGCCCAGCTTATTCATATTGTTGTAAGTGCCGAAGGTTACGTAGCCCCGTTTCAGGCAAGGCGGCGACGCAACCTCGGGCGTGTGCGCGGGTAGTGCAAAGACGTGAAAGCCGTTGGGCAGTCGGTAGATTTCCTCCGTGCTGCGCTGGTCCGCCTCACCCGGGGGCTCGACGATGGCGTCGGAGAAGCGGTAGTCCACGCGGGTCAAGCCGGTCGTGTTCGCATAACCGAGCCACGAGACCTGAACGGGCGCGGCCCGGCGGGCCAGCACGTCCAGCCGCGAGTGCGAGGTGTGCCCGGCCAGATCAATAAGAATATCTATACGGTCACGCCGGATACGGCGGGCCAGACGCTCGGCTGAGAGGCCCCGCGTCCACAGCCAGTGGTCCTCACCCGCGATCCGACGAAACTCCTGCGAGCGGGGATCGTCCCCGTCCTGCGCGTACCGGTTGGAGTACAGGAAAACTTCCACCGCTGCGGAATCGTGCTGAGGGAAGATGTTGATGAAAAAGGTGCCGACCGGATGGTATCCCAGGTCCGGCGAAAGGTAGGCGATTCGCAACCGCCGCTCCGGGTCGCGGTCATTTTCGAACGGCTCGTCCATCACGGGGTTCGCCTCCTCAAATCGCTCGCCCCAACTGCGGTGCGCCTCGAAGATTTCCTCGGGGCTGCGAGCGTCGTCATAGTTGAGGCTGAACAGGCGGGACGCGCGCAACGGGTGATCGGGATTTTTTTCAATGAGCCTGTCGTAATACGGCAGGGCCAACTGGGGCCGGGACGCGCCCATAAGCACGTTGCCCATCGTGGTCAGGGCATCGGGGTCGTCCGGATTACGCTGAAGAAGGATACGCGCCAGATCGCGGGCTTCGTCGAACTTGCGCGGGGTTTCGTTCTTGGCCTGCAGGAGCAGGTTCTCGATCAAGCGGCGCAGACGGGCATCGTCGAGCGGGGCCTTCTCGGCCTCGGCCCGCAAGAACGGCTCAGCCGCTCCGGCCAAGTCCTCTCCTTGAAGGATGAAGCCCAGGTTCTCCGCTTTGAGAAGCGTCTGTGTCGGGTGGAGCCGGCCCAGCCGCTGGAACGCGGCGATGGCTCCGGCGGGGTCTTTTCGCCGCGCGAGGGCGCGGATGTAGAGGGTCTGTCCGCGCGCGTCCGGCAGTGTATCCATGAGCGCGAGCAAATCGTCGCCCGGCGTACGGATGAGATGAAAGAGGTCTTCAAAATAGCGGAGAGCGTCCGCCTGCCCCGGATATTCGACGAGGAATCGCACGCACAGCAGCATCGCCTCGGGCGCGCGGTTCATTTCCTTGAGCGCGCGGATGCGGAAGCGGAGGATCTCCGCGTCGTCCGGGTGCTTGTCCGCCGCCTCGTCGGCGAAGACCGCGAGCGCTTCCCAATCGCCCTCAAGCTCAAGGATAGCGGCGCTACCGCGGGCGGCAGGAAGGGAGTTCGCATCGAGCTGAAGCGCGTGCGCATAGGCGACGTGCGATTCTTCGTACCGCTCGAGCCCCCCCAAGGCTTCGCCCAGAGCGCACCAGGTCGGGGCATGACCGGGACGCTGCCGCCGCATTGTTTCCAAAGGTTCCAGCGCTTCGGCCTCCTGACCGCTTTGGATCAAAGCTACACCCAGCAAATACGGCGCGTGCGGATGCGCCTGGTTCGCCAGCAGTTGCCGGTAGCCGGCGATAGCACCAGCGATATCGCCGCTCTGGTGCAAGAGCCGCGCTTCTTCGAAAAGATCCGGTTTCGCCACTAACATCCGTCGCCCTCCTTTGTGCTTTTGCGTTTAAATTCCAAGAGGTAGCGATCCTCGTCGCACATCCCGAGGGTTCGCTCATGAGTGAAGCCGGGAAACAGCCGCTCCAGTTCGTCCACCAGTGCTTCCGTGTCCGGGAACGCCCACGGCTCCAGTTTCACGAAGCCTTGATTGACCCACTTGTAGCCGTCTTCAGCCAAAGCGGCCTCGACGATCAGCCGGTGCGTGGTGGCGGCAGCCAATTTAGCACAGGCCTCTTCACGCCGGCGCAGATGTGGCAGCAGCCCCAGGGCGAACGTGGTCCGGAACGCCCCCGGCACCTCGTCGTAGTCAAAATCGACTTCGAGATACGTAACATCGAGTCCGGTGATGTTTGCGACCATCTGGCAGCCGTGCATCAGCCGGCGGTCCACATCAGCGGCCACGACACGACACCCCCGACGCGCCAGCCAAACGCTGATCTGGCCACCGGCACAGCCCGCGTCCAATACGCTTTCGTCCGGCTCAAATGCGATCTGCTCAAGCAGCGCCCGCCGCTCCACTGACAGCTCGCGCCCGCCGGTAATGGCCACGTCCCGCTCGGTCACCGTATGATAAACCCGGCGCGGGCAGCCCGTCGTCCATTGCGGGACGAAAGCATGGGTGCGAAACAGGTCGAGGGCGTCGGCGGCAAAATATTCCGCCCATCGTCCGTCCTGCTCGATGCCTTGCAGGGTGGCACTGAAACTTTCCTGTGAGCACTCCGAAGCTTGCCGGGCCAGCTCGCGGAAAAATTCCCGGGCAGGCAGTGAGCGAAGTTGCTCCGGAGCCTGCTGCGCGCCGGCGAATCCCGCAAAGCCGCAAACACCGGCCTCCGCATCGTAGCGGATATCGGCGGCGGTAAGGCCGGGATTGATAATTCCGCAAGCGCGTAGTTCGAGCATCGCCAGGGCAACATCCGCGAAGTTCCAGCCCGCGTCCTGTTTCTGGAAGCTGTGGATAAGAAAGGAAAACTTTTCCGTACCTGCCGTCCGCAGGATTGCCCGGCAGGCCTCGTCGAGGGTGTCCGGCAACTGCGTGCCGGAAACTTCTCCCACGGCTAACAGCCGAGGGGCCGCCAGGACCTCCGCACGGTTGAGGATTTTCAGAGTCCTGGCCTCGCGAGTAACTGTTTCGCGACCTTCGGGATTCAAATAAAGTTTGAGCAAGGCCTGTCCGTCAGCACTTCGACCTTCGAGGATGAGCCCGCCTGTATGGTGGATCAGGAGCCTCGGGAACGCATAGCCACCAAGCGTCAAAACCTGACCGGGAGTGCGCGCGGCTGCTTCAAGGTCCATGAGTCTGGCCGCTCCGTCCGAGAGCTTCCGCTGGACGGAGTACTCCTTCAACTGCAAAGCGCGCTCGAAGGCTACGATAGCTTCGCCCAGGTGGCCGGCCTGCTGCCAAGCCTCGCCGAGTTCCGCGAAGGCGACGTGATCGAGAGACTCGTGTGTGATCCTCCGCTGCAGGCCGGTCACAGCGGCATAAGTGTTCTCCGCATCGGCAGACACTGCCGAGTCTTCCGGAAAATTTTGCCTCTCTTCGCGTTTAATCATCTGCATGGCCCTACTAATCAATTCCCATGCCAAAAACTTTTTTCGGGCTTTCCGCATTCGTTCTAAAGCCTCCTGAACGCCCGTCGTAGAGGGATGTGTCGGCCGAAGAATTCAGCCGGCATCAACAAAAAACCAGAAAGGTATCACCATGTCAGAAATCTCAATCACCGCGGGGATTCGTTCGAATCTTACCCGTCTGCAACAGAGCTCCAAACTGTTCGACCGCACGGCTGACCGCCTCGCTTCCGGCAAGCGCGTTAACTCTGCTATCGATAACCCGACCAACTTCTTCGCCTCGGTCAATCTTCAGGACCGGGCCAGCAGCTTGAACGCGCGCCTCGACGGCTTGGGCCAGGCGGTCCAGTCGATCAAAGCCGCCGACAACGGTATCTCGACCATCCGCAGCTTCGTCAGCTCGATGAAGGGTGTGGTCAACAACGCGATTGGCAACACCGATGCCAGCGCCCGCGACGACCTCGGCAAACAGTTCAACGAACTGCTGGTGCAGACCAGTGAAATCGCCAAGGACTCCGGCTACCAGGGCATCAACCTGCTGGAGCGTAATGAAACCCAGACCGTACAGTTCGGCGAAAACCACGACGACTCCGTCCTGCAGGTCAAAGGGTTCAACCTCCAGGGTGCCGGCACCGACGGGCGCGGACGCCTCGACACCAACGGCGAAATCGCCTCCAACAACCTGACCGCGAGCGTCACGGTCAACTCCACCAGCTCGGTTTCGGCCAGCGGCTACACCGCGACCTCCGCCGGGAACACGACCGTCTCCTTCAACGGAGCGAGCGGTTACAGCGCACTGGCTGCGACCGAATCGGCCGAGATTGGCACCGCCCAGAACACCAACACCACGGTGTCCGAAGGCTACGCCATCGCGATCGAAGACCAGGACGGCAACATCAGCGGCATCAAGGGCGCCAAGTCCGGCGGCGGCGACGGCATGATCGACTGGGGTGGCGATGATTACCAGAGCTCCCTGGCCGGCCTGACCAAGGACCTCGAGCAGTTCGACGCAGCGCTCAAGAGCCAGGCCAGCGACCTCGCCCAGAACCTCGCCACGATCACCGCGCGCGAAGACTTCTCCAATGAGATGATCAACACGCTGGAAGAAGGCGCGGACAAGCTGACCCTGGCAGACCTCAACGCCGAAGGTGCCAACCTGCTCGCCCTGCAGACCTCCAACCAGCTCGCGACGACCTCGCTCTCGCTGGCCTCGCAGCAGTCCCAGACCGTGCTGTCTCTGGTCGGCTAAAAAAGCTGATTTCACACTCAACCCACATGCAAGGGCCGGGCAACCGGCCCTTTTTTTTATCTCTGGCACGATTTTTGATTAGAAGGGGGTGAAACAACAAAACAGGCCACAGGTAGGCAAAAAATTCCTCCGGCCTGATTTCCCCATACCCACCGATAATCTCAACACAGGATAAGCAATGGCAGAGATATCCCTAAGTGCCGGCATTCGGGCCAACCTGAATCGACTGCAGCACTCCTCAAAACTGTTCGAGCGTACCGCCGACCGCCTCTCGACCGGTAAGAAAGTCAACAGCGCGGTCGAGAACCCCACCAACTTTTTCGCAGCTGTGAACCTCCAAGACCGGGCCTCGGCCCTGAGTTCCCGACTCGACGGGCTTGGACAGGCGGTGCAACAGATCAAGGCCGCTGACAACGGCATCAGCACCATCCGCAGCTTCATCAGCTCGATGCGGGGGGTGGTCAACAATGCGCTCGGTGACTCCGATGCAAGCTCACGCGAAGGCCTGGGGCAGCAGTTCAACGAATTGCTCGTCCAGGTCAGCGAAATCGCCAAGGACTCCGGCTACCAGGGCATTAACCTGCTGGAGCGTAACGCCGTGCAGACGGTGCAGTTCGGTGTCCACTACGGTGACTCCGAGCTGAAGGTGAAGGGCTTCAACCTTCAGGGCGCCGGCACCGACGGGCGTGGACGTCTCGACAGTAATGGGGAAATCGCTTCCAATAACCTGACCGCGAGCGTTACCGTCAACTCCACCGCGGCGGTTTCCGCCTCGGGCTACACCGCGACCTCCGCCGGGAACACCTCTGTCGCCCTCACCGGCGGAACGGGTTACACCGAACTCGGTGGCGACACCAACTCGGCCGTCATCGGCACAGCCGCCAACTCCGCAAGTAGCGCGTCGGAAGGTTTCGCGATCGCTATTGAGGACACCCAGGGTGCCATCTTCGGCATCAAGGGGGCGAAAGCTGGTGGCGGGGACGGCATGATCGACTGGGGCGACGACGACTACATGGCCACGCTCACAAGGCTGACCGAAGAGATTGAGGCCTTTGACGCGGCGCTCAAGGCACAGGCCACCGACCTGACCCAAAACCTCGCTACGATCAGTACCCGCGAAGACTTCGCCAACGAGCTCATTAACACCCTCGAAGAAGGCGCGGACAAGCTGACGCTCGCCGACCTCAACGAGGAAGGTGCCAACCTGCTTGCCCTGCAAACCTCCAACCAACTCGCCACGCAGACGCTCTCGCTGGCCTCTCAGCAGTCCCAGCAGGTGCTTCAGTTGCTCGGCTAGTCATCAGGGTAATCAAACATTCCTCATTAGTTCGCCCTTCCAGCGCTCAGGCGTTGCTTAAGAAGGGGCAGCATCACCGTGACCCGGCTGGATGCGTCAGCGAATCGTCTGCCGCAAACCTGCCGGCATGAAGGCGCATCTGTTATGGTGCACAGCTCTATTCATCCCGTAATTGGGATGAGAGCTTTCGCGCGTCCCTGCACGCTATTCGCCGCGATGGGGAGCGATCAGGGCATGGTCCAGGCGGGCACGAGCATCCCAGAGACCCTTGAGCGATTCCAGGCTATGCGCCGCTTCCGCATATTGACCGGACCGGGCGGCGCGCTCGATATCGCCGTATAATTCGTGCAGGCTGAGCGCCAGGTCGAGCCCGGCGATTGGGTTCAGCCCCGCCCGTAGAATATCCAGGCAATGCACCAAGTCGTCGCACCGATGTTCCTCAGCCGCACGGATGGCTAATGCGTACAGACGCAACAAACGCTTTTTACGGGCCTCGGGCTTGTCGGCCTGATGGCGGCGGTAAATCATAGAAGCACGTTGCGAATTTTCCTGTCCCATGAGTGATCTCAGCCGCTTGCGAACCACCTGCCATTGGCCGCGGAATTTTCCAACTGCGCGAGTGTGGACTCATCGAGCCCGCGCTGCACGGCGAAGGCGGAGGCCGCGCTAAAAATCTGATCGCTGATAACGCCGAGTCGCGCCTGAGAAGTGGTGGAGGCAAAAAAGCTATCGGCGCTCGCCCCCCCGAGGATAGTCGAAATCCCCGATAGATTAAGCGGAAGCACCTGCCCTCCGGCCCCACCCGAATTACGGGAGCTGTAGCTTTGCTCGATCTGCGCCTTGGCGGTATCAATCATCTCGCGCTGCGCCTGAATAATCTCGATCGCGTCCGCCAACTGATCGGCGTAGGCCTTGAAATCAAACTCTTCCACCGGGGGCTTCGCCAGCCGGTAATCGAGGAAAGCGGTCAAGCTCGCCTTCTGATCGCCAAAGCCCGTGTTCTTCCAGTCGAAGGCCAGGCCGTTGCCGAAATCGACCTCAGTCGTGCCCTCGGCTGAAAGGTCCACATCGAAGAGGTATCTCTGCAATCGACCCAGTTCGTCCTTGAGGCGCACCCGCGACTGCGCACCGTTGTAGTCCACCTCCACGGTGTAGCGTCCGCCCTCGGCAGCCGTGACCCCGGTGGCGATCGGGTTCATGTGCGGGGCGAGCGCCTCCAGGCTGGTGCTGCCGATTCGGATTCTGCCCGGAAAGGACATAGTAACCGAGTCTTCAGGCGGTTCATCGCCGGTGCGCAGGATGTACTCGTCGATGCGCCGGTAGTTGAGCGTCGCCGAAAGCTTCGCCGGCCCGTTGCGCTCGTAATCGTATTTATCGTAGGTGGCGAAGAGGTTGAATTTTTCAAAGGAAAGGCGTATGCCCGCGTCAAAATCCACCCACTCCCGCCCGTCACCGGAGAGGTCCACCCCGTCCTGCTTTTCGATCAGGTTCCCTTCGAGGTCGCGCAACTCGACACTGGAGTTCGCCCCCTGATAGGTGATGCCGAGCTTGTAGGCGCCGCTCTCCAATTCCAGAGCGGGATTTCCGCCGGGCAGGAAAGCGGCGCTTTCGATGTCCAGACCGACGATGTCATAGGCCTGGTTGACGATCGCGTCCTCCAGCCCGTAGCTAACCGCGACTTCGGCCCCGACCCGGGTCTGGGAAAGGTTCAGCGAGTCCTCGCCGTACGTCAGGAGCTTGTCGGGATTGAGCTGGATATCTGAAAAACCCTCCCCCAGGCTCAGAGAGATGGGGTCGCCGGTGAACACCGCCCGGTCATTGAACCGGATCGCTTCCACCACCTGGTCGAAGCCCGCGCCCAGGCTGCGCAATTGCCCGTAGATATCCTGCCGCGCGCGTTCGGTACGGGCGGACGCGCCCTTTCCCGCCAGCTCCAGCATGGTGAACAGATTCCCCTCAAGCGTTTCGAGACGCGTGGAGGCCCCGGTAACCAGCCGATACGAAGCCTCGATATCCGGACTGCGGATCGTGCCGGTCTCTTCTCCCAGTTTCGACTGTCCGACACGGTTCTCCCGCGTCCGGGCAAATGCCAGCGGATTGAGAAAATCGGCGATTTGCGTCGATGAGAGAGAGTCCATCGTCGGTTTCTACGGTTGCGGGGACAAAATATTTAGCGCAGATAATCAAGCAGCGAAAGACCCATGATCCGTGAGCTGGAACTGAGAGCCGCCTCATAGGCGCTCTGGCTGTTTCGAAAGCGGACGATTGTCTCCGCCAGGTCGATATCGAGTTCCTTTGAGACGGTATCCTCCAGTTGCTGAAAACGGCTCGCGTTGATGCCTTCGAGCGTTTCGATCCCGTTGATAAGCGTGCCGGTTTCGAGCATGCCGAGGTTCAGCGCCTCCTGCCCATCGTCAAGGCTGTCGGCCATGCCTTCCAGTGCCGCGTGGTCTTCCTGAAAGCCGGCGTCGCGGGCGGCAATCATCCGATTAAAATACGCCGCCTGCTCCTGGCTGGCGGTCACGTCTGGAAAAGGTGAAAGCTCCGAGCGTTCCCCCACCCGGTAGGTCAGTTCCTGCCCGGCCTGCGCGGTGCCGGTGAAACGCACAAAGGCGATCCGCCCCACCAGTTCGTCCGGCACGGTAACGGGCCCCGACTGCGCTGGTGGCAGCCCGGTGGCCGGGTCCACTGGTTGAGTCGCGTCCACAAGCACGTCACCCGCCTGATAACGTACCACCGTGTAAGGTGGTACGGACGCGTGCCCGCCGCCGAAAACATACTGGCCATCGACATCGGTATTGCCGAGAGGAATAGCCTGCTCAAGCAGTTGGTCCATCTGCGAAGCCTGGCCCGCCAGTTCGGTGGCGTCCGTCATTTCGGCCATGCGTTGCAAGCTGCCGATAGCCTTGTCCGCCACGGACTTGAGCTGCTCCATCGCGAACAAAGCTCCCTCTGCGACACCGCGGGCTTGGTTCAAGTTATTGGATAAGGCCTGCAACTGTCCCTTGCGGCTGGAAATGCCCATCACCCGGTCGGCTGTGGCGGGCGCCTCAGCTGCGCTCTGGATGCGCTGACCACTGCTGAGCTGAATCTGTAAACGGTTCTGCTCCTGATTGAGCCGGCTGAGCTGGCCGATCAGTTGGTTATTGTTCTGGTTGTAAGATATTCTCATGGGCAAGAGAGGCTGGAGAGTCAGCTTCTAAGCTGGTTAATGACGGTATCGAGCATTTCCGAAAGGGTGTTGAACACGCGCGAACTCGCCTGAAAGGCCTGCTGGTACTGCACGAGGTTGGCGACCTCCTCGTCCATGGAGACACCGCTTTCACCCGCCCGACGAGACAGCAAAAGCTCTTCGATGTCACCTTGGGCATTCAGGCTATCCTGCAACTGGGACGTCTGCACGGCGAGCTTGCTCACCAGGCTACGCGGAAAGTCTCCCAGGCTGTTCCCGCCCAAGGTCGATGGCCGGGCATCGCGCAGGTCCGCGAGGGCTCGGGCGAGGTCGTTACCGCTCTCACCGGTGGCGCTGCGCAGGCTGGACGCGCTGAGGGCCTCGAAGGCCGGCGAGTCGCTATGCTCAAAGAGTGCGATCGAGGCGGCGGTAACCGCGGTTCCAACGCCGGGCGGCGTGGGCTGGCCAAAAAAGTTGGCCTCGGAAACCTCGCCAGTGGCCGGAGGTCCGGCGGTGGCGGCCGCATACGGACGATGGTACAGAGTGTTGACCTGCTCCGCCACCGAAGCGGCCAGCGCGTCCAGGTCCGAGCGGGCCTGGCCTGTCACTTCTTTCAGCGAACGCGAAAGGGCCCCCAGCCTGCCCTGTTCGGGCTGAAAAGCCTCCCCCCCTCCCGGAAGCTGGTAACGGTCAGACTCGGCATCGTAGCTCAGAGTCCGGGGGCCAGCCGCGTCCAGCAGAATCCGGTCCTCGCCAACGGAGGTCGTCAGGCTGAGAGTGACGGTCCCGTTGGCCTGCTCGTTCGCATGGATCCCCGCGCTCTGGGCCAGGTTCTCCAGCAGTTGCTGTCGGCGGTCACGCAGGTCCGCGGCCGTTTCCCGCCCGCCGCTTTCCACGCGGGCGATGCGCAGATTCAGCTCATGGACTTCGGCGAGCTGCCCGTTGAGCGACTCCACCTCCGAAGCCGCGCTCTGGCGTGCGTTTTTCTCGATCTCTCCAAGTTGCTGATCGACGCGGTGAAAAGTGTCCACGAGGGTTTCGGCGCTTGCCATCACCTGGGTGCGACGGGCGGCGTCCCCGGGGTTGGACGACCACTCCTCGAACGCGTTGAAAAAACCATCCAGGGCGCTACGGATACCGTTCCCTCCCTCGGCGGCATCATCAATGAACTGCGGATCGTCGAGCCGGTCGATGGATTCCCCCAGAGCCGTCAACGTCTGCGAGGCGATGTCCGCCCGAACCTCCAGCCCGGCCCGGGTGCCACCCTGGGCCGCGATCTGGGCATCCAGCAACCTGTTGCGGACCTGCTCGATGGAGACGGATGCCCCTCCGGTGTAAACATTCGCCCCTGTCGTGACCCGCTGCCGCGCGTAGGCGGCGTTGTTGACATTGGCGATGTTCTTGCCCGTCAGTTCAACCGCCAGTCCGTGAGCGCGCAGAGCACCTGCGGTCGATGACAAACTGGAGAAGAGGCCCGACATAGGTTTAAGCGTGTTGGTTGGTTAAGCTCCCCGCTGCTGCCTTTGGGGCACTGGCGACGCCTCCTTGCGAGTAGAGGGAGAGCGACTGTTGCTGGAAACCGGCGGCAGCCAGAACCGCCTGCCCGATTTCCCAGGCCTTACGATAAAGCACACGGCTAGAAGAAAGATAGCGGCGAGTCTCCCGAATCAGGCGGTTGACCTCGCGCAGCCGCTCCTCGATCAAGGGGGCGTTTTCAGGGAGCGCCGCCTGGGTCATCTCGATAATGCCCATCTCGCCGGACAGCCCGAGATCCTCCCGCAAAGCAGTGACCAACTCCCCGCGCCGTTGTTGTAATTCGTTGAGCACGACGGCCTGTTTTTCCAGTTGCACGTTTAATTCGAGAATGGCGGGTGGGTCCTGAGCGATCAGGGCGGCGCGTTGATCTTCGAGGTGCCGAAAAAGCCGCCCGTACTGAGCCACTTCTTCACGCAACAACTCTGCCAGCTCATCCCAGCCGGCGATACATACCTCATTATTGTTCATTGGTTGTTCTGGTTAGATGGCGATGGGTCCTGTTCGGCAAATCCGGAAAGCTGGTGCTGGAGCAGTGTGGCCAAGCCGAAGACCTCGCGTTCCGCGAGACTGTCGGATAATACTTGGGTCACCATGTACTGGTACACGTGCGCATTGCCGCCCTCGCCTTCCGGGGTGGCCGAGAGCAGGGGCTTGAGCGCGTCCCCGAGAAACTGGCGCAGGAATACGGCCTCGAACTGCTGGGAGGCCTCGGCCAAATTGGTTACAGGTGGCCCGTCACCCGGCTGAGAAGCCGGAGCGGACGACGCGGTGACACTGGGTGTGACAGGGTTCATTCGATGATAAGTTCGGCCTGGAGGGCGCCGGCGGTTTTCAGGGCCTGGAGGATAGACATCATGTCGCGGGGACTGACGCCGAGCGAATTCAGAGCCGTCGTGAGGTCTTGAAGGGTCGGCGCTTTATCCAGATAGCGGAATCCACCGGCACGCTCGGTTACGTTCAGGTCCGTGGAACTGGTGACAACCGTCTTGCCGTTGCTGAAGGCATTGGGCTGGCTGACGACCGGCGTACGCGCCACCGACACGGTGATATTGCCGTGGTTGATGGCGACCTCCGAAAGGCGCACCTCCGCCGTCGCCACGATCGTCCCGCTGCGCTCGTTAACCACCACCCGCGCGACCGTGTCCGGTTCGACTTCGATCGACTGCACGGAGGCGATAAACGTCATCTCCTCGCCCTGGTACTGAGCGGGCACCTGCACCCGAATCGCGTTGGGAGAAAGCGCACGGGCAGCAGCCGGAAAATACGTGTTGATTTTTTCAGCCATCGATACGGCTGAGACATAGTCAGGATTTTGCAGAAAAAGGGTGAACGCCTGGTTATCGAGCACGCGCGTCTGAATCTCCCGTTCCACAATCGCCCCTCCGGGAATAATACCCACCGTGGGATGATTCTGCTGGACGGATGCCTGCTGGTCACCGACGGAAAAACCGCCCACCAGCACCGCACCCTGCGCAACCGCGTACACCTGCTCATCCGCACCCAGCAGCGGTGTCTGCAAGAGCGTGCCGCCGTAAATACTGTCGGCGTCACCGAGCGAGGAAACGAGAACATCGAGCCGCTCGCCCGGCTTAACGAAGGCGGGAATGTCCACCGTGATCATGACCGCGGCCACATTCTTGGACCGGAGTTTGTCGGCGGGCACGGACACTCCGAAGCGCTGGAGCATGTTGGCAATGCTCTGCACGGTAAAGGTGGACTGCTGGCTGTCGCCATCCCCGGCCAGCCCAACGACCAGCCCGTAGCCGACGAGCTGGTTCTCGCGGTCTCCCTGCAGCGTGGTGACGTCCTTGATGCGCGAGGCCCCGGCGGAAGCCGTGCCAGCCAGCATCAAAAAGAGGAGGATGTACAGGCGCTTAACCATGGTGAGAGTTACACGAATCGGTTAAAAGGGGCTGAGGTAATCGTAGATGCGGTTGAGCCAACCCTCGCGCTGGGCCTCGGTAAGCGAACCCTCGGCGACAAACTCGACCTCAGCGTCGGCGATGCGCGACGAGCTCACCATGTTATCCGGGGAAATGTCATCCGGACGAATCTGGCCGCGCAGGACCGCGTAGTTGATCTCGTTGGCGAGAACGACGCGACGCAATCCCTCGACCACGAGCACGCCGTTGGGCAAGCGGTCAATCACCACCACGGAAATATGAGAGTCCACCCGCTGCTGATCGGTGATCGAACCGCCGCCGGAGAATTCGCGGTTGGCCCCCCACCCCAGGGCTGGCAACTCGCCTCCCATAGTCAGAGCCGGGTAAACGGCGGGCGAGTAAAAGAAGCGGGTGATCCCGTCGTTGACCGAACTGCTCTTGTCCACGTTGCTTTCCTTCTTCGAGGATATGGCGGCCCGCTCCTCGATCACCACCGTCACGATGTCGCCGATGTTGCTGGCGATGCGGTCGGCAAACATATTCCTGGCGCCCACGCGGGCGTTCCAGAGCGAGCCCGTGCGCCCGTCGATAGCAATCGCGGAGACCGGCAGGCAAAGTAGAACCAAGGCTGAAGCTGTAGGGATATCAGGGAGTTTCATGATTTTTCCGAAGCTGGATGTTTACTTTTTGCGACTCTGTGACGGTACCTGAAATCTCGCGGCTGGTATCGATGTTGCGCAGGCGGACCTGATCGCCGACCTGGCCGTCCTCCAGCGCTACCGCCGGCATGCGGATGGACAGGGCGCCGTGGTTGACATTGACCTGCACAATATCGCCGCGCCGGATTGCCGGGCGCACCCGCACATCGTCCCAGGTCAGGACGCGGTTCACGGACACCGGACGGGCCAGCTCATAGCCGCTGAGGTCAGTGGACGCGGCGATGGCCTTGTCCGGCAGGCGCGCATCCAACATCTCGACCGTGTAAATCTGCGGGGAGACGGGCACGGCCTCGCGCCCCAGGCTTTCGCCCGCCATCCAGACCTTGCGGGTATGCGTCGTCTGCATCGGCAGCCGCCAGTTGCCTACGGCCTCGCCGTCGATTTTGATTCCGAAGTGCGCCGTCCAAAGGCCCTGATAGCTGGGCGCGTACGAGTTCTTTAAAGACAGCTCCCAGGCCGCGTCGGGCTCCAGGGGAAGCGGCGTCCAGGCTGCGGTGCTACTCATCTCGATACGCTCGTCCTCCGACAGGTTCCGGTTCAGCGCGCCGGTCAATGCCTCCACGACATCGGCCAACGCGATGACGCGTCCCGGTGCCTTCGTCGGCTCAACCGGCGGTTGTGGCGGCTCCGGCGCGGGCGTTTCACGCTGGATCAGCGGACGCAGAATCTCAGCCAGACTCGGAGGGGCGACGGATTCGGCGTAAGCCGAAGCCGCCAGTGCCACGACTGACGCCGCGGCAAGAATCGGGCAGGCGTATCTCATCGCTTCAACTGGCTGACGATTTTCATCATTTCTTCAGAAGTCTGGATGGCCTTGGAATTGATTTCGTAGGCCCGCTGCGCCGTGATCATGTTCACCATTTCCTCGACGACGTTGACGTTGGAGCTCTCCACGTAGCCCTGGAGCAAGCGGCCGTAGCCGTCCTGCGCGGGTGTTCCCTGCACCGCTGTGCCGCTGGCCTCCGACTCTTCGTAGAGGTTCCCGCCGATGCTGCGGAGTCCGCCGGGATTGTTGAAGCGGACCAGTTGGAAAGTGAACAGCAGGTTCTGGTTACCCTGGCCATCGGTCACCGTGACCTCTCCGGTCGGCGCGATCGTGACCGCTACCGTCCCCTCCGGGATGGCGGCGGCACCGCTGAGGATGGGGTACCCCTGGCTGTTGGTGATCTGGCCGTCCGAGGAGACTTTCAGTGAACCGTCACGCGTGTAGGCGGTACTGCCGTCCGGCATCTGGACTTCGAGGAAGCCCTGCCCGTCGATGGCAACGTCCATGCGCTCACCGGTTTCACGCATGGTGCCCTGCGTGAAGACGCGGGAGGTGGCCACGACCTGAGCGCCGTTGCCCATCTCCACGTTGGAGGGCAAGACACCGCCGTCGGCAGTCTGGCTCCCGGCCTCGCGCTGGCGCTGGTAGAGCATGTCCTGAAACTCGATCTTACCGCGCTTGAACCCCGTCGTGTTGGCATTGGCGAGGTTGTTGGCAATGGTGTTGAGCTGGAGCTGCTGGGCCTCCATCCCACTGGCCGAACTGTGCAACGAGAGTAACATGGTCTGTCCTTTTTTTTGGGGGGGTAAAGTTATTCTGAGAACGTGCGGATCGCCTGCTGAGCCCGCTGGTCTCCCTCTTCAATCAGCTTCTGGATCAACTCGTAGGAGCGGGCGGCATCAATGAGCCCCACCATCTCCTGCATGGGCTGCACCTGGCTTCCGGCCAGGCTTCCCTGGACCACGGAGGGGTACTCCACCGGGAAGGCCCCGGCCTGCCCGGAGGCATCACTGAAGAATCCTCCGCCCTGAACCAGGAGCGCGTCGGGATTCTTGAAATCGGTGACTCTTAATTTTCCGACCAGTTCGTCGTTGACGGTAATGGCGCCGTCTCGCGAGACGGAAAAAACCGCCCCGTCCGGCGGGATTTCGAGCGGGCCGCCGTCACCGAGTACTTTGTATCCAAATTTGTTCACAAGGAAGCCGTCGGCGTTGATGTGAAACTCCCCGTCGCGGGTATAAAGGGTCTTGCCGCCACCGTCCTGCACGGCAAAAAAGCTCCCGTCCTCCAGGGCGAAATCGTACGGGCTGCCCGTGGCCCGCATCGGCGATGGACCCTCGGTGATGCGGGTGAGCGTATGCATCGGCAGCAGCGCCTGCGGGGCATTCGCCCCCATATCGGCCTCAAGCGCCTTGCCTTCCACCACAAAAGTTTCCGGCCGGTAACCGGGCGTGGTGAGGTTGGCCAGGTTGGTCGCCAGCACTTGCTGGTAGCGCTCCAGGGAATAGAGCCGATAGGCGCCGGTATGGAGTCCGATATTCATTGCTCCTGCATCTGAGCATCCGCCGTACCATTCTGCTGAACCAGGTCGTAGGAACAACGAATCTCGGTGACTTCACCGCACGCGCACCGCACGCGAATGAGTTCTATTACGCCATTCTTTTCAATGACTTCCAAATCCTTCTTGCTATCGAAAGAACAGGCATTGGCCAGCGGCATGGGCGGTTCATTTTCATTGTTTTTTCCGGTCAGGTAAGTCGCCAGGCTCTTGAACCTGGAGGAATATTCTGCCGGCACGGAGGAGGTTTTTTCCGCGATCTTTTGCGATGAATGAAGGGGGTAGCTATCCATCTTGGTAACTATTTATTGTTATCTTTTTCGGGCTTATTATCGTTCAAAGAGAGCGACAGGGAAATACGCTGCGGACGGGTATCCGGGTTGCCATCCGCCGGCAGTTTGCTGTCTCCGTAACCGCTCACGCGCGAAAATTTCAGATCGCCGCCGGAGTAAAAGTCCAGCGCCCGGCGGATCGCGTTAGCCCGGTCGGCGGACAACTCCCAAACGCTGTAGCCCTCCTGCCCGGGCTTCATGTCGGCGGGGACCACATGTCCATCGATGACAATGGAGAAATTGTAGCGAACCAACAGCCAGGCCAGGTTCTGGACCAGGAACGTCCCCCAGGGAGTCAACTCGTCGGTGCCTTGTTTGAAAAGCGAGACCTCTTCGCGGTCGAATATTTTCATGCGCAGGCCGTCATCGGTCAGGGAAATCTCGACCGGGGATTTCTCCAGCTCGCGATCGATCTCCAGCGCGCGATAGAAGTCCCGCACGATGCTTTTGAGGATGGCTGGGTCCACCCGGTCGAAGAATGCCTCTTCATTCATCCGCTGGCCGCGTCCGTCGTAATCTCCCAAGTCTATCTGCGAGCGCCCGGACTCGCGGTCGAAGGGGCTGGGAGGATTTCGGAAGTATTCTTGCAGATGTTCCAGCAAATCTTGCTCGGAGCCCAGTATCCACAGCACCATGAACAAAGCCATCATCGCCGTGATAAAGTCGGCGTAGGCCACTTTCCATGCTCCACCTTTTGCCATCGAAATATCCTCTTTAACGTGCGCTCATCATTTCCTTGAGCCGGACCTCAAGGTCGTCCGCCTCCGGGCGCTCAGAGCTGAGCAGCGCGCGTCGGGCCATTTCCACCGACATCAGCGGTGCCAGTCCGTTGGCAAAGCCGACGAGGCCATTGCCGATGAGGCGGTAGTAGCGCAGTTCGGTCTCGTTATTGGTTTCGATCAGGGTCGTCAGCGGGTTGATAAAGCCGTAGGCGCCCAGCACTCCCAGAAAGGTTCCGGTAAGCGCGGCTGCCACCTTATGACCGACCGTCTCGGCCCCTTCGGCCACGCTGCCCATGGTCAGGATGATGCCAAGCACCGCCGCGCAAATCCCGATGCCCGGAAACGAGTCGCCGACCATCTGGAGAATGTGTACCGGTTTTTTCTGCTCTTCGCGGATGGTCTCGATCTCCGCATGCACCATTCCCTGGACCTGCTCGGGCTTGATGCGTCCATCGACGATCGGGCGCAAGTTGTCGAACAGGAACTGAACCGCGCGCGGGTTCTTGTAGAATGACGGATACTTTGAACAGATACTGCTTTCCTCCGGGTTGGCCAGATGCTCTTCCAGCGCCAGGAGCCCGTCTTTGCGTGCCAACATGAAGAACTGATAGAGCATCTTCATGATGTCGTCGAATGCGCGCTTGGGGACCGGACCACCCCTGAAAGCCTGGAGCACCTTCACCATGATTGCCTTGAGGACGGACAACGGACTGGCGATGATCATCACTCCCAGGCAGATCCCCAGCACCGTGATGAACTCGCTGATGTGCCAAAGGACCAGTACGTTCCCGCCCCCGATGGACAGGCCCGTGTAGATCGAGCCGAGCACGACGATGAAACCGATGATGACAATCATATCAAATGGGATGTTGGGGGTTCGCTAGGAAGCTTTGAGGTCCGCCTTTGTCAGGTCGTTCATGTAAACGCGCAGGCTTCGGATCGCCTTGGTGTGAATCTGACAGATCCTCGATTCGCTCAGCCCGAACGCCTCCCCGATTTCGGACAGGCGGAAGTCTTTGAAGTAATACATGTGCAGGATCTTCCTCTCCAGATCGGGCATCTGATCGAGGCGTTGGCGTAACAGCTTGATGAAATCGTCTTTTTCCAGACGCTCTGCCGCCGAAGTCTCGTTGGGGTCGTCGATCGTCTCGCCGATGGTGCCGCCATTGGAGTGATCACTCAGCGGCTGGTCGAAAGAAAGGAAACTGACCGGCCGCAGTTGGTCCAGCAAGACATTGAAGCTTTCGCGGTCCAGCGATAACTCGGCGCGGATCTCCTCCTCTGTCGCGGGCCGCCCGTGGTGCTGCTCGACTTGGAGGACGGCGGCGTCGTACTGACGTTTCTTTTTGCGAACCGAACGCGACATGACGTCGAGTCGGCGCAGTTCGTCCACAATGGCGCCCCGCACGCGCAACCGCACGTACCCGCCGAAGCTCTCGACCGTGTCGTCGGCCTTGAAGCGCTTGAAGGCCTTCATCAAGGCGCATACGGCGACGCCGTTCAACTCCTCGCTGTCGATGAAGTCGGGCAGATAAACACGGGCGCGGGTAATCTCCTCACGCACGATGGGCAGGAAATCTACTGCATAACGACGCGCGTCGGGAGAGTCGCCAGGCAAACAGGTTTTACTCTGATAGGCCTGCGTCACACTGTGGGCCAGTTGGCCGCTACCAGCGGTATTCTGATATGTCTTACTGCTCATCTACCTGCTCCTTTCTCTTGTGACGTTTCTGGGCCACTTCTATCAACGCCTGCATGAAGACGCGTTGGAGGTTTTTAAATAAAAAGGCCATCACGAGACATCCGATCATCCCATCCCGGAGCGCGTCATCGATCTGACCGCTGCGAAAGAAAACGACGAGGAAGCTCATGCAAAACCCGATCAGGCCACCGACTAGGAAAAAATTGCTCATAGGGGAAAAGTTTTGGATAAAAGGTAATCGAAACGCTCATCCACGTAATCGGCCGCTACGTTGGGCCCGGTGGAGAAGAACAAGATCGGACGCTCGATATCCAGAAGCGGTGTCCACAGGTCGCCAAAGTAGACCAACTCGTCCAGGTGTGTATAAACCTGGTGCGTCACATTGAGGAGTCTGCCCACCTCGCTGAAACGCTTGTGCACGGAAGGGCCGTAGGCAGCGTTTTGCACGAAGATGCGCCCAGTGATCCCAAAGTCGTCGAGCACCTCTCGAATCCGCCCCTGTTCGGCCTCGGATTGCAACGCGAAGCCGGGAATATCGATATAAACGGGCTCCTGCCCCTGGGGATCGATGTCCGCCGGGGAGGGCAGACACTCGACGCCGAAGATGTCGGCGTAGAGGTTAAGGCCATTGTCCAAATGCGGCTTGTCCACTTCGAGGCGCACGACCTGCGGCTTGATACCCTTTTCGAAGACATCACGCGCGAGCAGCTTACAGATGGCTGTCGTCTTTCCCGCGCCTGCTCCACCGATAAAGGCCAGCACGCGTGGCACGCGCGGACGCCCCACCCGCTCAGCATACCGCCGCAGCCAGGCCGCCGCCTTCGGAAGCCCTTCCTCCGGCGAAAGTTCTTGCAGACTGCGCCACTCGGGCGCCCCCTCCAGCCGGGCCAGTAACTCAGGGGCGAAGCCCGCCTCTTCCAGAAACTGGCGGCAGGACCTGGCCGTCTTCCGGCGTCCGTTCATCCAGGGCTTCCGATCAATGGCGGGAGAGGTTTCGCCCTCGCTCCTGCGCGCTCGTCCATCGGCGTCTTCACGCGAAATCTCAAGGGCGGAGGCCTCCGCGGAGGGGCCGGTCTCCGCGCGGCTCAGCGACGGTGCAGAAGGTGCAGCCGGACGGCGCCGGGCGATGACCTCCAACTGTGGAGCTGTCAGGAGCGAACGCAGTCCGCTGGAGCGGACCTGCTTGACCGACAGGACCTCGCCCTCCTCGCCGAAGCGTTCCCGCAGGCGGGCGACGGCTTCCTCGGCGTTGCGCACGACAAACCGGATTTTCTGGTTCTCTTCTATTGGGGCAAGGCTCATGGCATTTTCGCGTTAAGCGCTGGCGAGCATTTCCTCTGCGGGGATTTTGAGTCCGGCTGAGCTGATCAGCCCGTAGCTCTCCAGCTTGGTTTCCGGCGGAATCTCCTGATAGGCGAGCACGGCAAGCCGACTGATCGAGGATTCGAAAAAGTTTTTCAGCGCCAGGCGCAGTTCCTGCATGGTGACGAGCACCGGCTCGTATCCCTCCCGTGTCAGTTCAGATGCGAAGTGTTCCAACTGCCCGAGTACGTGCTGGGCGGTGGACGGGTCGAGGGCGAGCCCGACTTCAAACTTCGTACGCTGGATACGGGCGCAGAGGTCACGTTCGAGTCTGGGCTCCAGCGTCATGACTTTCATCCGGCCCGGTTCATATTCAAAGCGCTGAATGAAGTATGGGGCCAAACGGCGGCGCGCGTGCTCGGCCAGCTCGTGCGGAGCTTGTGTGTGCGGTGCCAGGTCGCAGATCGCCTCAAGGATCAGCTCCAGGTGGCGGATGGAAATCCCTTCCCGCAGCAGAAGCTTCAAGACCGCCTGCACGGTGCCGAGCGAGATCTGGCCGGAGAGCGTCTCGTTCACCAGGACCGGGTGCGCTTCCTTGCGCTCGTCGATCAATGACTGCGTCATCTGACGATCGATCAGCTCGTGCGCGTGTTTACGGAAAACTTCGGAAAGGTGCGTGCACAGGACCGTCGCCGCATCGACTACGGTGTATCCGTTCATCTCGGCGGTGGCGCGGGTCGCCTCATCTACCCAGGTTGCATCCAGTCCGAAGACGGGCTCGCGTGTGCGCTCGCCCGGCAGCTCGACTTCACTGCCGGAGACGTTCATCGCCAGGAAGCGGCTTGGCGCCACGCTGCCACGGGCTACGGCCCGCCCGCGCAGGAGGAAGCGGTAGTCGTTCGCCTCCAGTTCGAAGTTGTCGCGCACGGCGACCGTGGGAAGCAGCACGCCCAGCTCCTGGACAAAGCTCCGTCTCAGGCCAGCGATCCTATCCAGCAAGTCTCCACCCTTGTTCTTGTCCGCCAGCCGCAAGGCCGAGTAACCGAGTTCGACAGCGAAGACATCCTCCCGCAGATGCTCGGTCAGCTCTCTGCCTGGCTGGGAACCCTCGGCCTTGTCTGCTCCCGGGGCAGTCTGCGCGGCACCGGTGGCAGCGTCCGCGAGCTGCTTGTCCTCGGGCCAGAGCAACTCCTCGGAATCGTCAAGCAAGCTCTCGAAGTTGACTGCGTCGAGTTTCGCTCGCTTGAGCATCACGGCGAAAAATCCGCTGGCCACGGCCAGGACGGAAAAAGGCAACAGGGGCATTCCCGGCAGGAGTCCGAAAACCAGCATGATGGCTGAGATCGCCGCGAAGGCCCGAGGGTAAAAGCCCAACTGGCGCCCCATGCTGCTGCCCAGGTTCTGGCTATTGGAGGCGCGCGTGGTCAGCAGACCGGCTGCCAGCGACAGGACTAGCGCCGGGAGCTGGGAGACCAAACCGTCCCCGATAGACAGGAGCGAGTACCAGCGCAGGCTGTCGGCCAGCTCCATGCCACGCTGCAGCATGCCGATGGAAATTCCCGCCACGACGTTGATCAGCGTGATCAGGATACCGGCTACCGCGTCGCCGCGAACAAATTTGCTGGCCCCGTCCATCTTGCCGTAAAAGTCGCTCTCGCGCTGAATGCGCTGGCGCCGCACGGTGGCCTTGGCCTCGTCGATGATGCCGGCGTTGAGCTCGGCATCGATAGCCATCTGCTTGCCCGGCATGGCGTCCAGTGTGAAGCGGGCGGCCACCTCGGCGATGCGTCCGGAGCCCTTCGTGATGACGACGAAGTTGACGATGACCAGGATCAGAAAGACGACCGCGCCCACAATGTAGTTTCCGCCCACTACAAATTCACCAAACGAGGCGACGACCTTTCCGGCGTCGCCATTGAGCAGGATGAGCCGCGTCGTAGCGATATTGAGGGAGAGCCGGAACAAGGTCGCGATCAGCAAAATAGAGGGAAAAACCGTGAAGCTGATCGGGTCGCGCACATAAACGATGACCAGCAGGACGAGCGCCGAAAATGCCAGGTTGAGCGCGAGCAGGCTGTCCATGACAAAGGTCGGCACGGGCAGGATCATGATCACGACGACCATGAAGAGCACCCCCGCCAGGACAAAGTCGCCGTTGCGGATCAGGCGCGGGATCACGTTGTTTGAGGCCGCTTGCATGGTCAGACGTTCTCCATCCTTCCTCTGACCAGGCCCCGGCGCTTAAGCCGGTAAACCAGGGACAAAATTTCCGCCACGGCCTGGTAAAGCGCGGGAGGGATCTCCCGCCCCGGCTCTCCGACCTTGAAGAGCGCCCGGGCGACGGGTTTGTTTTCGATGATAGGGACGGCGTGCTGCCCGGCTATCTCGCGGATACGCCCCGCCACCAGGTTCATGCCCTTGGCCAACACGATGGGGGCGGCGTGCCGCTGACGGTCATAGCGCAGGGCCACTGCATAGTGGGTCGGGTTGACGATGACCACGTCGGCGCCGGGGACTTCCGTCATCATCTGACGCTGGGCGAACCGCCGCGCCATTTGTCGCCGCATCTGCTTCATATGCGGGTCGCCCTCCTGCTGCCGGTGCTCGTCCTTGATCTCCTGCTTGCTCATCCGCAGGCTCTGCCGCGTGCGGTGCTTCTGAAAGAGGAAATGCAGTCCGCCGATAGCCCCCAGGCCGAAGATCAGGAACGCCAACATCGTAAGCGTCGAAGAAAGCATAAACTGCGGAATCCGCTCGGGCTCGACTACGGTGAAGAAAATTGGATCGTGGGAGAGGCGCTCAAAGCCCTCGTAAACGACCCCGGCGACCACGAACAACTTGAGCAGATTGAAAGCGAAATTCGCCAGCGCCTGCCCCGAGTACTTCTGCTTGAGGCCGTTGACGGGGTGGAGCTTTTCGAACTTCACCCCGAACGCCTTCGGGGTCGGGCGAAAGCCACTCTGCAATCCGCCTGCCAGCAGCGCGGCAACCAAAGCCGCCCCCAACAGCGGTGCCAGCAGCCCGCCCATGTAACCTAGCCCCGCCCAAGCCTGATCGACGACGAGACTCGGCGTGATCTCGATCTCTCCGCAGTGACTGAACATCCAGACGGCCATCCGGCGTATCGAGATCGCCGCATCCTTACCGTACAGAACGAGCACGGCGAACGCTGCCGCTAACCCCAGCACCACTCCGATCTCCTCGGCCCGGGCGAAGTTTCCCTTTTCGTGGGCGTCCCGCAGCCGCTTGTAGGTCGGCTCTTCGGTTTTTGAGGACTTGTCTTCGTCACCAGCCATTACTCAGCCCTCCCGTTGTGCTCGACGTTGATCAGCCGGATCATATCACCGGGCACGTTTTGCAAGTGCATGAGGATTTGCCGCCCCAGGAAAGGCGTCAGTGCGGCCAGCAGCAATAGTCCGACCAGCAGACGCACCGGAAAACTGACAAAGAGGACATTGATGGCGGGCGCCGCGCGACCGAGCACACCAAAGGCCAGGACGACAATGAAGTTCATCGCGATAAAGGGAGCGGCCATCTGCACCGCTGATAAGAACAAGCGACTGAGCGTTTTGAGCACCTCTTCGGCGGCACCCGAACCGAGGATATTCATGGGAGGCAGCAGCCGCAGCGACTCAAGAAAAGCCGAGATAACCTCCCGGTGCAGTCCAAGTGAGAAAAGCAGGACGATCGCCAGCAGGTTCATGCCGGAGCCCACCAAACTCTCCTGCTGGCCCAGCAAGGGATTAAAAACGCCCCCCTGCATCAGCCCGATCTCCTGCGCGATCATGATGCCGGCGATCTGACAGATGATGAAAATTTTCTGAACCGCGAAGGCCATGGCCAGACCGATAAGGGCCTCCACCAGCACGAGCGGGAGCAGCGACAACAACGGCCCCTCAGGAACCGACATCCGCGGCAGGGTCGTCAGCGCCACGATGGCCATGAACAGCGCGAGGGCCACGCGCACGAATACCGGGACCGGACGCCCCGTGAACGGCACGAAGGCGAAGAACGCACCGGCCCGCAAGAAGACCGCGCCGCCGACCAGGATCATTCCGTTGACGTCGCCCATTTTCAAAATCCTCCGGCGGCAACGCGATCGAACATCGCCTGGGTGAACGCTAAAATCTTCTCGATCGTCCAGTAGGCGGTAAACAGCATGACGCCCACCACCGCCAGCAGCTTGGGGACGAAGGAGAGTGTCTGCTCCTGCAGGCTGGTGGCCGCCTGCACGACGCTGATCAGCAGCCCCACCGCCATCGCCGTGAACAACAGTGGCGCGACCATGACCAGCGCGGTGTAGAAGGTCGCCTGAAGGAGTTCGACTGCTGCTTCGATGCCCATAGGATTAAAAACTGGAAGCCAGACTGCTCAGGACGAGGAACCATCCGTCAGCCAGGACGAAGAGAAGGATTTTAAACGGCAAGGAGACGATGACCGGGGGCATCATCATCATGCCCATGGCCATCAGCACCGTGGCCACGACGAAATCGACGACCAGGAACGGCAGGAAAATCAGGAAGCCCATCTGGAAGGCCCTCCGCAGCTCTCCCACCACGAAGGCTGGAATCACCACCCGCATGGGGAGATCTTCGGCCATGGTCGGGGGCATGCTCGCCAGTTGCATGAAGTATTCAAGATCATCGGCGGAAGCCTGCTTGAGCATGAACTCGCGCAGTGGCTCCTTGGCCAGCTCCAGGGCCTCCGTCGAGCTGATTGCTTTATTTTCCAGGGGAATGAGCGCCGTCTGGTTGATCTTCTCGGCAATCGGCATCATGAGGAAAAACGACAGAAAGACCGCGATCCCGACCAGGACCTGGTTCGGCGGGGTGGACTGGAGGCCGAGCGCGTTGCGCAGGAAGCCCAGTACGATGATGATCCGCAGAAAGCTCGTCGTCAGCATGACCAGGGCCGGTGCCACCGCCAGAAGCGTCATCACGATCACGATCTGAATGGCCACGCCGATATCGAGGTCGCCGGCTTCGTCTCCCAGGCGCAGGCTCAGGTTCAGCCCACCGGGGTCAGTCGCTGCCTGGGTCTGGGCCTGAAGCGTGCCGGGCAAGCCAATCAGACAAACCAGAATAACCATCCCGAGGATGTACCGCCAGCGGTTCACCGATGTTCCTCCCCATAGAGCCGCCCGGTGGGCGGTATTGTTTCGGATGGCTCGACGTCCTCCGGTGATTGCAGTGTCCCCAGATAATCGATACGTCCGGGACACACGCCCAGCAGGAAGCGCTCGTTGCCGTAGGCAGCAACCACGATGAACTGCCGCCCGCCCAGGCTGCGACTCTCCAGCAGCTTGAGCTGCCCCGGGCGTGTAAGCATGCTGCCGCGGCGCTTGAAGAGCCAGATAGCCAGCGCACCGATAAGAATCAGCCCCAGGAACATGAACGGCAACCCCAGCGATGCGGAAGGGAACAGCGGCGCCGCCTCTTTCGCGCCTCCCTCCCCCAGTAGTTGAGCGAGTGACACCAGTGTATATTCGCCGGATTGCATCATTCGCACAGTTTGGTGATTTTGATTCCGAAGCACTCATCCACGACGACGACCTCGCCGTGGGCGACCGCCCGCCCGTTCAGACAAATGACGATGGGGTCCGTGGCCCGTTGCTCCAGTTTCAGGATGGTGCCCGGCTTAAGCTCCAGCACGTCTCGCATGGCGACCTTGCATGTACCCAGCAGCGCGGTGACTTCCACCTGAACATCCATAATGATGCCCCAATTTTTATCTTCAGCGCTTCCGGGCGCTCCAACTGATGCTTCATCGGACATGGCTCGTCTCCTTAATCGTATCTTTTAAAGCTACTGCTACCGCTCCGTCCTGGACACCGGCTTCCCCCTGGAAGAGCGCGACATTCGAGAGCCATAGCGTGACATCTTTCAAGGCCTTCGCGTCCAGCGGGATAAAAGTGCCGGGCTGCCACCGGGCGCAGTTACGGGCCGGCATTTTACCCACCTCGAAGGACGCCTTCACGGTAACGGGAAGATTGCTGTACCCGCGGCGCCAGGTGATGACTTTTTCCCCGGTGTCGAAGTTCTCCTCCCGGCGGCGCTCCTCCTTGAGGTGCCGAACCATCGGCTCGATCATGTAGAGGGGGACGCCGACCTGGATCTGGCCGGAGCAGCCGCGCACCTCCGCCTCCATGACCAGCAGGAAGAGCACCGTGTCGGGCTCGCAAATCTGAAGCACCGAGGCGACCACCTCGTGGCCTGTGATCTGCGGTTCCAGATGCTGCTTAAACTTCCACTGCGAGCACCACTCCTGCAGGAAGATAAAGAGAAACTCCTCGATCAGATCGATCTCGATCTTGGTCAGGAATCGGGCCTCGTTGGGTGCCTGGCCCTTGCCGCCGAGGATGCTGCTGGCGACCGTCAGGGCCAGCCGCGGGCTGATCTCCAGAAAACCGATCCCCGGCAGCGGATTGGCGCGAAAGAGCGCGAGGTGCGCCGGGCTCTCAATCGTGTCCAGCGCGCGGGTGTAGCTGAGGGTTTCGAGCTTGAGCATTTTCAGGCTGAAGTCCTTGCGCAGAAACAGCGACAGGCGGGCCTCCAGAAACCGGATGAAGTCCTCGTGCATCAACCGCAGGCGGCGCATTTCCGTCTCGCCCATAAAGGTGGGCTGCCGGAAGTCGTAGACCTCCACCGTCGAGGCGGGCGTGCTCTTGCCGATAATGCGCGTCGAACGCCCGGCCTCCACCGCCTCCGGACTGAAACGCTGGAGCAGCAGGGAATCGATGTCGTCCTGGCTCAGAATCTCGCCGGGATCGTCGAGGTTGAATTTGTCGTCGTTGTCCACAACTACGGTTATTGAATGATGAATTCGGTAAAATAGAGATGGTCGGCAACCTGTTCGCCCAGAGCTTCGTTGATAGCGCCCATGAGGGCCAGCCGGAGGCCGTCGCGTCCGCCGACCGCCTCGATCTGCTGAATCGTGTGGCTGGAGAGCGTGGTAATGATGGCGTCCTGCACACGCGGACGGTGCGCGGCGACCAGTTCGCTCAGCCGTTGATCGCTGCTGCTGATCTCGAAGCTGACCTTGATGAAACGCGTGCCCATCGTTCCCGACAGGTTCGAGATCATCTCCTCAAATGTCACTGTTCCGCCTTTGTTTTTACCTGTGGAGTGATCACCGGTTTCGGCAGATTCGGTTTTGGCGGCATGAGCGTCGCTGCTTTCCTCCTCCGCAGCCGGAGGCTCGGGGGCTTCCGCCGAAGCGGGCCTGACCTCGGCGACGAGGCTGGACTTGAGCCGCGGAATGACGAAGAACTCGGTCAGCAGCAGTGTGATGACGGGGATAATCAAGAGCACCAGTCCAAGAGGTAGCCAGGGGATCGGTGCCTTAGCGGGCGCGGGGGGCGGATTTTCTGTGTCTTCTGCCATGACTTATCGTTTGAGGTTCACCGTTTCCTGCATCATTTCGTCGATGACGGAGATGATCCGAGACCCGGCCTGAAAGGCCCGCTGGGTGGTGATCATGTTGACGAACTCACGCGTCAGGTCCGTATTGGATTGTTCGAGCGATTGGGCCTTGATCACGGCGTTGCCGCCGGTGTCGGGCAGATGGTCGCGCAACTGATCGGCGCTGACCGACGATCCGACTGCCCAGTCGGTCATGCCCAGCGCGCCCGCCTGAGCGATCGCACCGAACTGGTTGTCCCCGAGAGTCTGAAGCATCTCGGGCGCCTGTACCTGTTGCAGCAGGACTTGCCCGCTCTTGAAGCTGGTCCCGTCGCTCAGGTTCATGATCAGCGAACCATCCCGGGTGAAGTTCCAGGAGTCCAACGAGAGGACCACCTGGTTCGTGTCGGTCGGGTCCGGCAGGGCGGCGGCCTGCCCTGCGAGGGGGTTCGCCGGGTTCCAGGTGGCGGCGGAGGCCACGGCATCCGTGGCGACGGCGGCCGGAAGGTCGAACGAAGACCAGCCCACTCCCTGCCCCGCGAGTGAGACCGTGGGGTCGAAGGCAAGAGCCTGCGCACCCGCCGTCGCGGAGTCCGCATCGAGTTCGGCCCCGTTGGCATCGACGAGATTGCCGGCCAGGTTTACCAGGTAGCTGGTTCCGTCGAGTTCGTGGTAAACGGCCCGCAAATCGTTACCCGAAACCGGGCGCAGCACCACTGCGTCACTCGGGGCGAATGTCCCTGTGGTGTCGAGCAGGTGACCGTCCGCATCCGAGCGGAAGTAGCCGGTGGCCGATGACGGACTGGCCAGCGCCCGCGAGCCATCCGCCAGAACGAGGCGGTTGGAGCCGTCGATGGGTTGGCCGTTCGCGTTAACTTTAACCTGATCGGTGTAGCTGACCCGCATGCGGTCCAACTGCGCGGGATCGGACAGCGGCGTGCCCCCCGTCAACCCAAGGAGATAGCCCCCGCTCTGCGACACCAGGTAGCCCTCCGGATCGACCCGGAACGAGCCGTCCCGGGTCAGGTACTGCACGTTGTTCGTCTCGTCCAGCAGCCGAAAGAAACCGTCACCGGCGATGGCGAGATCCGAGGAGACGCCCGTATAGTCGATCGGGCCTTGTTTAAAGAACTGCCGGGAGGCGGTGACCTTGACCCCGTCGCCGATCTGGATGCCGCCGTGGGCGGTGCCGTTTCCGTTCACAGTGGCGTCGCGCAGGGCTTCCCCGAAGGAGTCGCTGTAGTGCACGTCCTGCTTTTTATAGCCGATCGTCTTGGAGTTGGAGATGTTGTTGCCGATGGCCTGCATCCCGTTGGTGAAGGACTGCATGGCGCTGGCGCCGATGTATAAATTGTCTGTCAATCCCATGATGTTTGCGGGGTTAAGCTTCTGATTGCACGGGGGCATTTCCCACCGCGACGAGTTCGGCGTAGGAGAATGAAATGTCGCCGATGAACGGGCGCGGCTCGCCGTCCACCCACTCCACGTGGTCCACGACGCCCTGGATATAGGCGCCACCCGCCGTCAGGGCGGTAACGTCGCGACCGATCAGACTCTGGACGGCGAGTCCGTCCTGCTGACTGCGGAGAGCCTGAAGGTTGTCCGAGACCGCTTCCATCTGCGAGAGGCTGCTGAAGTTCGCCATCTGGCTGATGAATTCGGTGTCCTCCATCGGCCTGAGCGGGTCTTGCGCGGTGAGCTGCGCGGTGAGTAATTTAAAGAAATCTTCGATCTGAAAAGCGTTGCCGGTCGAAGCGGCCTGGGCGGAGGAAGCCCCGGCGGCTGAGGAGGAGGTCGTTGCGTCGATCATGGTAGGGGTAGGAGTTAAAATTAATGGAACACGGGTGAGCGGACGGAGAGTCCAGAGGTTGAAAGTTTGTCTTCGAGTTCCTGCCACCCGCGACGGAAGGCGGACTCGAGCGCGGGCGAGGTCTCGGAAAATACCGCGTGCAGGACATTGCGCCGCAGGGTAAGCGTCACGCGGCCCTGGCCCCCGTCGAGGGAGGAGAGGTCCAGCTCGGCGCGGTTTTGGCCGAGCTTGCGCAACCGGTCCGCATGATCGAGCAAGGGCGCGATCACCATCTGCTGCCGAAGGAGGGACGAAGCGTCAGTCACCGGGCGACCCGCCCTGCCCTCGGCGGGCGAGACAACAGCCCGCAAAGGCTCCACCGCTGCGGCTGTCTCGGCCCCAGCGGAATCAACGCTCCGGGCTTGGAGCATCGAGGCCGAGGTCGTGGCCGTCGGTGACGAGCCGGAGTTTTTCAGTGAAGACGACTGGCTGGCAGAAATCCGGGCGGCGGCGTTACGCGGGGACAAGCTGCCGCTGGTGACAGCTTTCGGCGAGGGTTGCCGGATGGACCAGGCAGGGGAAATATTTACCCCGGTCGAGGCGCGAGCCGCTCCCCCCGAAACGTTCTGTGCGGGTTCATCTGACCGGACGGCAGGAGTCGAACGGGGGGCGGCTGATGAGTCTGCCGGGGCCTGCATTTTTTTGCCCCCCGGCGACTTGGAACCTGTCGCACTGGAGGCTCCTTCATCCTGGCTGCCACGGACCGGAGTATCAGCATCGCGGCGTGACGCGGCGGAAGCCATTTCCGGGGTGCCGGGCTGGAAAAATTGTTCGTCTGGAGGCATGGCTGGATACTTAGCACCGGCCATGACATATCCATAACCACCTGACCCCAAGCATTTTAAGAAACCAACCTGAATGTTGGTCAGCCAAGACGCACATCCATCGGCAAAAATTTCCGGCTGTTTCCGGTCTCGCTTTTCCTGGTTAAGGAAATGCTCGAAGTCGTCCGCCGGGGCGTCCTTGTCGGGGGCGCGGCCAGGGTTGCCACCGGCGGGGCCGGGGCGATCAGGCACCGGGCCTGTGGAATTAAGGGGGTTCATGGCTTCAGCCTCCGGATTTCGTCGCTGATTTCCGCCGCGCGTTGGGTGGATGCTTCGCCCCCGGTCACCATGACGCCGAGAATGCGTGAGGAGACATCCTCGGGCATGAGGGCGATGATCTTGACGGCAACAGGAATCTCCAGCCGACTGATAATCTGTTCGGCCTCGCTCGCTTTCATGCCGGCATATACCTGGGCAAGCTTCTTCAGGTTGTCTTTTTCTCCGGCTTCGATCACGACGAGGTGTTTGCCGATGTCGTCCTGGAGTTGGCTGATGTCCTGACGGATGCGTTCAAGGTCTTCTTTTTCGGCGCGAATACGGGCAGCTTCCTGGGCGAGCCGGGTTCGCTCAGTTTCCAAGGCGGCTCGCTCCTCCTCCATCTTTTTCCGGAGTGCCTCGACCTCGGAGACATGGAAGTCCCATTCGGTAAAAGCCATGGACATACCCGGCAGCGGTTCCTTCGGCAGGGCGGTCGGATCTGTCGTACCGGGAACGGGCACCGGGGGCATCCAGGCCTCGCGACGTAACCAGAGCAGACCGGCTGACCCGGCAATGCTCATGAAGGTGGCCAATAGTAAAATGGGCCAATATCGGAGCAGCATCATTGTTTATCCTCCGCGTTTGCCCGATAATACAGGGCGTTGACAAAATCATCGGCCGCCAGCCGGTCCACCGCCTCCTGGTTGCTCAGAAAAAGGACGTGCTCGCGCGCCTGGAGCTTTTCCAGTGATTTCTCCCGGCGCCACGCTTCCTTGACTGCTTCGCGGGCTTTTTTCTCGGTCTCATGGGCTTCTTCCAGCCC
This sequence comes from Ruficoccus amylovorans, assembly GCF_014230085.1. Classification (NCBI taxonomy): domain Bacteria; kingdom Pseudomonadati; phylum Verrucomicrobiota; class Opitutia; order Puniceicoccales; family Cerasicoccaceae; genus Ruficoccus; species Ruficoccus amylovorans. The sequence continues at coordinate 128,135 of NZ_JACHVB010000035.1, read as the reverse complement.
GGCGCGCGCCCGCTCGCCCCGCTCACGCAGCACCACCAACGCCTGGCGATGACGGAGGGCGTCCGCCGCCGAGGCCGCCCTCGCGGCCAGCTTGTCGTCCTGCTCAAGCTGGTCCCGGAGGGTCTCGAATGTCCGGCAGGCCGCAAGCGTGGCGCAGGAAGCCTCCGCCAGCTTCTGGGCCTGAAGCATCTTCTCGAAACGCCGGACCCTTAACACAGACTCAAGACTGAAGCGGTAGCCTTTCATGCCAACACCTCCGCCATCTTCTTGAAGGCTTCCATACGGTCGCCTTTTTCATGGACGGCTTGCCGGAGGAACTCCTCCAGCGCCTCGCGTTTGGCGATGGCTTCATCGACGCGGGGGTTGCTGCCCGCCACATAGGCCCCGATGTTGATCAGGTCCTCGTGGCTGCGGTACAGAGACAAAAGATTACGAGCCCGGGCCATAAGCGTTAGCTCCTTTTCCGAGCAGACCCGGGTGGTCAGGCGGCTCACGCTTTCGAGCACATCGACCGCCGGATAACGGTTGGCGCTGGCAATCGCACGGGAGAGCACCACATGGCCGTCGAGAATCCCGCGGACGGCGTCGGCAATGGGTTCGTTCATATCGTCGCCATCCACCAGTACGGTGTAAAAAGCGGTGATGGTGCCCTCGGCCGCATTGCCGGTGCGCTCTAATAATCGTGGCAACAAAGAGAAGACCGACGGTGGATAGCCGCGGGTGGCCGGAGCCTCGCCCACCGACAGGCCAATCTCGCGCTGAGCCATGGCGAAGCGCGTGACCGAGTCCATCAGGAAAAGCACGTTCGAGCCGCGGTCCCGGAACCACTCGGCAATGCCGGTGGCCAGGTAGGCGGCACGCAGCCGCACCATCGCGGGCTGATCCGACGTCGAGACCACAATAACGGAACGCGCCCGAGCCTCGGGCGTGAGACAGTGCTCGATAAACTCCCGCACCTCGCGTCCGCGTTCGCCGATCAGCGCGACGACATTCACGTCGGCCGCGCCGCTCTGCATCAGCATGCCCAAAAGGGTGGATTTACCAACGCCGCTGCCGGCAAAAAGTCCCAGCCGCTGGCCCACACCGACGGGTGTAAAGCAGTCCAGCGCCCGCACACCCGTTGCGAACACACGCTCGATCGGTCGGCGCGAAAGCGGATCCGGCGGGGGCCGGCGCAGGGGCAGGCTGTAGTCGTAATCAAGCGGAGGCCCTGCGTCGAGAGCGCGGCCCATGCCGTCGATGACGCGCCCGAGCACACTCTTGCCCACGGGCACAGCTTCAGCATGCGGAGCCGGCACGACCTTGCAGCCCGGCCCGATGGACCGCAACTCGCCCAGCGGCATGAGGAGCATGCGATTTTCGCGGAAACCGACGACCTCGGCCAACACCGGCTCCTCTCCTGTGTCACTGAGGAGGTGGCAAAGTCCGCCCAGCGAAGCCTGCGGACCGTGCGCCTCGATGATAAGCCCGCGCACCTCGCTGACCGCGCCCGCATGGGCGACCGTCTCGGCTTGGCGCAGCCGATGCCGCAGACGGTCAAAGTTCAAAACTGTCGGGGAAGGAATCATACAAGGACTTTGCGCAGGTTCTCCACTTTCGTCTCGAAGCGCCCGTCGGTCTGGCCAAAGCGGCTTTCCAGCACAAATTCACCAGAACGCAGTTCGGCGTCGGCGAGGAGGGTCAGATTCGGATAGGACTTGCGCAGCGAAGCGTCGGCGGCTTCGAGCAGATCGAGATCGCGCACGGATATCCACAGCCGGGCAGCCTGGTGGCTCTCTGCGTGCTCAGCCAGAATCTCAACCACGAGTTTGCGAACGGTGTCGGCGTCTGGCTGCCAGGCCTTCAACACCCGCCCCACCCCTTCGATAATCAGCTCAGGCAAAACCGCTTCGACCTGGCCGGCCAAGTCGGCCTCGACTTCAGACAGCCGGGCCAATAGCCCCTCGCGCAGGGCGTTCAGCGCCTCGCGCTCGTTCGCCAACTCGGCCTCGACCTGGCGGCGCTCCTCCTCCCGGGCCTGCTTAACGGCGGTCTCCAGACGCAGCTGCGCCTCGACCTCCGCAGTTGAGACCTCGTTGGTCGTCGGGCAATCGGACTGGTCCTGCGGTGCCGCAGCCAGCCAGGCACCGCGCAGCGGAAGCCTGAAATCAAGCGTCCTAGACATAGGTAGTGGCCTCCCCAACTCCGAGGTTGATCTCTCCCTCTTCCTCCAGCCGGCGTACGGCCTGGATAACCACATCCTGCGCGGCCTCGACTTCCTTCAGGCGAACTGCTCCGAGGAAATCCAGCTCCTCGCGCAGCGAGTCGCCGGCACGTTTCGAGAGGGCGGAGAAAATCTTTTCCTTCAGCGTCGCCGAAGCCGGTTTCATGGCGAGTACCAACGTCTGCGAATCGATCTCGCGCAGGATGCGCTGCATGTCCACAACGTTGACGTTAACCAGGTCGTTAAAGGAGAACATCTTCTGACGGACGAGGGCGCCGAGCTTGGGATCGCTTTCCTCCAGTTCCGCCAGTACGTTCTTGCTGGTGGTCTTGTCCACCAGGTTCAGCACCTTGGCCACGCGCGCGGCCCCGCCGAAATGCGTGATCGGCTGCTGTCCGCGGGAGTCGAGGTGGCGTGAGAGGTTCTTGACGACCTTGTTGAGGATGGCCTCGGGCGTGGGTTCCAGGGAACCCATCCGGCGAACGACCTCCCCCCGGACCGACACACTCAGCAGTTGCAGAATCTCGGCGGCCTTATGGACATCCATCGCCCCGAGCAGGAAAGCGATCGTCTGCGGCTGCTCGGCCTTGATCAGGTTCGCGATCTGGCGGGCCTCCATCTCTGTGATCTCCTGGATAATGTCCTGGGAGTCGCGGGCGGGCTCCATCTTGCCGACCAGGTTACGGGCCAGGTACGGACCTTTGGCCTGCTCCAGCGTGCGCAAGGCGGCCTCGTAGCCACCACGCACAGAAGTGATGCCCTCCACCAGCAGTGAGGCGAACTCATCCGAAACGGCCTGTTGAAGATCCTCGTGGACCAGGTCCAGCGCCACCATTTCACGACTGATCGCTTCGAGTTCCTGCTCGTCGAAATCCCGTAGGAGCATCGCCGCCGTCTCCGGCTCGATCATCAGTAAAAAGATGGCCAGCCGCTTGATCTTCGGGATTGAGTCGTAACTGTCACGATCCATTGCCGTTGGGGGTCTTGCTTTGATTTTCGAGCCAGTTACGCAGCATGGCGCTGGCGTTGGCGGGTTTCTGCTTAATCATTTCGTTGAGCAGTTCGGGCGTAACCGTCTGGTTCTGGTAACCCTCCGGGATATTCGGGGCGTCCTGGGAGCGCTGAAACTCAGCCCAAGGGTTGGGCTCATGGCGCATGCGCTTGAGCAGCCGCAGAAAAACCAGAAACAGGACGATGGCCAGGATGGTACCACTGAGTTCGCGACCGAAAGAGAGCAGGCCGGATAAGCTGAAGTAATCCAGCCAGCCGGGCTCCGGCGGGGGCTCCTCCGAGACGAACGAAACCTCCTGCACGGTGACCGATCCCGCTTCCGGACTGTCCAGCTTGATGCCGAGGGCGTCCGCCACGACCTGACGCAGGCGGTCAATCTCCTCTGGGGTGCGCGCGCGGGGGGCGGCGACACCATCCGCACCCGCTTCCATCCGGGGCTCAACCAGAACGGACACCGTGAGGCGCCGTATCGAGCCCGCCGGGCGGGTGATACTGGTCACGGTGCGGCCGACCTCGTACTGCTGCTGCTTCGTAATTGTCTCCTGGCGCGAACTGCCGGAGACGCCCGGCGCTGTCGTGCTTGCCTGCCCGGCCTCCATCGACACCGCCTGCACGCTCTTGGCCGGATCAACGCTCTCGTCCGTCGCCTCCTCCGTGGTTTGTGAGCGCACGACCGTCCCATCGGGATCAAAGCTTTCTTCCTGCCGCGAGACAGCCTCGGCGTCCACGTCGGCGGAGACCCGCACGACCACCCGGTCTTCTCCGAGAACCGCTTCCAGCATGGATTCGACCTTCTTGGAAAAATAATCCTCCAGCATCCGGCGGTACTCCACCGCCCGCGCCGAGGCCGTGAGCGGCCCGCTCTCGTCCTCGCGTCGGGAAAGCATCTGACCGTGGTTGTCCACGACGGCCACGTTTTCGCGGGAGAGACCCTCCACCGAACTGGCGACCAGAGCCTGGATGGCCTGAATAGCCGACGGACTGAGCGACTGCCCCCCCACCTCGACAAAGACCGAAGCCGTCGTCTGGACATCCTTATTGCGCAGAAGCATGCGGTTGTCGGGCATGACGACCATGACCCGGGCCTGGCGGACGCCGCTGAGCTGCATGATCGTCCGCGCCAGCTCGCCCTGAATCGCACGTACATAGTTCGTGCGCTGGATAAAGTCGCTGGCTCCGAACGAAGAATTATCGAAAAGCTCGAACCCAACCTGACCACCGCTGACCAGTCCCTCCGACGCGATGCCCATCCGCGCCGGGTAAACCTGATCCGCCGGAACATAGATAGCGTGGCCCCCCGAGCGGATCTCATAGGGCGTCCCACGCCCTTCCAGGTACTCGACAATGCCGGCGGCGTCTTTCTCCGAAAGCGAATTATACAACAGGCGCATCTGAGGGCGCTGAGACCACCACAGTAATAATCCGGCTCCCGTCAGGACGACCACCAGGGCCAGAATAAGGGTCAGCTTCTGCCCCTGCTCCAGCTCTCGCCATAAATTCAGAATTTCATTTTGTTTGGTCATGTCGGGAAGTCGGTGTTAAACTTGCAGACGCATGAGTTCCTGATAGGTCTCGAGGACCTTGTTGCGCATTTCCACCATGAGGGAAAAGCTGACGTTGGCCTCCTGGGCGGCGATCACGGCCTGATGCAGGCTGGTGGCGTCTCCGGCGATAACCTGCTGACGCAGCTCGGCACTGACCTTGTCCTTGTGGTCCACCTCCCGGACGAAATCACCGATGCGGGTCAGTATTCCGCTCTCCCCCGTCGGCTCCGCTCGCGCCGACTCGGCGGCGGCAGTCGTGCGCTGGAGGCTCTCGGCGAAGGGCTGGCCCGCCTCGGCGGCGGTGCCGCTATTCTGCTGGCGCAACCGGGCCAGGAGCTTTCCCGGGTCGTAGCTCTGGGTGATTTGCGAGTTGAAAGATACGGGGGACAGAGCCATCGGGAAGCGGGGTTAGTAAATTGGCGGTCCGAGCGTTCAGGCTCGACCGATCTCCAGGGTTTTGAGCGCCATTTGATGGGCAGTTTTGGCCACGGAAAGATTGGCCTCGTAAGCCCGCGAGGCAGCGATCATATCGACCATCTCAATGGAGGGGTGCACGTTGGGCATCTGCACCATGCCGTTCTCATCGGCGTGAGGGTGGCCGGGATTGCTCACCAGAGTGCCCGGGCTCCGGTCCGACTCGACCCCGGCGATTTTCACACAGGTCTGGCCAAAGGCGTCGAGTTCGGACTCGAATGAAACCATCTGGCGTTGATAGGGTTTGCCGTCGGGGCCGCGGGTTGTGTCGGCGTTGGCGATATTCTGAGCGATCGTTTCCAGCCGCACGGTGTGCGCCTGGAGGGCGCTGGCGGTGGCGGAACTGCCGGGGATGAGGTTCATGGGTCAGGGGTGTTGAGGGTTAAATTTTTCCGGAGATAGCGGTCTTCAGGCGCTGCAGGGAGCCACTGACGAATTGCCCCATCGCGGCGTATTCCAGCGCATTCTCACGAATCAGCATCAGTTCACGGTCAAGGCTAACGGTGTTACCGTCGGGCCGTGTGGGCGCCAGCCCACGTTCCGCGCTGACGGGGATGGATTCCGGGATCAGGGACTCAGACCTATTACCGGTGCGGATCTGCGTCTTCAGCTTGGCCAGAAAGTCGCTGTCAACATCCCGGCGCTGGAATCCCGGCGTATCGACATTGGCAAGGTTTCCGGCCATGATCCGGTGCCGAAACTCTGTGACATCCAGCATCGCCTTGGCCGTCTGGTAATTACTTCCGCTAAACAAGGACTCGATCATGCTGGCTGCATAGCAGTGCAGATGCCAGAAACGCTACACCATCCATAAGCAGCTCATCTCCAGTGCTTTGAAAACAAAAAACAAAACAAAAAAAACCTATATATGCCGCCCGGACAGGCTGTGACGGAAATATTTTCCGCCACAGGCGGAGCTCACGCTGGGTGCGGCGATTTCAAGCGCCTGATCTTCCTCGAGTGATGCCGGACTCATAGGCCAAAGATCGCTGAGTTGATCCCTGAAGTTTCCATCCTGAGCGAGCGTGCGAGTCAAAGGTTCTCCCGACCCGAGGCAGCGCGGATTTTCACCACAAGCTCGCGGCCGGAGATACTTCGATACGCCAGCCAGGGGACGCACTGCGAATGACAACGGCAACAAGCGACAGCTTGCTGAAGTCTTGATGCGCAAGGATTCCTGTAGCCTGGCAACTTGAAGCCACCGCCTATGCAGTCCGCTTGTCCCTGACACGGTCGCCCAGGGGGCCGGGGTCGATGACCAGGGCCACGGAACCATCTCCGAGGACGGCGCCACCGGATACACCATCGGGGTTGGCGAAGCAGCCGACGAGTTTTTTGATGACGATCTCCTGCTTGTGCATGAGTTCATCGGCCACGAGGCCGAACTTGAATCCGTCCGACTCGACCAGAATCACGACGCCTTCGGTCAGCGACTTGCGCGCGGTCCTGATCTGAAAATAGGTGGCCAGATCGACAAGCGGGTAAAGCGTCCCGTGGTGCTTGAGGAGCCGTCCCTGCCCCGCGATCGAAAAGATGTCTTCGGCCTTCGGCTTGACGGTGAGCAGGACGCTGCCGATCGGCAGGACATAGCGTTCCTCTTCGACGCGCAGGAGCAGCCCATCGATAATCGCCAGCGTGAGCGGAAGATTGATCCTGACGGTTGTGCCTTTGCCGCGAAGGGTGGAGACATCGATGGTTCCGCGCAGCTTGGTGATGTTCTTGCGCAGGACATCCATCCCGACACCACGCCCGGACAGCTCGGTGATGTTCTCCGCCGTGGAGAAACCGGGTTCGAAAAGAAAGTCGAGAATCTCGCGCTCCGAATATTGCACGCCGGGACGGGCAAGCTCCCGCTCGATTGCCTTCTGCAAAACACGATCCGTATCGACTCCGCGACCGTCGTCCTTGAGTTCGATCACGATGGAGTCACCATGATAGCGTGCGCTGAGGCAAATTTTTCCGCCCGCATGCTTGCCGGCTTTGATCCGCGCCTCGGGCATCTCAACACCATGATCGATCGCATTACGAATCATGTGGACCAGCGGGTCGTTGATCTCCTCGACCACGTTGCGGTCCATTTCCGCATCCTCCCCGATGCATTCCAGCTCGACCTGCTTACCGTTCTTGACCGCCAGATCCCGGACCAGCCGCTGCATCTTCTGGAAGAGCCCGCGCAGGGGGACCATGCGGAGGGAGAGACCCGTACGCTGAAGCTCCCGCGTGACCCGACCCAGCTGCCCGAGGCTCCGCTCAATAAAGGCACTGGGGATACCGCTTCGATCCAGCGATTCGCGCAACTGGCTCTCGACGATCACCAGTTCCCCGACCGCGTCCACGATGGAGTCGAGCTTGTCCGCATTGATGCGGATAAAGACATTCTGCGCCGCTCCGGAGCTTTTCTTGAGCAGGGATTCCACCGCGACATTCTGGACAGCGTCCGCGCTTTCCTCGGGGGCACTTGCCGGAAGGCTGCCCGGCATGGGAAACGGCAACATCTGCGACGCGTCGGCTGGGTCGCTCACATCGTCCGTGCCGGTCTCGTCGGCGATTGCTTTGGCCCGATTGATCAGGTCCTCTACGGGGATCTCCGACGACGGACGCCGCCCACTGGCCATGAACTCCGCCAGCGCTGCCAGCAATCCCTCCAGACGATCCCGGCTCTCCAGTACGAGGCTGGCCAGTGCGGGCGTAAAGGCAATGTAGTCGCTGCGTAGCAGATCCAGCACCGTCTCAACCTGATGAGCAAGGCCCTGGATCGGAAACAAATCCAGAAACCCCGCCACGCCCTTGATGGTATGAAAGGAGCGGAATAGAGCGCTGATCGCCTCGCGGTCTTCGGCCGCTTTTTCCAGCGTCAGCAAGGCGCTTTCGATCTGATCGAGGTGTTCCTGCGCCTCGGCGAAAAACTCTTCGAGAATGTCGCGGTTTTCTTCCAGATGCGGTCCGAGCCAGTCCGCTTCCTGCGCATCAGGAGCGGGAGCCGGTCCTTGGGGGATCGTCTCCGCCGCAGTCGCCGGAGGAGTCCACTCAAGTTCGCTCCAGGGCACTTCGATATCGGCCCTCAAAAAGCGCAACACCGTGCGGATCGTATCAACGAAGGCGGTCAACTGGACCATCAAGTCCATAGAGGTGACACCGTTGCAGTCGAGGAGCCTACTGATGCGCTCTCTGAGGGCTGTCAAGGGGGTCTCTACCTGCGGATAGTCGTTCATGGCTTCCGCCAGTTCGCTCATCAGGCTGTAAGCCGGAACCAGCCCGTCAGCGGAACCGCATTCCATTAACGCGAGCTCGGCGGCGAGACTTTCCACCAATGCCTGAGCGGTGTCCAGCGGATCGGTTGCATCCATGATAAGTTCCGTGTGTAGATCGACGGGCGCAGCCTACTCGGCCGCAGCCAGGATCGTTTCATCCACAAATTTCCATGATTTCGACTCTTCGAAGCCGTCGCACTCCTTGCGCAGGCGCTCGCTGGCCAGGATCTGGCAGTTCATGTCGATGCGCTCACAGGCGTTCATCAGTTCGATGAGGAACTTGATGAGATTGACATCCATTTCCGTGACCTGCGAGCCATCAATGAGGACAGAGGTGTGGCCGGAGTCCACCGCCTCGGTTACCTTGCGCTCCATAAAGGACCGCATCTCGATCACGCGGGCCTGCGTACAGACATCGGGCGCGACCACGCGCATGCGTCCGTTCTCGAAGAGGTAATACCTCGGCGAGGTGTCGATACCCATAGAGCGGCAGGCGCGCGTTTCCAGCTCGGCCTGATCGATCGGTTTGGTGATAATGGAGTCGAAGCCTGCCTGGAGCGCCTTGTGCTGGCGGTCGGTGTCCGTCTTGACCACCAGGCCCACGATGGGAACCTTGCTGTTGTGCGCCTTCATCTTTTTGAAAACTTCGAAGGAGATATCGCCATCGAAAGAGAGGCTGATGATGACCAGGTCGTACTCACGATCCACAAAGCGGTCGATGGCGTCGTAGGCGCTGCCGGCGGCCATGATTTCCCAGGGAGTCCCGGCCAGCCCCTGGCGAACCGCCTCCACGATGGCCGGCTTGTCCTCCACAAGCAAGACCCGGGCGGGATCGAGAATGGTCTTGCGGCGGCTGTCCTTGCTCAGGTCGATGATGCGGGAGACCTTATCGATGAGGACGCCTTCCTTGAAGGGCTTCACGATGTAGTCGCGGATGCCGAGCTTGGCGATGCTCATGACCTTCTCGCGTCCGCCTTCGGCCGTCAGCATGATGACGGGGATGCCCTTCAGGGCGGGGTCGCCCTTGAGGCGGGTGAGCATTTCCACCCCGTCCATAACGGGCATGGTCACATCCAGCAGGATCAGATTTGGAATCTCCTTGCTGGCCGCCGAAAGACCCTCCACTCCGTTGGGAGCCTCGATAATGTCGATTTCAAAGTTGCTGAAGGCCTTCTTGACCAGAGCCCGGACGGCCTTGGAGTCATCGACTGAAAGAATCTTCTTTTTCATGAGAGGAATCAGGAAGCTGGTTTTTGACGCTCTTCCGGTGTGGTACGCATCAGCAGCTCAAGGCAGATGAACTTGTCCATGCACCGGAAACGGTAAAAGTGGCGAAGGGTGGCCTTGGCGGCCTCCACGATGAAATATTTGCCGCGGATGATCGAGGGGATCGTCAACCGACAGGAGTAGTTAAAGGAATCAAACTGGTTTTTAATCGTGCCCGCGGACATGTTACTCAGCTCGCCAATGACATCGTTGATCATTTCGTGGTCCTCCGAAAGATCTTCCAGGGGCAAGCCGAGCATCCGGTGAGAGATGAGGGCGGCCATGGAATCGGGCATGATCAGGTAAACCATCCCGGTCACATCCCCGACGAACCCGACATTGCCGACGACAACGCCCTCCTCGATCTGGGCCAGTGGCGAAACTGCGTCAGCCTCTTCGGGCTCGCGGGCACACGCCTCGAAATCGGGTTTGATCGATACCATCGTCGAAAACACATTCTGGATGCTCTCCACGACAATATCCTGGATAATGTCGTGGCTAAGGTTGGCAGGGGCTTCTATCATTGGGCTGAGATGAAGGATTAATCGTCAGTCGGTTCACACGTCCGTCTCTTTATCCGAGGCGGCCAACAGATGCGCGAGATCATCAAGATCCTGCGAAGACGGATAGGCGGGGTCATTGGCCAGGCGCCGGGCTTCGAGTACCTTATCCGGGCGCGGCGTAGCCGTATCTCCCAGTTCCGCTGCCAGCTTTTGCGATAGATTTGCCGCCACCGCATCCCCGCTCACAGGCCGGGGAGGAGGCTTGGCGGTGGATTTCCCCGGATGGGCATCCGGGGAGGCGAATTGCTGAGGCGGAACGTATGGATTGATTTGCATGGCGTTATGGTGTCTTGCCCACTACCTACGGCCAGCCCGGACCCGCCTTTAATGAAAAAATGCACTTGTTTTTTCACCACCCGCAATCGGAAAAACACGCCCGGCGTCACGGTTCTTGCGGCTCGCGCTCCGGTAAGGTCGAATAAAGCGAATGGGCGACATAGGCCGCGAAGCGGCGGGGGCTGATCAGTACGCTGTAGCTGCGCTGCAGCGGATACTCCTGCTCAAGATAGCGCTCGGCATACCGGCGGGCCCCCACCTCGACCGCCTCATTTCCGGCATCATAAACCTCGTCACAGGCCCAGATCACTTCCTGGTCACGCAGGCTGACCAGGCGGGAGCGAACCCCGAGCATGAAAGGTTTGTAGGGGCGGTAACTGGTGATGTCCGTCAGCAGGACGGCGTCGGCCCTCCACTGCTCCCGCAGGCGAGCGGCAACAGCGGGCGGAATCATGTCCATCGAGGCAAACGTCGGCCTGCCCGCCAGTTCCATCACTTCCCCACGCTCGAGCGTGACGACCTCGAAACGACCGGTGGACAGCAGCGAGGGCAGCATGGCCTTCTCCAGCGTCGCCGCCTCGGCCTGGTTATCCGGCTGGGTGTGGAAAGGAAAGACGAGCACCCGCCGGATGTCCGGGGATAAGGGCTCAGCATAGACATTGTCCGGCTGAAAGGAGGGGCCGAGCGGAATGTCTTTCAGCTCGCGTTCAAGCCGGGGACTGGTGCAACTGCTCACCAGCAGCATGCACAAGCCGGTAAGGACAGGTGTGATAAGGGCAATGGGCTTCATGGGATAAGTGGTGTTTGAGGCAATTGAGCCGGCAAGCCGGATCGTGGGTCGCACAGTGATACATCCGCTCAATCAGCGGAGAGTGGTCACCCAGAACGACGGGAGCATTTCGCCCGGAGCGGTCTTCGAGTAGATCATGCGCTCCCTTCAGCAGAACCATCCGACGCGTTGAGTTCGGCGTGTTCCTCAACAAGTCTCGCAGTTGTGACGGCACAGGATGCTCCATGTCGCTCACGATCAGCAGCAACCGCTCCTGGTCCGCATCGTGTGCGAGCCAGGCCTCCAACTGGTCAAAGGAGTCAAGTCGATCCACCGCGGTACCGAGAGGCGTCGGCGCGAATTGCTCCTCCGGCACCAAGCTGTAGATGCCGATATGAGGAACCGGGGCCGACTGGCCGGGAACCGACTGCCCTGCCCTGGAGTTAGCCTCCTCGATCACGGCACCATCTTCGGCCTCATTAAAGGGGATCAGCAGGAAAATCGTCGTGCCGGAGCTGGGCGTGCTGCGGACACCAAAATCGATGCCATTCTCCTCGGCGAACTGAACCAGGCTGTAGAGTCCCAGCCCGGTACCCCCGGAATGCTGCTTGGTGGTAAAATAGGGCTCGAATACCCGCTTCAGGATTTCGGCGGGGATGCCGCACCCGTTATCCCGCACGCTCAGCTCAGCCGCCCGGCCTCTACGGGGGACGCGGCTGGAGATCAGGTGATCGCGGGTGTAATTTTCCAGTTCCACGTGCCGGAGCTCAAGCGTCACCCTCCCGTCGGTCGAGGGAAAGCCGTCTTCCTTTTTGAGCGCGTCCCGGGCATTGCTGATCAGATTGAGCAAGACCCGCCGGAATGAAATCGAATCGATCATGACAGGGTATTCCGCCTCTGGCAGCTCCACGTGGAGCTGGGCCTGCTTGGGAAGAACGGCCCGCATCAACCGCTCCTGATCGCGCACCAGGCCGATCAGATCCTGGAGCCGCTTCTGGCCGGAGCTGTCGCGATTGAGCGCCATAAGCCGGTCGGACAAATGCTGGGCCTCGTCGATAGCGTGGCGGATCACTTGAAAATCTTCCCGGCGCTCGGAGTGCTGCGGCTCAGAATCCATGAGCAACTGGGACAGTGCCCCGATGCCGGAGAGCAGGTTGTGAAAGTCATGCGCCAGCGTCGTGGAAATGTCCGCCATGTCCTGGCGCCAGGCGAACTGGAAAAGCTGCTGGCGCTCACGCTCGTGAGCCGTCATGTCGAGCCAGGCACAATCGTAGCCCTCCATTTTCCCGGAATCGTCGTAGAGCGGATGCCGCATCTCCAGAACGTGGCGGGACCGTTCTTCGCCGGGCAACTTGATCCGGTAGCGCACGGATACCGATGTGGCGCTGTTCTGACAGTCCGCCAGGGCCGCCTCGAAGGTGGGTAGATCTCTCGGGTCAATCCAACTCAGCCAGTCCGCCCCATCCTTCAACAGAGCGGCCGCCTCCGCCGACAGGAAATTGCGCAGGTCCGGATTGATCACCTCGAAATCCAGGTGGGGGTCCTGAATAAAGTGGACCCCGGGCAGCTCCTTGGAGCTTTTCAACCCCCGAGATCCAACACTCATCTCGCCCTGGAGCTGGAGATATTCATGGTGTTGCTCACGCACGGGCGAAGATGCCTCGCCTCCGGACCAGGCAGGCCGCGGCACAAAGTCCGACGGAGAGGACATGGCCCTGTCCGACGGAGCCACACAACCGACAATACGCACGAAGACCGGCGCACCCGGCTCGGCACTGGAAGAAAAGCAGCTCAGACTCCATTTATCGAAGACGGGGGCTCGATCTTCACCGGTCTGTGTGCATCTGCAGCCTTTGCCAGCTATGCGGGGCAGCACGCTCTCCAACTCCGGATCGAGCTTGACCAACAACTCGCGCAGCGACCGCCCGTTCAGGTTAGCCGGACCGTCGGGGTCCAGGACATAGGCTTCGGCGCAATGATTGATAATGCACCAGTCGGGCTGCACGCTGAAATGCAGAATCTGCGGCTCGCAGTGCAAAACGGGGTTGGATTGGCCGGTGCCATGAAGAAAAGGACCGGCGGGGGTGGAATTGCCCGCATAGCAGGCTAATCTCAAAGAGTTGTCAGGGTGGTTCATAAGAAAGTAAAAGTGGATAGTGGTTATCGCAAGGTGGGTTTGGAAAGTTGGGCAACAAAGGAGTCCAGCATGGCCGGAGCGATTCCGTGCAAAGGCAGCGCACGATCCGTCCCGCCGCACTCAAGCGCCATCTTCGGCATGCCGTAGACCACACTCGTGGCCTCGTCCTGAGCAAAGGTCACCGCGCCCTTCTGACGAAGCTCGCGCAGGCCCTCGGCACCGTCCCGGCCCATGCCGGTCAGCACGGCGGCCGTAAACTGCCCGCGCGACAGCGACGCTGCACTGCGGAAAAGGACATCTACGGAGGGACGCTGATACCAGATTTTCGGGCTCTGGCGCAGGCGGATGAAAAAGCCATGCCGGTCTTCGCACAGTGCCATATGCCAATCCCCTGGTGCCACAAGCGCCAGGCCGGGCCGCAGCCGGTCGCCATTTCGCGCCTCACGCACCTCCATGGCACAGCACTGATCGAGCCGCTGGACAAACGTTGTCGAAATAAAAGCCGGCATATGCTGGACCAGACACAGCGGAGGGATGTTAGCCGGCAGTTGCTCAAGCACCAGGCGGATGGCCTCAGTGCCCCCGGTGGAGGCACCGATGAATCCCACCTGCTCGGGGTTCCAACTCAGTTGAGAATAGGCAGCTCCTGTCTGTGTGCGGCCTTGACGGGAAGGCAGGGAGCGAGCAGACACACGCGCCGACGCGGCCATCCGCACCGTGTCAGCCAGGATGCGCCCGGTCTCCCCCAATTCAAAGGCGACCTTGGGCTTGGCCAGGACCTCCACCGCCCCGCGTTCCAGGGCCGCCAGAGCCGCGCGGGAGCCCTTCTGGGTCAGGGAACTGAGCACAATGACTGGCATTGGGTGCTTGCACATCAAATGCTCCAGAAACGTGATCCCGTCCATCCGCGGCATCTCCAGGTCCAGTGTGATGACATCCGGCCGCAGTTCCAAAATCTTGTCCCGCGCATCGTAGGGGTCCACGGCCGCCGCCAGCACCTCGATATCGGGCTCCTGATTGAGCAGCCCGGTGATGGTGCGCCGCACCACAGCGGAGTCATCGACCACCAGTACGCGAATCTTCGGGCGGCTATTCATGATGCGATCCTTCTATAGATAGCCGGCTGGACCCGCTCCAGTGGGGCGTCGACGCCGCTCAGGGATTCCGAGTGTCCGACAAAAAGGATGCCGCCCGGGCGCAAACGCCGCACGAGGGACTGTGTCAGCTCCGTGCGTGTCTCGCCATCGAAGTAGATCATGACGTTGCGACACACAATCAGGTCAAAGTTTTCCCTGATCGTAGCGTGCGGGGCAAAGAGGTTCATCTGGAGAAAGCGGATGCGCCGGCGAATGGCGTCTACCACCCGGTAATTTCCCGAGGGCTCCTGCTTCAGATGGCGGAAAAGCCGCTGGGGCACTCGCGTCAACGCCGTGGCCGGGAACACACCCAGCTCAGCCCTGGCCACCACATGATGGGAAATGTCGGTCGCCACCATCTCCCACTCGAAACCGCGCTCGTACAGGCGCTGCTCCTCCAGCACCATGGCGAAGCTGTAGGGCTCCTCCCCCGTCGAACAGGCCGCGCTCCACATGGAGAAGGGACGCTGCACAGAGCGGTCCGCGCCGGCGAGGATGTGCCGGGTCAGATAATCGAAGTGCGGACTTTCCCGGAAAAAATACGTGTGGTTGGTCGAAATCGCGTCGATCAGCTCGCTCAGTTCCTGTTGGCCCGAGGGGCGGCGCAGCAGATCGCAATACTGGCCCAGTGTCGCACACCGCAATTCCCGCATGCGTTTGATGATCCGCGATACGACTAGGGTCTTTTTCTGCGGGCCGAGCGAAATCCGGGAGAGCTTATAGACAAGCTCCTGAATGTATTGGTAATCGCTCTCCGACAAAAGAGTCTCATGCGTGCCCGGAGCTTTTCCGGGACCTTGGCGCTCGCCAACAGAATCTTTAGCAACAATTTGCGAGCGGGGAGCCAGTTTTTGGGGGGATAACATGGCCTAAACAAGTAGGGGTTTTATACTAGAAAGATAAGAGAACAACCTTAGATATCAAGTTAAAAACGTTTTTTCCAATCGCCTATTATTCAAATCGCTTAGCAGTCCTATTAGTTTTATTTAAGACGACCATCTCAACGACAGGCCAAATCACCCTTTAAATGATACAATGCATTTATTAAAAATAGCTTATGCATTTAGCTCCGGATTGAGAAAAAGAAGGATTTCGACGCGAATATTTCAGGAGGCGGTAACGTGTGCGATGATGCTAAGCCTGATCGAGATCGACCAAAGGGAGTGCTTGGCTGCTAAAATACCGAGAAAAGAAAAAACGTTTGTTCCAGCCTCATCCGCTCCAGCTCGCCGTCCGAGTGGGCCCAACGCGGCCAGCGCTTTGAGCAGCACCCACGGAGTGTGAAACCCGAAACATACGCTCGGTTTCACCGAGGATATGAAGCAGGGCCAGGTACCTCTGCTGGACAAAAATGAGACGATCCTGGTCGAGCCGTGAAAACGACTTCTCCTCGATCCGCCTGCGACGCAGGGTCTGCAGGACGTCGTCGAGTATAACGACGATCTCGCGGACCTCTCCCGTCGTTCGGTCGGGGTCGAGGTTTTCACCCCCGCGCAGGGCAGCTCGGTGTTCTTCACAGATGGTGCGAGCGCGCACACCAACCGCATCCAGTTCATCAAGGACATCAATGATCATTGTTCGATACGTTTTGGGGTTAGTTCATCCTGCCTGGCGGTGGGCGTACCCACCCAGGACCGATAGCGGGTGTCCGTCCGGTCCACCCAGTTCAGGAGTTTGTAGCGCCAGTGTGCGCCAGCCGTCAGGGAGTGCAGAGCATCGGCCTGCTGGGCGCTCATGTCCTCCGTGGCAGCAATAATGTAAGCGTAGGATTCGCGCGCGCGATCGTACAGGTGAAGGCGTTCAAAGCAGATGCCGATCTGATAAATGACTGGCAATTGCCAGAAAAGATCGGGATTGAGTGAAGCCAGCCCCTGGTAAGCGCTCAGAGCGGCAGCGTAGTCGCCCTTATGAAAGAGGTAATTAGCGATCAGGTTCCCAGCCTGTTGCTTCCACGGCAGCCATCCGGCAGTTTCTTCATCGTTCTGACGCTCAGCCGTCTCCAGAAGATCGACGAGAGCCACAACCGCCTCATCCGGACGCTCCAGCTTGAACAAGAGCTGCCCCCGGGCGTACATGATCTCCGGTAACAGAGGGCTTTGGGGGTAGTCCCGGGCAAAGGCCGAGGCCGTTTCGAGCGCTTCCTGGTGACGGGCCAGCCGAACTTGGCAGACGAACGAATAAAAAGCGATCGTTTCCCGGTCTTGGGGGTGCATACGGATGATGTCAATGCGCTCGAAATGCTGAAGCGCCACCTCGTAGTTCCTCAACTGGAAATGACTGCAGGCAATCTCAAACATGACCAGCCGGGCGAGATCGAGATAGCGCTCGAAATCCGTCTCGCCCTCTGAGACGATGGCGCTGAGTACCTGGTAATAGGTGGTGATGGCATTCTCGTGCAGGCCGATCTCCCGGTACAGCAGAGCCAGACGGAAAAGCAGTTCCGGACGGTTTTCATCCTTGGGATACGCGCGAAGGTAATTCTTCAGAATACTCACGCAGCGCTCGGGCTCTTTCGCGCTGAAGTAGGTTTGCGCCATGCCCAGAAGCGCTCCCTTTTCCAAGAGTTCATCTCCCTGAGCCCGTTCCAGAACCCAGGTGTACCGTTTGATAGCTGCCTGGGTGTTTCCCGCCTTACGGTGAGCATCGGCCTGTTGCAGTTGCAGTTGGAAATACGAGGGCTCCTGTCCGGCGGTTTGCCCCGTCGAGCCGGATGGTCCAACTGTCGGTTCCACTGGAGCAGAGGACAACTCTTCCTGTTCGAGTTGCTCACGCAGCTTGTGAGCGAGCCCTTCCAAAGACCCCCACTCTTTCAGGTCGGGCGGATCCACGTACGGTCGATCTGG
This sequence comes from Ruficoccus amylovorans, assembly GCF_014230085.1. Taxonomy (NCBI): domain Bacteria; kingdom Pseudomonadati; phylum Verrucomicrobiota; class Opitutia; order Puniceicoccales; family Cerasicoccaceae; genus Ruficoccus; species Ruficoccus amylovorans. The sequence goes on along the minus strand of NZ_JACHVB010000035.1, from coordinate 110,662 downwards.
AGTGGTCTGAACCGACGCGGAAGCCGCGGGCATCGGTTCAGGAAAGGACTCGCCGGAAGCCTCCGAAACCGCTTCTGTACGCGCAGCCAGAACGCCCAACAGTAAAAAAACAAGAAAGCCTGTCGTTACGTCTCGCATCAGGGTTTAATTTCGAAGGTTGCCTGACTCGGGATGACCGGGGCGGGTGGCTGGAAAGTCTGCGATACCGGCAGGTCGATAAGAGCCCGGGGGGCTCCAAACGCCTCCATGTCGATCGGCATCAATAATCGCGTATCATCCAGGAGAGGCGAAGAAAGGCGCGGGTACGGCAGAACTGGAGCGACGACCGAAGACGGGCCGCCCGCCGTAGACACGATCCCGGAGTGGACCGGGGTTTCGGCTGGGACCGTTGACTCCGGTACAGCGGGGGCTGGACGGGTCTCGGCCACCGGCGCGGTGGGCGCGGACGAGATTGCGGGTTCGTCTTTTTCCCCGACGCCATGTATTGTCTTGAGGAACAGGCTGAGCGTCATCCGCTCTTCGCACGGAGCCGGACCGGCCGGGGACAAGGTCGAGACCGGAACCGGAACCGGGAGCAACCCTGCCTCTAGATAAGGCGTCGAATCAGCATCGAAAGAAAAAAACAACCAACTGCCGGACGAACGCGACCCAGGCGAAGTGTGCCGGGTACGCGAGGAACCGGTAGCTGGGAAAAAATTGCCGCCCTGATCTGCGGAATTTTCTGCCTGTGAATCCGCTCCACTTGCCGAGGAGGCCAGTGATAATGAGGAAAACCAGGTAAAATATGCAATGAGAAGGGATCGGATAAGCATGAATAAAGAAGGCATAGCAGGACCGCTGCCAGACTCTCCCACTGTCCTCTTTAGCGTGACTGGAAAGCGGCCTGCCATGCCTCTCATGGTTGGTTATCCTCTACTATCCTCTCGAGCACAGACGCGGCTACCGCCTGATCGATGTCCAGTAGCATAGCTACTGTGTCCCGGATCTTGGCGATACCATCGATGTACTCCATCGAAATTGAAGAATCGGAGAAACCTGGCGTGTTCTCAATCTGTCCGGCCTCGATGTGCAAAACCTCCTCCACGGCGTCCACGATAAGCCCGGTGAGGGCATCGCTGCCGTCGGAACGGACAATCGCCACGACGATAATGCACGTGTGCTTGCTGACCTCGGTCTCGCCGAAGTCGAACTTCAGCCGCAGGTCCACCACGGGGATGACTTTGCCGCGCAGGTTAATGACACCCTTGACGTATTCGGGGACGCAGGGCACGCGGGTCACCTTCTGCATCTGGATGATTTCCCGGACCTTCAGTACGCTGATCCCGTAAGATTCGCTTCCAAGGTTAAAGGTCAGGTAACGCCCTGCGCGACTGCGGGTGGTTTCCTGAGTGGCGGTGATGTCTTCTGCGGTTTCGTCCATAGGAAATAACAGTTGATCGTTATGGGCCCACGGCAATCTCCGGGGCTCGTGCGGGTAACATTAGCTTGCTCGGCCCTTTTCCACGGGTCCACTTACCCGCGCCCGGCTGTCCGAAATTCATACGGCAACTCGACCGCGCGTCTCGTATCACCGATGGGGCAAAGCTCATGATACGCACTCTCTACGGACGTGCCACCCCCGGCTTTAACGGCTGGCGGGATTTATTCGCACGAAAACTTTGCCCCGTGTACGCGCGCGGAAAATTGGGTCGGGCTCGTTTTTTGCCATCAAGCCAAAGACGCCGTGGCCGTAACCAAAGGCAGCCTTTATGTTTTCACAACCGCCGCATTTTAATGACCACGACTCCGGCCATGCCAAGGAACCGGATACGCGTTTGTTGGACCAGACACCCATCGGCGCCTTTATCACCGACAGCCACGGCCATATCAGGTACGCCAACCAAGCTCTCCTGAAAATGACCGGTTGGAGCCAGCAAGAACTCCTGGGCCGGACACCCGCAGTCTTCAAGTCCGGACGCCAACAGCGAGCTGACTATGAGACCCTCTGGAAGACCATCAAGTCGGGCACTCCCTGGTTCGGCCGCCTCGTCAACCGACGCTTTGACGGCAGCCTCTACGCCGCCTCCGTAAAGATTTTTCCGCTCATTTCCAAGGACACACTCACCGGCTTCCTCGCTTGGCAGGAAGATGTCTCCGAGCGCGAGCGGCTACAGGCGACGGTAAACCGCCAGAGCGGGCTGCTGGTCGATCTTTCCCAGCGCCTGCCGGGACTCATTGTGCAAATTCACTTCGGTCCCGAAGGCAATAGCTGGGTCCCCTTCGCCAGCCGACTTCTGCCGGAATTACTCGGCGTGGACGCCGGTGACATGGCGCATGACGCCAGCAGGCTCTTCCAATGCTGCCCCCCGCATGAAGAGACGCGTGTCTGGCAACTGATTCATCAAACACTCCCCGTGGGCGGGCAGCTCACCGAGGAGATCGAGGTACGCGCCCCAGATGGCTCTCCTCGCTGGCTCAGCCTCACCGCGAGGATCGAACGCCTCGACACGGGCGCAGCGCTGGCGCATTGCTACCTGTGCGACATCAGCGACCGCCGACTCGCGCAGGACAAGCTGCGGGAAACCCTGAAGGTTCTCCAGGAACAGAACGACCAGCTTCGCCTAGCCCAGCACGCCGCGGGACAGGCCGCCCGCGCGAAGAACCGTTTCCTCGCGACCATGTCGCATGAATTGCGCACCCCTCTCCATGCGATCATCGCGGGCGCTGATCTCCTGGCGACGAATAGCCTCTCCGGGGAAAACCGGGAAATCCTCGAACGCATAGCGAGTGGCGGACGCTCGTTGACCGCGATCATCGACCGTATCCTGGAGTTTGCGGAAAACAGGACCCGGCGCGAGAGCGGCGAGCCCGGCCGCTTCTGCCTGAATGACCTTTTCCGGCGCGTCACCGATAACCTCCAACCGATCAGCACGCAAAAGGAAGTCCGCCTGCATGTGCGCAACCCCCTCAACGGAACTCTCCTCCACGGCCCGGACATCGCTATCGAACAGGTCTTGATTACCCTCGGTGAAAACGCCCTCAAGTTCACCAAAGCCGGCAGCGTCATCTTTGCGGTCAAACGCGAAGTAACGACCGACGGATCGGACCGCTTCCGTTTTTCCGTCACAGACACCGGTATCGGCATCCCCGAAAATAAAAAGGAGATCATCTTTCAACCCTTCGCCCAGGTGGACGACGGCGACGACCGGGCCTATCAGGGCGCCGGGCTCGGCCTGGCAAACTGTCGCCAGGTCATCGAACGTCTGGGCGGACAGATCGGCTTCGAGAGCGAGGCGGGACGAGGCTCGACCTTTTGGTTTACCCTTAGCCTGGAGGAGCTTCCCACCGCCACCGAGGCGCCATCCGCTGCCGAGACGGCACCGCACCCGTTACACATCCTGGCCGTCGAGGATGACCGGACGGCCCAGTTCCTCATCAAGCATGTCCTCAAACGCCTGGGCGCGGAGGCCAGTATCGCCCAGCACGGGAGCGAGGCACTGGACCTGATGCGGGAGAAGCACGACTTCGACCTGATCTTGATGGACTGCAACATGCCGGTAATGGACGGCTTCCAGACCACCCGCAAGATCCGTGCCGGCGCCGGCGGGGAAGCGTACCGCACCATCCCCATTGTCGCCCTGACCGCCTTGGTAAGCCCGAAAGACATCCAACGCTGTTACGATGCCGGGATGAACGCCTACCTTGCCAAGCCGCTCACGCTGATCTGCTTCCAGGATACCCTGGAGCAGTTTCTACCGTGGTGGAAACAGAAAAAAGATGAAACCGCAAAGGACACGGCAGCGCATGCCTCGTCCAAAGCACGCTCAAGAAAGGAACCCATCGGCCCCAGGCACGAGCCCGTCTGAATGCTCAACCACATTCGAAGTCCGCTCAATCTCATGCCCCTAAACCCTCCTTTTCAACGCTGCGCCGCACCAGGCGCAGCGTTTTCCAACGGATTGCCGTAACCGCTCGACGGGGCATCGCCCCACCCGCGTTACGCAGCCCGACCGCCCCCTGCACACCATGCTCACGACTGATAAAAAAATCTTTGGCCGAAAGATCGAGGCCACCTCTCTCCTGGAGAAAGGCTGGGATATCCAGCATCCGAGAGATTGCCCCCGGGTCGTGCTGCTGCATGGACCACCCGGCAGCGGAAAGCGAACCCTGCTTGAACTCATCTCCCGCCAGTTGTGGGAAGAGCCGGGAGCTTACCCGGCAGCTCTGTTTTCCAACCTGCATTTCAAATACCCGGGTCGCGTTGAGACTGCCGCCAGAATACTGCTCGAGAGTGGTATCTCCCCCCGTTTTCCCCAGGTACGACCGACTTTCCCCAAGCTGCCGGCCCCGGAGGCAATCCGCGGTAGCCGGCCACTTCCGCCGCTCTACCAGCAGGCAGAATTCGCTTCTCTTCCAGAGCAGGAGCCAACCGGCTCTCATGGCTACGAAAGCCTCACGCGCCACTTCCTCGACGGGCTGCTGCCCTGGGTCAAATCGATCCCCCTTCCCGTCCCCGCCGCACGTTTTCGGATTATTTTCCTGCTGGCGGACTTCGATCAATTTCCGGCGGCCTTCCAGACCTGGGTGGGCACGTCCCTGGCCCGCGCCCTCAACCAGAACGTCGAACTGCCCCCGCAGGTGTACCTCCTCTCCGGCATGGAAAGCTGGGAAGAGGGCAAACAGGCGGACCCCTGGATGCTCCCGCCCGCCGCGTTCACTCAGAGCCCCATCCAGCCGCTGGGGCGGGAGGCTTGCGCCGAATGGCTGATGGCCTGTGGTCGCCCCGTCGAAAACGCCGACCACTTACTGGAGGAAACCGACGGCATGCCCGGACGCATCGCGGAGCTGCTCAACGGCAGTTTCACCCCGGACATCTCCACTGAGGACACGACCGACAACTGGGACAGGCTTTCGGCCCGTCAACGTCGCTGGCTGCATGCGGCGGCGCTTCTGGAACCTGTCAGCCTGGAGGGGCTCAGCGTGATCCTTGGGCGCACGGAGGGAAGCTCCGCCTTTGACTGGCTCTACCGTAAAGCCGCACTGCCCGGCCTGAGCGCATTTCCCCTCGACGGGCAGTCCAGGATCTCCATCACCGAACAGGCGCGCCGCCAGATCATCGAGCGCAGTGGCCAAAAGGTTCCGATCCTGCATCAGTCGTTCAAGGAACGCGCGCGGCTGCATGCCGAAGTCCGCCGCAAGGTGCCAGCGGCCGACGCGCGAGCCCGCCTCCGGCAGTTGGTCGCGCTTCAGCCGTTCGTGGTCTCAACCATCCAGGAGATCTTGCCCCCCCATGAGTGACTCAGACGCAGATTTCATCCGCCAGCATCCGGAATACTTCGAAGCCCACGGGTCGTACCTCGTGCTGCGCCACGACCTGAGCCCCCTGATGGAGAAGTATGCCCGGGCCATCGACAGCGAGGAGTTCGAGCGGCTGCGTCAACAGGTCGAGGCCATCCACCAGCAGGAGCGCACGGGGCTTCAACAGCAACTGGACGACTTGCGCCAGCAGCACCAGAACGCCACAGCCAGGCAACTCCAGCTCCAGAACAATCTGCATAGCCTGGACCGGGCAATTGCCCAGACCCATTACGCCGCACGGCTCTCCTCTCTGTCCACCCTGGAGGACATGACCGGGAAATGGTACCGCAGCCCCACCCTGTGTCTCACCATTGACATCTTTGGCTTAATCATGCTGTATATCGGCCTTATCATGGGAACGACGATTTCGCTGAGTTCGACGGTCCTCGGGATCGCCTGCATCGGCCTTGGGTTCACGCTCTATGAACAGCCCGCCTCTTTCCGAAAAATTCCTTCCATGAACCGCTTTGGGACGATGAGCCCGCTAGACCGGGAAAACATGGACAAGATCACGCGGATCAAACGTATCACTCTGGTCGAGGAACTTAGAAACGAACAAAAACGGGTGCGCTTTCTCAACTCGCAGATCGAGGCCTATGAAAATGCACTGCACCAACTTGATGCCTGACGCATTCACAGTAGGCAATTACTGCCAGGCGCGGATAGCTTCTTATCCCGAGATCGAGCGGCGGCTGCGGGAATGCCCGACCATCGCTTCGTTTCAGGGCATCAGGTCTTCCCTGCTGGCCCTTTCTGCCGATACGAATGTCCCGGTGCAGGAAATCGCGCATCTGCTCGGAAAGGACCAGGCGCTCACCGCCCGGCTGCTGCGCATGGTCAACTCCGTTTTCGGGGGACTGACCGTCAAGGTTTCCAACATCGAAGAGGCGATTTTTTTCCTCGGTTTACGTCAGGTCCACGACCTGATCCTCTCCGCCCAGGTATTTGAACAGATGCGCAAGCCGGTCGGCAATACCGCGTACCTGAACTGGGAGGACATCATCCGGCACTCTGTCGCCTCCGCCATCCTCTGCCGTGAAGTCCTCTCGATCAGCACCGGACTGCGTGAAGACGATACCTATTACCTCATTGGGCTGCTCCACAACATCGGCAAGCTCGTCATGCTCCATGTCTTTCCAGAAGAGCTGGAGGTCTCGATGGGCTTCTGCGAAAGTGACCCCAGTCACTTTGAGCAACACGAGCGCAGCGCTTTCGGCTGGTCTCACGCCGACCTCGGCTCCCTCTACCTCGCCCACAATGGACTGCCGAACGACATCGTCGAAGCCGTGTGCTTCCATCACGCCCCCGATCAGGCACCGGCAAACTCCAAGCTCGCTGCCGGCGCTCAACTGGCCGATATTATCGCCCGCCAGGCCGGCTTTTGCTGCGGCTTCGAGCCACCGCCCACTCAGCCCTGCTGCCAGTGGGAAGAAGAACCCGCCTGGACACTGCTGTTCGGTAACGATCCGGCCGACTGGAAGCGGCCCCATTCCGCTGTCACTGAGTGTCTGAAACGGCTCCCCGCCCTGACCCACGGCCTGACCTGAGCACGGGAATTTTTTTCCTCACCAACCGGTCAACCCTCCGCGAACAAAGTATTATAACTAATTATACAAAAACGACTTAATTATTTAAAAAAAAGATAGGCCCGGGAGATGCTTAGCCTCCGGGCATGCAGATACCCGTTGCATCTACCCTCGCCTCCCTGTCCCGGCTCCAGACGGTTGACCGAAAACTTCAACGAAGCCTGGCGACATTGAGCGAAGGCCAGCGCATCGACACGCCAACCACTTCTCCGGTCCGCTGGATGCGGCTTCAGCATTTGCAGGAGCGCATTGATTCCCTCAACACCGCGGACGAATCCCTCAGCCGCGCAGCCACCACGGTCCGCCTCGCCCAGACCACGATCGACCTGCAAGCCGACACGCTCGGGCGCATGCGCACCCTCCTCGACACGGCCCGGGCGGAGCCGGAAGGTTCGCCCGCCCGGGCAGACGCCCTCGCGGCCTTTGCCGAGCTGCGCCAGCAGTTGGAAGGCAACCTTAAGGTGCCCGACGAGGGCGCGCGCCAGTTGCTCGCACCCGCCCAGGGCGAAGGTTCCCTACGCTTTTCCACCGGAGTGGGGAGCTACACGCTGGAGTTGGAGCCGCTCCCAATCGGTCCCGGCGCGGAAGGGCTCGACATCCCCCTGCCGGGAGATCCCCTACCCAGCGACCCCGCCGGATCGCCGCTGGTCGCTGATGTCACCGGGGCCACGGACGGGGAAATTGACGCCATGATCGAAAACCTGACTGCGGCCCAGGAACAACTACAGGCCCGCCGGGAGGGGGTCGCTAATTACGTCGGCAGCATTGAGCGGGCCGCGGTTCAGAACACCGCCAGCCTCGCCTACAGCGAGCAAGGACTCGCCCGTTTACAGGAAGTTGACCTTAACGCGGAAGCAATGTTGGTCCAATCCCTCAACCTGCGCACCTCTTTGGCCGTAGAAGGGCTCAACGGAATGGAGGAAACCCGCAACCTGACACTCCGCCTGCTCAGCGATTAAGCCATGCCCCTCAAACTCAAACTCGCGCCCGGAGAACGGGTTTACATTAACGGAGCCCTCATGCGCAACGTCGGTGGCACCTGCGAAATAGAAATGATCAACCAGGTCCCCCTCCTGCGGGAAAAGGACCTGCTGGTCGAAAGCGACGCGCGCACCCCCTGCGCGCGGCTCTACCTGCTGATCCAGACCCTCTACCTCGACAGCCCGGAAGACGAGCGGACCTACGCCATGGCGGCGGAACTCATCAAGGCCATTATACAGGCCGCGCCGAGTACAGATAGCTATTTTGACGAGATTCTGCTCCGCCTCAACAAGCGCGAATTTTATCACGCCCTGCGGGCAACCCAGAAACTCTTAGCCTATGAACGCGAGCTGTTGAACCATGCGAAATGAACTAGCGAGACTTTACGGACAATCCCAAATGGCCAGCGCGCCTTCAGGCCGACAGGTCGAAGTCACGGTCCTGCGCGCCGCCTCGGGCAAAATCCGCGCCTGCCTGGGCACAGAGGGTCCGGTCACCTGGAGCCAGAGACTCGGCGAAGCGCTACGCTTCAACCTCAAGATCTGGGATGTCTTCATCGCTGATTGGTCGGCGCCGGAGTGCCAGCTCCCGCTGGAACTGCGGCAAAACCTGCTCAGCCTGGGTGCCTTCATCCGGGCGAAGTCCTTCGGCCAGATGGCCAACCCCGAACGCGCAACGCTGGAAACACTGCTGAACATCAACGAAAACCTCGCCGCTGGCGTCGCCCAGGGGCCCGCCTCCACCTCCTCCGCGCCTGAATCTGTCGAGGCCGGCCAGGCTGTCTGAACTTTTTCCTCTTTCAATGAATAATCTGCTGGGCATTACCCCAAAGGTCGTCGTCGGCATCTCGGACAAAGCGGTCTCCAACCACCCCGACATCGTTGTGTTAACCTACGCGCTCGGCTCCTGCATCGGCTTGCTCGGTTATGACCCCGAGGCGCGCGTGGTCGGGATGATCCACTATATGCTGGCCGACTCCAGCTCCTATACGGAAAAGGCCCGCAACAGCCCCTGCATGTTCGCCGACACCGGCCTGCCAATGCTGATGAAAGACCTCATGAGTTTCCGGGCGAGTCCCAAACGGCTGATGTTTGCCATCGCCGGGGGAGCTTCGACCAACGAGCAGAGCGACTTCTTTAAGATCGGGGCCGCCAATATCCAGGCCGCCGAGGATTTCATCTCCCGCAACGGCCTGCGCCTGAAACTGCGCGACGTGGGTGGCTCCCACAACCGGACGCTGAGCTTCTCCACGTCCAGCCAGACCCTCTCCATCAAAAGCCCCAAGGGAACCACGGAACATCTCTTACGCTGATCATGTGCGGGATCGCCGGCATATTTTCCTCCGTCGTCGGCGACCAGGATCTCCGCGCCATCCGGCGGGCAACTACGGCCATGACCGGGCGCGGCCCTGACGGAGAGGGCATCTGGCACAGTAGATCAGTCGTACTGGGGCACCGGCGCCTGGCCATCCTCGACCCCGCCCACGGGCAGCAGCCCTGGATCGATCCGGAGACCGGCGTCGTAGCCGTCTATAACGGCGAGTTATACAACTACCCGCAACTGCGCCGGGAGCTTGAGCGGCATGGCCAGGCGTTGCGCACGCAGTGTGACACCGAGGCCGTGGTGAAAAGCTACAGCGTCTGGGGCCACGAGTGCATGAAGCACTGGGCGGGCATGTTCGCCCTCGCCCTCTACGACCCCCGCAATGAGAGCCTCTGGCTCGTCCGGGACCGGCTCGGAATCAAGCCGCTTTTTTACACCGTCGGGAGCGGGCGTTTCGCCTTCGCCTCGTCCGTCGCCGCCCTGATGGAGATGCCCGGCCTGGAACGCCGGATCGATCCAGCCGCGCTGGCGCATTACCTGGCCACCGTGCGTGTGAACCTCGGCGAGCAGACCCTCCTGCGCGGCGTGCGCCTGCTTGAACCGGGCGGCAGCCTGTTCCTCGCCCGGCCGGGTGAGACGCCCTTGCCACACAAGTGGTGGACCCCGCCAGTGCTCCCCGAAGAGGAGAAGCCGGCGGTTGAATTCGACGAGGCGGCTGTCGAGATCGGCCACCGGGTGCGTCAGGTCGCCCATGAGCACCAGCTCAGCGACGCACCCGTGGGCGGCTTCCTCAGCGGCGGTCTCGACAGCAGTATCCTCGCGGCCACTGCCCTGGCGGCCAATGGCCGTCCGGGCCGTCCTGTTTACAGCACCGGTTACCGGCGGGAGGATTACGGGGAGTGGCCCTACCAGCGCCAGGCGGCACGCCACTTTGACCTGGAGCTGACCGAGGTCCCCCTCGAAGAAGCCGATTTCCTGTACGACTGCGAAACGCTCATCGCAGCCAACGGCCTCCCTCTTTCGACCCCGAACGAGGTTCCCATCTACCGGCTATCGCAGGCCTTTGGCCAGCGCTATAAGGTGGCGCTGACCGGCGAGGGAGCTGACGAGGTCTTCGGCGGTTACGCCGGACCAACGTTCTGTGCCTTCGACTTCGACCGTTCCGCGGGGAGCCAGGGTGGCATCGATCCGCGCGCACTCCTGCGGCATTATGGACGCAGCCATTTCTCCTGCCGCCGCGCACACTTCCGGCAATGCAACAGTTGGATAGATGCCGCCGCCCGTCGGCAGTTACTGGGCGGTGACCAGGCCGCGCTTGAAGCGGAGGCGGGCGTGGAAGCTTATTACGATGGGCTCTTCGCTGAGACGAGCGCATGCAGCACGCTGGAAGCCTATCTGCACGCGCACCTGCGTGTCAACCTGGAGGGCCTGCTCCTGCGGCTGGACAGCAGCACCATGGCCGCCTCCGTCGAGGGGCGCGTCCCTTTCTGCGACCACCGGCTGGTCGAGCGTCTCTTTGAAATGCCGGCCCACTACAAACTCGCCCTGCGCCCCGGACTCGACCCTGCGGCTGTACGCCGCCTCAACAGCTTCGAGCTGACCGGGGCCGACTCCGTCGAAACCAAGCGCCTGCTGCGGCACGCCTTTGCCGCAGAGTTGCCGGAGGAAATCGTACGGCGCCCCAAGCGGAGCTTTCCCGTCCCGTTTATCGAATGGTTCCAGGGGCCGTTACGACCCGTGTGGGAAGCGTGCTTGTCGGATTCCGATTTTCTTGGTAACATGCTCCCCGTTACAACCCGACAAAAACTGTTTGAAGCTGAACATACAAATGCCATACTAGCCTGGCCGCTCATAAATCTCGCGTTATGGGCCGACCATTGGAAAATCTCTGTTTAAACCATTCCCTTCCCCAAAAAAAGCATGCGTTTCGAAAGCGCCCTGGTCGTTGACGACGAATTGATCATCCGCCGGACTCTCCAGCAGTTCTTGCAACGCAAGCGGCTGAAGGTCAAGACGGTCGCCTCCATCCAGGAAGCGCTTGAGCAGTTGGGGAACGATCACGACTTCGAGGTCATGTTCCTGGACCTGAACCTGCCCGACGGGTTGGGGACCGATTTGCTGGAGCAACTCGCGGCGCGTGGCACGATGCCCGTAACCATCATGATCACCGCCCAAGGCAGCATCGAGAGCGCCGTCAAGTGTATGAAGCTGGGCGCCTTCGACTACCTGCAGAAGCCTTTCTCTATCGACGAACTCGACCTCGTCCTCTCCAAGGCCGATCGCTACGAGCACCTCCAAGCCGTCAACAAACAGCTCGCTGGAGACTCTGCCCGTTGCGGGCCGCGCATTCTGGGCAACTCGCCGCGTATGGCCCACATGCGGGAGATGATTGACAGCGTCGCACGCACCGATGCCACGGTGCTGGTCCACGGGAAGACGGGCACCGGCAAGGAACTGGTCGCCCAGGAAATCCACCGCCAAAGCATGCGCCGGGACAAACCCTTTATCCGCGTCAATTGTGCCGCCGTCTCCGAATCGTTGATCGAGAGCGAGTTCTTCGGCCACGTCAAGGGCGCCTTCACCGGCGCCTTCGAGAACCGCATCGGGCGCTTCGAGCTGGCCCACGGCGGCACCTTGCTACTCGACGAGATCAGCGAGATTTCCCTTCCCCTCCAGGCCAAGCTGCTGCGCGTCCTGCAGGAACGGGAGTTTGAGCGCGTCGGGTCCAGCAACGTCATCCAGATTGACACCCGCATCGTCGCCACGACCAACCGCGACCTGCAGCAGTCGGTCGTAGACGGGGACTTTCGCCAGGACCTTTACTACCGCCTGAACGTTTTCCCCATCGAGAGCCCACCCCTCCGCGAGCGCGAGGGTGACATCCCTCTGCTTGCCCAGCATTTTCTGGAAACCTACACCCGTAAGCACCGCCGCAACCTCACCCGGTTCCACCCGGACAGCCTGCACCTCATGCAGGCCCACACCTGGCCAGGCAATGTGCGTGAGTTGCAGAACATCGTGGAGCGAGCCGTCATCCTTTCGACCAAAGGCCCGCAGGTCACGCCGAACGCCCTGCCCCTGGAGCTGCAACTGCTGGCCAAGAGTGGCACAGCTCCCCCCTCCGTCGCCCCCAATACCACCGCGCCCGCGCCAGTCGCAGTCGCCGTCTCTCCACCAATCTCTCCCGAACCCGAAGAAATCTGTTCCCTCGAAGATCAGGAGCGGAGGTTGATCCTCCGGGCCCTCGAGCACACCGGCGGCAACCGCACCACCGCCGCTGAGAAGCTCCAGATCAGCGTGCGCACCCTGCGCAATAAGCTCAGCCTCTACCGCGAGCAAAACCGCACGGAGTTCGAGCCCTTTTTCAACAACTGAGGCTCCCCTCCATGATCATCGTGCCCCCTCCGTGTCCGGAGACCGGGGCAAATCCTTATGTTTTGGCGGGCAACCGTTCAAAATCGCGCCCGGTCGCTAAAGTCGGCCGTCCCGCACCCGTAGGCAGAGTACAAATATTGGTTTAACCGGCGCGGATCGCTACCCTCTGTCGCTAAGCGCGCCCGATGATCACTCTAACGTTCTACACATTATGAAAAAGTTCGGATTGAAGGGAAAACTCCTGACAATAGGCCTGGCAACAGTGGTCGTACCCCTCGTGGTCGTCTGCGTCCTCATAAGCCTCGAAGACCAAAAAGCCGCCCACGCTACCAACGCGATGGTGGTAAACGAAGCGCACCTGAAGCAGCGCGAGTTGCTCCCCGCCCTCCTCGACACCGTCGAGATCAGCGCTGACCTGCTGGAAATCGATGCCGACAAAGTCATGGGCGTGGCAGCAGCCGCGGTCAAAGAGCACGGCGGGATCCAGTTTAACGCCAACGACAAGCTCGTCGAGTGGCAGGCAGTCAACCAGTACAACGGTCAGGCCCGTAAAGTTTCTCTGCCCCAGGTCAGCTTCGGCGACGGCAGCGCCATCGACATGGTGAAAAATCCCGAGACCCCCGTGCCTGTCGTCGATAAGGTCGGCGAGATCACCGGAGACATCGGCACGATTTTTCAGCGCATGAACGACGCGGGCGACATGCTGCGCATCGCCACTAATATTACCGAAAACGGCGAGCGCGCGGTCGGTACCTTCATTCCGGCGGTCAACCCGGACGGCCACCCCAACCCGGTGATCAAAGAGGTACTCGCGGGCCGTAACTTCCAAGGCCGGGCCCTCGCCGTGGGCCAGTGGTACGTCACCATCTACCAGCCCCTGATGGACGCCCAGGGCAAGGTCCAGGGCTTACTCTGCGTTGCCACCCCTGAGCGTGTCGCCACCGAACCGATCCTGAAGGATCTGGCCAAGATGAAGATCGGAAAAACCGGCCAGGTCTTTATCCTCAACACCCAGGGCGACAGCGCCGGCAAGTACGTGCTGAGCCCGAGTCGCGCCCGCGACGGCGAATCCATCAAGGACGCCCGCGACGCCGAGGGCCGCGCCTTCGTGGCCGACATGCTCCAGAAAGCCTCCTCCCTCGAACCCGGCCAGGTCGAGCAGTTCGATGTGAGCTGGAACGAGGGAGACGGTGACGGCGAACAGGACATGGTCATAACCTATGCCTACTATGCACCCTGGGACTGGCTGATCGGCCTGCAAATCGAGGCACGGGAATATCAGGAAGAGGTTGCCAAAATCGAGAATATCTTCGCCCGCATTGCCAAGGTGCTCATGGTCACCGTCGTGTTGGCCATTGTCGTTGCCGTGGTGGTCTTCTCGCTGCTCACCCGCAGCATTACCCGCCCCCTGCACAGCGCCGTCAACAGCCTCGCTCACGGAGCCGAGGAAACCCGCTCCGCCGCCGATCAGGTCGCTTCCGCGAGCCAGAACCTCGCCGAGGGCTCGAGCGAGCAGGCCGCCTCCCTGGAGGAAACCAGCTCAAGCATGGAAGAGATGACCAGCATGGTCGCCCGCAATGCCGAAATCGCCCAGCGCACCAACCAGCATGCCAAGGAGGCCCGCGAGGCCGCCGCGACAGGTTCGCGATCCATGGGACAGTTGCGTGAATGCGCCGACGCCGTCAGTGTCTCGGCCGAAGAGATGGAAGAAGCCATGCAGGGCATCCAGCAATCCAGCGACTCCATCTCCAAGATCATCAAGACCATCGACGAAATCGCCTTCCAGACCAATATCCTGGCTCTGAACGCCGCGGTGGAAGCCGCTCGTGCCGGGCAAGCCGGCGCCGGTTTCGCCGTCGTGGCCGACGAAGTGCGCAGCCTCGCCCAACGGGCGGCCCAGGCCGCTCGGGAAACCGCCGCCATGATCGAAGATTCCGTCGAACGCAGCGAACGGGGCGTCAAGGTCAACCAGGAAGTCGGCGCGAACCTGCGCAAGGTTCTGGAGAAAGCCTCCGAAGTCGAAAACGGGCTGCAATCGATCAACTCCACCGTCGGTGAGGTCAATACCGCGATGGACGAACTGGAGTCCTCCGTACGCGAACAGCAGGAAGGTATTGACCAGATCAATACCGCGATTTCTCAGATCAATCAGGTCACCCAGAGCGGAGCAGCCACCGCAGAAGAAACGGCCGGCGCCTCCGAGCAGATGAGCGCGCAGTCGAGCAACCTGTTGCAGATCGTCAGTGACCTCCGGGCGATCGTGTCAGGTGGCGACAAAAAGGATGCCATGCCGGGCAGCGCTTCCGCCAAGACAGGCGGTGGCAACAAAGCCAGCTACACCAGAAAAGACAACGCTGACCCTCAATACTATCCCATCGCCCACGACACGGCTGCGCACCTCCAGAATGGGAATCACCATGAAAGACAGAACGCTTTCAGCCTTCCAGGCGATCACCGTTAATCATACGGTCATATACGAACAAGCGATACATGGGCATATAAACGATCATCACTGGCATCGACATAGCTCTAACCGATATAGCGTTTAAGACTACCACTAGATCGATGCCTTGATGTGACAAGAAGGGATAAAAGTGGTGCCGCGCACGGTGGGGTGAGAGCCATAGGCGCGGCACTACGTCGTTATTATCTCAGCACGCGCCCACGCCCCATCCGAGGCGTCCGCAGCAAAATTCCTCGTGCGCACGAGTCCCTCGTTTCAAGTGCGTAGCATAAGTTTAGAGCGTTTAAAAAAATACTGTAGCCACATACTTTGAATAGCTAAATGGCTAATTGTTAATTGTTGGATTCCGAACGTAGGAAATAACAATTAACCATTTAATCATTTAGCCATTCGGCCATTTTGTGACGGCTACGACTTTATTTGAAACGCTCTAGGCAGGCGACGTTCCGTGGGAGACGCGCGGTGGCGATTGACTCCACGACCGTGGTCTGCCCAGTCGAATGACCGGGTGTTCCTAGTTACTTTATCCCTCACTTTAGGCTAAATCTCCTCCGTCTCTGACCGGACTAATAGGATGACACTTCGCTTCCCATCATTCGACACACGGCGAGCGTTGCGTGCTTAATCATTTACTCCACCCGCCCCCCAAATAATAGCCTCCACATGCATACCAAAACCTTACTCATTACGCTTGTGACAGGGCTATTTCTAGCCGCCGACCTCAGCGGCGAAACCGCGACAGCTGGCGCGACCACGGATGAAGAAATCCTCGCCTTACGCCAGGCCCTGCAAACCCAGCAAGCTGTGATCAACGAGCTGCAAGGGCAGATGGCAATGTTGCGCAGCCAGTTGGACAACATGGAAAACACCCGTGCGGCAGGGACGGGAGAAAGCAGCATTGAACTGCCCTCCACCGCCACCAGCCAGTCTGCCTCCGCGTCCGTAGCGAAGTCCAGTCCCGACATCAGCTTCGAGCATAAGGGCTGGGCCTTTGAAATTTACGGCTACATCAAGCTCGACGCGGCCTACGACACGCAGCGCGTCTTCAATGGCGATTTCGCCCGCTATGTCATGCCCAGGACTTCCGGCGATGACAACCAACTGAGCATAACCGCGCGGCAAACCCGTCTGGGTCTGAAAATCCAGGGGCCCGAATGGGAGAGCTGGACGCCCGGCGGGCGAATCGAGGTGGATTTTTACGGGGATTACAACAGCTCCACTCCCCTTCCCCGGCTCCGACTGGCTTACGCGCAGATGGAGAATGAAGAGTGGCTCATTCGCGCCGGTCAGGACTGGGACGCCCTCTCCGTCGTCCTCCCCCGCACGCTCAACTTCGCCACCTATGCCAACCAGGGAGCCCTCTGGTCGCGTCGCCCACAGGTAAAGGCGCAATGGAACAATACCCATGAGAATGGCAAGCTAAGCATCACGGGCGCCATCGCCCAGGCGGTGAGCACAGACATCGACGGTGGCGGGCAGCCTGACGGTTCAGACTCGGGCGTGCCGAACTTCGAAGGCGCGATTGCCTACACCTGGAATATCTCCGACGAGTGGGTCCTGATGACCGCGCTCAGCGGCCAGTGGGGCCAGGTGGCGATTGACCAAACCAGCGGTACCGAGAGCGTATTCGATACCTACGCCGGCATGTTCACAGCAACCCTCGACTGGAATAAACAGATCAAACTACTGGGCAGCGTCTGGTATGGTACCAACCTGGGCAGCTTCAACGGCGGGATCGGTCAGACCATCAACCTAACCCAAGATGTTCCCATCCGGGCTCGCGGAGGCTGGATCCAGCTTCAGACTTTTCCGTGGAGCGATTTGAACTGGAATATCGCCTTCGGTATCGACGATCCCCTTGATTCCGATCTGAGCACGGGCATGCGCTCCATCAACCTGAACGCCTCGACATCTATCTATTACCAGCTCACGTCCTATCTGACGCTCGGCATCGAATACAGCTACATGCAAACCGGCTATATGAACCAGCCCGATGCGAGCAACAATCGCATCCAGACCAGCGTGATTTTCGAGTTTTAGCAACAGACGGGCAGATTCCATCAGAACAATGGAGCACCGGCCTATGCGACCATCCGGGCCTGCAAGGAACGTCTGGGTGCGGACAGCGTGCTGGCGGTGGCAAGCTGCACACGCTGAAACGAGCCGAGCAGTTTCTCGTACCGATCTTGAATCTTGCCCAGGTCGCTGGTCGGAGAGGAAGGGGATGTTTCGGTTTTTGTCATGTTATTTGGATACGTCTGTTTTAAAGAATAGTTGCAGGGAGATGCCTTCAGACACGGTTCAATGCTCGGAGCAGCAATCAGAACACCCACGATGCTCGACTGCCCGGTTCAGTGCCCGGAGAAAAGTTTCCGGATCGACGCCCTTCATCCGACAGCCCTGGCGGATCGACACCTGGCGGGCGACGGTGCGGCGGAGCACGGGTCGCTTGACCAACCCGAAGCCGTGAGCGACGAAGACCTCCTCCAGTTCGGGGAACCAGCTCAGCGCGGCGGCCACTTTGTCATCCGGGCCGATGCGCTCGGGGGCGGGCCCCCAATCCGGCTCCGCCGACTGGCGGTAGCGGCCCCGTCCGAGCATGACCCGGACAAGGTGCCCGGCCCAGATGGCCAGGCCGGTCCACTCCAGCATGCCGCTGAAGCCGATGACCTTGAAAAAGGCCGGGTCCCAGTCGGTCCCGATCTGCGCGACCACCCGGAAGAGACAGCCGAGGTTGATCAGGATAAAGGGCCAGTACAAGCGCGGCAGTTTTTCCGGCTCAATACCGCAGAGCGTGGGCACGACCTTGGCCGCCATGCCGACGATGGTCAGCGAGATGAAGCCCACCGTGATAGCGTGCCGGATCGCCCCATAGTAGGCATGGCTGAACTCGATCCCGCTCACCATCCGGTACACGGGTAAGAAGAGCAGCATGGCAAAGGAAATGAACAGCCACAAAAAGGCCACCCGGACGAACTTCGCGCTGCGCTCGGACCCGACCGGCAGTGGACGCCACAGACGCCAGGGCACCACGATCAATCCGGCTCCAATCGGGAGCAGCAGCCACGGCAGCAGGAGAGCCGCCGCCAGGGCGTGATTACCCGTCAATCGGTAGGCCAGAAACAGCCCCATTTCCAGCCCGAGCGCGACCAGCAGGATGCCCAGCGCGGCCCAGCTCCGGCGCGCGGGGATCTCGGGCAGCCCGAAAATAGCGGGAAACATGCGCAGGCCGACCCCGAAGATCATGAGCATGGCCACGCCCTGCACCTGCAAATCGCGCAAGGGAGCCTGAAAGGTCGCAATCTGCGCGAGCAGGTCCGGACGGTTGTCCGCCCGCAGGAGCTGATCGATGTGCCAGGTGCCGTAAACCGCCTGCGTCAGAAAGCAGGCCAGCGCCGCGAAGATGAAGCCGACGTAGGGCTTGAACGACTCCTCACTGCGACGGAACGCGCACAGCATTTGCGCGCCGAAGGCGCTGACCGCGAGAATCTCCAGCACACCGCCCGCCTGATGGACGGGCAGCGCCCAGCCCGAGTCCGCGAACATCATGGCGGTGCTGCGCATCGTGATTCCCGCGAGTGTGGCCAGCCAGGCGACCACGGCCAGTCCAGGCGCGGGCAGCTCCACCTGCCACATCCGAGGAAAAGCCTGGTAGGCGAAGCCCATGATGAACAGCCCGACCCAGCCCATGATCTGCGCGTGCCCGTGGGCGTTGACCTCGTGCACGGAGACACCGGTGAAGGAGCCGCCGAGGCCGATCTTCCACAGCAGGAGCACGCCCCAGGCCGCGCCCGCCGTCAGCACCACCGTCATGGCCGCGAGGAAAAAGGGCCGGTAAATGGCATCAGCCAGGCGCGGAGCGGCGTCGGCGCGTAGTTGTTCGCGCGCCTCGCGGCGGGCCTGCTGGTTGTCCGCCAACCGCCGGATTTGCGCGATCAGTTCATCCAGCGCCACGCCGTGGGCGGAAGCGAAGAGCCCGAGCGACTCCGCCGGGCCATGCGCACCGCCACAGCCGCGCAGGCCATAGCGATTAAAAACGGTCCGGGCCTCCGGCAGTGCACGGAACAATTCGGGCAACGAGGTTTCGCTGTTAATGGAGTTGAGGGCGTTCATTGGAGCTCAAGGAATAAGAAGGTTGGAAGGGTAAAGCCGTCGCGCCGCTCCTCACCCCTATGCCTGACTATCGACGGTGAGCGCGTCGCACAGGGGGCGGGAGGGGCTCTTTTCCGCTAGGAGGTCGGCGATGGTGGAGGCGCCGAAGCTCTCCTCGATCGCGGCCATGGCGTCGTCGATGCGCCTGTGCATCGGACACAGGCAGGTGCCGTGCGAGGCCAGCCCGAGTGGGCAGGTGCGGATGCGCTGAATGGGATCGACCGCGTTGACCACCTCCAGCACGGAAATCTCCTCCGGGTCGCGGATGAGGGTAAAACCGCCGTTGCTGCCGCGCTGGGCCGAGAGCACCCCGGCCTTGGCCAGGCTTTGCAAGGCCTTGATCAAATAACCGGGAGCGGCACGGGTGCCGTCGGCGATTTCCCGCAGCTTAAACGTTTCGCGCGGCTGCTGGGCCAGCCAGACGACGGCCCGCTGGGCGTATTCGGAAGCGTCGGAGAGTAATTTCATGAGCTTGTGCGGAAAATTTATTGACGAGACCGTATCTCAAGCCCACAAAGAAGTAAAGAAAGCTTTAATGCTTTAATGCCTTTTAACAAACAAACCCTCCCTTCGCTATGAAAAAGAATCCCTATTTAAAGCTCTGGCTGGTTTTTGCCGCTGTCTTCATCGGTTCGTTCGCGGTGCTCGGCTATTACGGCACGGAAATCTACCGCAAGGCCCCGCCCTATCCGGAGAAGATCGCCACGCCGGACGGGACCGTCGTCACCACCAGCGAGCAAATCCTAAAGGGGCAAGCTGTCTGGCAGTCTATCGGCGGCCAGCAGCTCGGCAGCGTCTGGGGGCACGGCTCCTATGTGGCCCCGGACTGGTCGGCGGACTGGCTACATCGGGAGATTCTCTACTTCGCCGAACGCCTCTCCCAGCGCAGCTACGGCAAGCCCTTCGCCCAGCTCACCGGCGGTGAACGTGCCGAGATCGAGCAGGCAGTGAAGGACGAATATCGCACCAACACCTACGATGCGACCACCGACACCCTGACCGTTTCCGCTGACCGGGCGGCGGCCATCGACGCCATGAACCGGTACTACGCGGCCATTTTCGGCGATGCCGAGAGCTTTGACGCGGATTTGAAATTCCTGGCGGACGGTGAAATGAGTCCCCCCGAACTGCGCGACGCCTACGCCATCCCCGCTCACACGGTCAAGGACGCCGACCGTCAGGCCGCGATGAACAGCTTTTTCTTCTGGGCTGCCTGGGCCTGCGGTACAGAACGCCCGACCGACGGTGAAGTGGCCGCCGGGGACTCCGATCCCATCACCTACACAAACAACTGGCCTCCTGAGCCGCTCATTAAGAACCAGCCCTCAGGGTCTGTGGTCGTATGGTCGGTGCTGAGCTTTGTCTTCCTGCTGGCCGGGGTCGGCGCGCTGGCCTGGTACTACGCCGTGGCCAAACACCGGGAGGAGCCAAACAGCGAATTACCGGGAAGCGATCCATTGCTGGCCCTGAGCCCCACTACGAGCATGCGGGCCACCCTCAAGTACTTCTGGGTCGTGGCGGCGCTGATCGTCGTCCAGGTAATTCTGGGGGCCATCACCGCGCACTACGGCGTTGAGGGCGAAGGCTTTTACGGCTTTCCGCTGGCGGAGTGGTTGCCCTACTCGGTGACGCGCACCTGGCACACGCAATTGGGTATCTTCTGGATCGCAACCGCCTGGCTGGCGACGGGGCTCTATATGGCCCCGGCGGTCTCCGGCTACGAGCCTAAGTTCCAGCGCACGGGGGTCAACCTGCTCTTTGTCTGCCTGCTCATCATCGTGCTGGGCACACTGTTTGGCACCTGGTACTCGACCCGCCAGGAAATGGGCCTGACGGCCAGCTACTGGTTCGGCCATCAGGGGCTGGAGTACGTGGACCTGGGCCGCTTCTGGCAGTGGTTCCTTTTCGTCGGGCTGTTCCTGTGGCTCGGGTTGATGACCCGCGCCATGTGGCCGGCCTTCCGCCAGCCCGGCGAGCACAAGAACCTGCTCGCGCTCTTTCTCATCAGTTCGCTCGCTATCGCCGGGTTCTACGGCGCGGGCCTGATGTATGGGCAGGGCAGCCACTACGCCATGATCGAATACTGGCGCTGGTGGGTCGTGCACCTCTGGGTCGAAGGCTTCTTTGAAGTGTTCGCCACCGTCGTGATCGCCTTCCTCTTTACCCGGATGGGCCTGCTCAGAACCGGTCTGGCCACCGCCGCCGTGCTCTTCAGTTGCAGTATCTTCCTTTTCGGAGGGATCATCGGCACCTTCCACCACCTGTACTTTACCGGAACGCCAACCGCCGTGCTCGCGCTGGGATCGGTCTTCAGTGCGATGGAAGTCGTGCCGTTGGTACTGATCGGCTTCGAGGCCTACGAAAACCTCACCCTCTCCCGCGCCAAGCGCTGGGTCTCGGCCTACCGCTGGCCCATTTACTTTTTCGTCGCGGTGGCGTTTTGGAACCTGGTGGGCGCGGGGCTGTTCGGCTTCCTTATCAACCCGCCTATCGCCCTGTACTACATGCAGGGGCTCAACACCACGCCCGTACACGGCCATACCGCGCTCTTCGGGGTCTATGGCATGCTCGGCATCGGCCTGACGCTCTTCTGCCTGAAAGGGCTGACGCAGCACAAGCAGTGGAAAACCGGCACGCTCAAGTTCGCCTTCTGGACGCTCAACTGGGGACTGGCCCTGATGGTGTTAATCAGTGTCCTGCCGGTCGGGCTGCTTCAGACCGTGGCCAGCGTGGACCACGGCATGTGGTACGCCCGTTCGGCGGAGTTCCTCCAGGGGCCAGGCATGGACACGCTGCGCTGGCTGCGCGTGATCGGCGACACCATCTTCGCCGTCGGCATCCTGGCACTGGGCTGGTTCATCGCCGGGCTTCACTTCGGCTGGTCGGTTCGTAGCGAGGACGACCCCGCCTTTGCCGACGAAGTTTCCGCTACCTCCGGCCACTGACCCTCATTCATCTCCCATAGCTTCTCACTCAACCCAAGTAAAACCATGACCAACCTTAACGCCCAAACCACTGTCGGCGAACTCGTGCGGGAGCGTCCCGCCCGTTCGCGCGTCTTTGAACAACACCGCATCGACTATTGCTGCGGCGGCAAGCGCCCGCTGGCCCAAGTCTGCGCCGAGCGCAGTCTCGACCTCGACAAAATCCTGAGCGAGCTTCAGGCCTCAGATCAGGCGGACGCGCGCTTCGTGGACGCCGATACCATGCGGCTGACCGAACTGGCCGAGCACATCGTGGCCACACACCACGCCTACCTGCGCGAGGAAATGCCGCGCCTCGATTTCATGACGCGCAAGGTGGCCGCCGTCCACGGCGACACCGAGCCGCGCCTGCGCCAGATACGCGAGGTGTACGTCGCCTTTCAGGAGGAACTGACCGCCCACATGATGAAGGAGGAACAAATCCTCTTCCCCATGATCCGCGAGATTGAAACAGCCACCGCCGCGCCACAGTTCCACTGCGGCTCGCTCGCCAACCCCATCGCGCAGATGGAGAGCGAGCACGACAGCGCGGGTGACGCCCTGGCGCAGTTCCGCTCCCTGACTGACGACTACACGCCGCCCGAGTGGGCTTGCAACACCTTCCGCGCCCTCTATGACGCGCTGGCCGCCCTGGAGCAGAACATGCACCAGCACGTCCACAAGGAAAACAACGTCCTCTTCCCCAAAGCCCTCCGGCGTGAAGCCGAACTGACCAACCCTGCCCTGGCGTAAGCGACGTGCCGCCCTCAGACCTGAGCGTATGAGGGCGGTGTGTCCACCTTTCGAAACGCGCAGAGCGTTAACGCTGCGCGAGGCTTCGTGCGTAGCCCGGACTGCCGCTGCCCCTCATCCGCCCAGACGCCACATTTCCCCATGAGCGCCGCCCGTACCGGGCTGGCTCATATTACGATTGACGCATTTTGGCAGGCGCTGCATTTTCATACTGTTTTACAATAAAATAAATAGTGCACAAAATGTGCTCAATGATCTGTTATCAGATCGAGCCCATTACTACTCAACCCAGTCCCCAAAGCCATGAATTCTCTTCGCACCCCCTTCCAAAGCCAGTGTGGTATCCACCCGGCAGCCATACTCCTTCTATCCCTGGCCCTGCTGACGACTTCGCTTTGGGCTCAGAGCGAGTCGAGCCCCGGGAAAACCAGCCGGCCCAACATCCTCCTCATCGTAGCCGAGGATATGAGCACCGACATCAACCCGTATCGGGACATGCCCTTTGACACACCGGGGATTGATGAGCTGGCCGATGCGGGAGCAGTTTTTGAAAACGCCTGGGCCGCACAGGCCAGTTGCAGCCCATCGCGGGCCAGCATGTTCACCGGCCTCTACCCGCACGCACACGGCCAGATCGGGCTCAAGGGCCGGGGAAGCCGCATCCAACCCGGCACACCGACATTCATGGACGCCCTCCGCGCCGCCGGGTACTTGACCGCCGTCACCTACAAGCTGCACGTTGAGCCGGAGCCGGCCTTTGACATCGGGCCGAAAAACACCGCCTGGGGCGACCCGGAAAAACTCGCCGCCGTGGCCGAGCGCACGATGGACGAGGCGGCGGAGCAAAACCGCCCCTGGTTCCTCATGCTCAACACCTTCGACACCCACGGCATCGATAATAAATCCGCCAGCAAGCTGAAAAATCTCTGGCGTAACCAATACGCCGGGAAGCCCGCCGATCCGCTCACTGCCGAGGAACTCCCTCTCCCGCCCTATCTGGCCGACTCCGAAGTAGCAGCCCCCAACCCGAACCTGATGGAAAACCTCGCCGCCTACTACAACTCCGTCCGCCGGGTGGACGACCTGGTGGCGCGGGCACTCAAGGCCCTCGACGAACGCGGCCTGCGCGAGAACACGATCATCATCTTCACCTCAGATCATGGTCCGGTCTGGCCCCGCGGCAAACAGATGGTTTACGAAGTCAGCCTCCATGTGCCCCTGATCGTGGTGGCCCCCGAGGCCGAGCCCGGCTCGCGACGGACGGAACTGGTCAGTCTCGTCGATATCATGCCCACCATCACAGAACTGGCCGGAGGACAAGCTCCGGAGCTGCCCAGCGACGCCCGCTCGCTGATGCGAACACTGAGCGGAGACGCTCAGCCCCGCGCGGTGATGGGCGGCGAATTTTTCCAGCACTGGGGCCCCAAGGGCTTTTTCCCCAGCTACGCCATCCGCACTGAACGCTACAAGCTCAACCATAATCTATACCCCAAGTGGAACCGCCCCTGGAAGGAGTACCACGACATTCCTTTCATGAATGCACTGCCCGCAGGTACGGACGAGGCCTTTGCCACCGCCTTCCGCCACGCGCTGCGGCCGCCCGAGTTCGAACTGTATGACCTCGAATCCGACCCCTGGGAATACCGTGACCTCTCCGCCGATCCCCGCTACGCAAACGTCCTGAGCGAGCTCAAGCAGCAACTCGCCGACTGGCGTGCGCTTACCGGCGACCCATTCCTGGATCAGCAAGTGCTCGACCAGGCCATCGCCCTGCACCGGGAAACCGCTCGCCAGACCGACAGCCTCGCCCCCGCCGAAGCCCAAGCCGTCCTCGACCAGATGGCCGTGGACCTGAATGCGCTGATGCGCACCGAAACGCCTATCGCCCCTTAGTTGTACCAGCCAGTGTCCCGAGCCTTAAGTCCTCGGCATAATAATTGCGAGCTTACGCAGCCCGCACCCGCGGCAGGCAGATTGCTGGTCCAGCCGGACCCTGCACTTTCTGATGCTGCGCATCCCAGAATCAAAGCATCGAAAATGGACCAGCAATTATGCCGAAAACTTTAAACTCACCACAGCTAGGCCACGTGGACAAAATACCGGGGCTGTGCGCCGCTTATAAGGGCTCAAATGTGAACAGACTGGATGAGAGGCCTTTGTTGAGATCGTTTATCGAGCCGTCTGGCAGAACTTCGAATCGATCAAAGACGGTTCCGTCTTCGCGTATGCTTTCCAGAAAGAGCCTCTCTTTTTCTACTGCAACTTTAAGCCCTGAAGTCGGCAAATCACCTTCCGGCCCATTGAACGTAGGTCCATCGAGCGTAACAACCGGGAAACTATAGCGATCATCGCGATAGAATTTTTTGATCGGTTGGGACAGGGCGTATGCCTGTGTTGTCCCTGGAATCGTGCGTGCATAAAAATGGGTGTGCCCGCTAATCCACAAGTGAATACGATTATCGGGAGCATCACTTGTAAAAAAATCTTCGACGAGATTATTGACCACCCTGCTCATGTAACGCCCGGCGTGAGAGTAGGGGGCAGAGTGTGCCAGAACAATCCTGAACTTGGCTGCCTTAAACTCCTGTGATTCCACAACGGATGTCAGCCAAGCCTTTTGGCTGTCCATAAATTCCTGCTCAGCGATGTTCGCAGTTGTATAGTGGGCGGTGAATGGGTAGGGCGGCTTGTCCTCTCCGGTATCCAGCACGATGTAGAATGCGTCGCCGCAGCGAAATGCTGCGTAGGTAGATCCCCCCGGCATTGCAAAGTAGGATGTCCACAGATCGGACTGCAGGCCCCTCCACTCATGATTGCCGCGAATAAAGAGGTGGGGTTGTGATGCGCCGCCAAGAGCGGTTGTCTTCTCAATGATTCCCTGAAGAATATCAGTCTCGATGTTGTCTATGGAATTTGTAAGGTCTCCCAGCAGGACGACAAAGCGGGAATCTTTCATTCCAGTGTCATGGTAGTTCTGCAAAATTTGGTGACGGCGCTCTGTTGGAAATTGTAAATCGGAGACAACAAAGAAGGAGTACGTTTCCTCGGTGGAAAACGGGCGAAAGTTAAAGGCGTCGTCTTCGATCTTTAATGTGCGAGGCAAGCGCAGTTCGGACTGGGCGCGGAATTTATTGTCTCCTTCCTGTTTTTGTGGAGGTATGAACAGTACGATACGGTACTCGTATTGGCTCTCGGGATCTAGTCCTGTAAGACGGATCGCATGGCGATTGCCAGTGCTGATCAGTTGGCCCGCCTCAGTGTGCCAGCGGCTGGACCATTCGTTGTCAGATCCTTTGATTCGATATTCGATCCCGGCTCCGGTGTTTATGTCAGTTACAAACCCGATTGTGACGGCGCCGATATCGGGTGTGGTAACCCATGGGCCGTACGTTATCATTACAGGGGGAAGGTTGCTTTGCGCCTCGCTGAAGGCGGCATAAGCACATCCACTGATGCACAGGAAGAGGAAGAGGCTTTTTAACATATTCCTGTTATTGGGGGAACGTGCAATGTTGCTATACGATGAGGGGCGAGCGACAAGTTTTGAGAATTTCCGAACCGGGGACACGGAAAACGAACCAAAATCCGCTCCAGTGGGCGACCTGGGCTATTTTACCCACGCGGCCCAGTCTTTAGAGTATTCCGTGGGAAGTAAAAATTGTACTTTAGCCGCACCCTTTCGAGTGCGGCTAAAGCACAGAAAACAAAGCTAGCGGCGGCGGCGATAACGCATCAGCCCCATCACGAGCAGCACAACCGCCCCCAACATCATGGCCGATTCGGCAGGCTCGGGGATCGCCGTATAAGTGATCTTGAACCCATCCGTTGCGATGTAGGTGCTAAGTCCCGGCTCCGAAGACCAACTCGACCGAATATCAACAAAACCGCCCAGCGACTGCCCAATCACATTGGCACCACCCTGAGTCACCGTATCCTCATCAATGACAAAAGTAAAAGTCCACTCCTGCCACTCAGCCGCGCCCGGAACAGGTGTTTTTACGCTGGAAGTCGCAGCGATGCGGTCATCAACAGTGCTACCGCCCGCCGTCAGGTAAGCGTTGTAGCGGCTGGCTCCTGCAAACGGGGCAGCCTCGGCCGCTCCCACATACACACTGACCGTATAGGTACCGGCGATAATCTTGTAGTCATTCGAACCACCGAAGATAGCCTGCCCTTCTGCCGTAAAATTAGCCGAAGTGAAGGTCTTGGTCAGGTACTGTCGGTCCGGATTCGCTGTCATGACAAAAAAAGAAGTTCCCACCACCGGGGTCAGCCCCGCGTTTCCACTGGCGTTCGGCCACCAGCCACCAGGCTTGCCATCCGGATTGGTCTTGGCCCAGCCATCACTACTGTCGAAAACATCGTCAACAATGACAGTAGCCATCGACTGAGACACGATAAGGGAGCCCGCGAGGGCGAGAGCAAGGGATAGGAGTTTGGTCTTCATGGATATGATGTGTTATAGAGTTTTCATAGAAAAACAATTTTATTTTTTAAAAAACAAAATATTTATAAAATCAATAAACCAGCAAATACACCGACACTCGCTACGTAAGAAAAATTAATCAACCCATCGCCCTCCTGCCCCAGTGAAAGGTTCCACGCGATCCCCGAGGCCAGTAAAACACGGTCAAAACCGAGATATCCACGCTTCATCATCGCCGCGTTCTCCGGCCCTGGAGCGGCGATTACACTTGAACCGGAAGCCGAAAAAGATTCTTTTACTACCGGCGCTTCACCCCGCACCGTTGCTCTCACCTCACCCCCGCGGGGAGCCTTTCCCCTACCCTCCTCCCCCGCACTTACCCTATAGCACAGGCCCATAAATCCTACACCAAAGCCAGCCCGCCGGTCATCTTAGCGGTTGACTTGTTTGTAAGTTTTTCCATAAATAAAACTATTTTACCAAAGGAGTGTAGCACCTCTCCCCCGATTCCCCTTCCCCCTTTAGACCCCGCAGGCCCATGAGAAACTGCCTTCCCCTTGCCCCGCTCGCGCCGTCAACCAGGACACACCGGCAGGGCTTTGCCGCAACGGTGACAAGACCGGGCCCGGCCCATCGAGACAATCGGCGACCCGACTCAGGAGCCGCTTCCGGTTTCGCGCTGGTCATCGCCTTGACCCTGATGTCGTTCCTGCTCGTGCTGACGGTGAGCCTGTCGGTACTGGTGCACGTGGACTTGGCCTCCACCAACCAAAGCTTTACGCACCTGCGGGCGCAGCGGGCGGCAGTCCTTGCCCTCGAAAGCGCACTGGGAGAGCTCCAGAAATCAGCCGGCCCTGACCAGCGGGTAACGGCGCGGGCCGACATCCTTGAGGGCGGTTACAGCGGGCTCACGCCCAATGCGGCCAAGGCACACTGGACCGGCGTGTGGCGCAGCGACCATGCCAACCCGCTGGCCCCTGACTCAAAAACCTTTGTCGGCTGGCTCGCCTCCATGTCCGCGAATAACAGCCAGTTGGGCGCGATCACCGGCACCGTCTCAAACCCGGTCACGCTCGTGAGCAAACGCACGGACAGCGCGGGCGCAACAATCCCGGCGGTAGAGGCCGAAAGCATCGCGGTGGACGGGGCCGATGTCGCGTACGCCTGGGTCGTGCTCGACGAGGGCATCAAGGCCAAACTCAATCCCCGCACCTGGGAGGAAAACGACGCGATCTACACCGCGACCGGCCAGCTTTCGCAGGCCTTGCGCTTTGGTCCCTCCGAGGGGGGCAAGATCGACGCCCTCGACGGACTGGAGACGTTTAGCCAAAAGGTCAGCGCGCGACAGCGCAGCCGCTTCACCAGCCTGGCGGAGGCCGACATCTTTTACGAGACAGACCCGGCCAGCGGCTACTTTCACGACCTGACGGCTTCCGGCTACGGCGTGCTCACCGATGTGAAAAACGGCGGCCTGCGCCGCGACCTCACCCGCGGACTCAGCGACCAGTTAGCGGAGCTGACCGGACGGCAGGTGCTGGACGTTTTCCCGATCCGCTGGGACAGCCTCGCGGCCTGGTACAACCTTTACCACTTACTCAGCAACCCAGACGGCACGCTCCCCGTGCTCGACCCCCGCGACACACTCCCGGCGGACTGGACCGGTTCGCGGGAGGAGTTCGACGTGGCCGACATAGAAACCGTGCCGCTCGCCAACGGCGGCATCCGCGACTGGCAACTGACCTCGCACCCGATTGCCCCCGTCGTGCAGCAGGTCATCTGGCGTTTCGGAGGCGTCACCTCGGACTACAAGGCTGGCCAATCCACCTGGGCCTGGCGGGACGACCGCCCCTCAGGTGACAGCAACCAGGAGAAATGGGCCTACCTGAAATCCGGGCGGCACGTGGTCAGCCCCCTCGTTGTCCTGTGGAACCCCTACAACATCGCCCTCGACGCCAGCGACTATCGCGTCACCTACGATCCGGCCGTCAAAGCTCAAATCGTGGCCCGCAACACCGACAGCACGGAGGAAAAGGATCTGTTCTCCGTCGGCATGACCGACCTCGTGGACCTGTGGCAGAACAGTAATTCGACCACCCGCACCGGGCACTTCACGCTTGAGCTGTTTTCCACCTACAACCGCAACGACCGGACCATCTCCGACCAGACCACCCTCCAGCCCGGCGAGATGAAGATATTCGCCCTGCGCTTCGAAGACACCGGCGGCTACAACGCTGAAAACTCCTACGGAGGCGGCTTCGGCGGATGGGGCAGTAACCAGACTCCGGTTCAACTGGTTGGCCCCGAAAACGGCGACGCCCATATCACATTCCGCGGGGCCATTTCCTCACAGGGGATCGCAGCCCCCAACGTGAACCTCGACTGGATACAGGATCGGCTCGAGCTAGACTTCGGCACCAACACCGCCAGCACCGACCCCAATGACTTCCGCCTCACTCTCTCGCTGGCCGAGGCCAACTACGGCGGTGCTCCCGAAGACGGCTTCGTCCTCCGCGATGTCTGGGGCCTGCGCCCCCCGGACTCAGCCTCGGGCAGCTATCCCTTCGCAAGCCTCTGGACCCGCAACGCCAGTTCCCCCGGCGAGGACCTGACTCTCTATGATTACTACGATATCCTGCTCAAAAGCAACCTGATGACCAGCCCGAACAATGCGGACATCCTCTATGCCGCCAACCTCGTTGCCCGCCTCAAGACCGGTGAGACCGAACTCGGCGCGGACTCGCTCCCCTTCATCGCGCACTTCAATCCGCTGGCCTGGCACACCCGCGCCGGGCACCCCGACGAGGTCCACTCGCCGATCTGGGATGTCTCCGTCCTCAACCGCTCCGACTGGAACTCCCGCAAACCTCTTAACACGGCCCTGAGCGGGACAACCACCTGGGGCAACTCAGTATCAAACTCCGGCCAGCGGCGCGTCGTGCTCAAGGAAATCCCCCGCCAACCGCTGTTTTCCGTCGGGCAGTTCATGCACGCCGATATCGGCGTCTTCGACACGGCACCGCTCTACACCGTGGGCGGCTCCTACGCCCCGCCCTTTGGCGGGCTGACCGAGCGCATTTACACGGACGGTGCCACCATCGACGGCAACGACACCGCCCTCGAAGCCATCGACTTGTCATGGTATTAC
Source organism: Ruficoccus amylovorans (assembly GCF_014230085.1). Taxonomy (NCBI): domain Bacteria; kingdom Pseudomonadati; phylum Verrucomicrobiota; class Opitutia; order Puniceicoccales; family Cerasicoccaceae; genus Ruficoccus; species Ruficoccus amylovorans. The sequence goes on along the minus strand of NZ_JACHVB010000035.1, from coordinate 80,157 downwards.
AATGACGCGCTTTTCGACGCGTGGTTTTTCTCCACCGTCCCCACCCCTACCCAGAGCACGCAGTATCCGCCCTTCGAGGACTTTAACCTGGACTACATCCGCGACGGCAAGCCCCTCCCCAACAGCCGCTACCGCTACTTCTCCGACACGGGGACTTTCGACAGCGACTACGAGGACCGCCTGCGGGACATTGATACGGCCGCCGCTTCGCTCATGGTTGACGGGGCCTTCAACGTCAACTCCACCTCCATCCCCGCCTGGAAGAGCATGCTCTCCTCCCTCCAGCAATCGGCGGTCTTCCGCTACTACAATGTGGCCGGTGGCAGCGACAGCGAAGCGCAACTGGAGCCCGCCGAAATGGAGTTCCCCATCCCGCGTTTCCTGCACCCGATGGCCTCCAGCCGCAACGCCCAAGACAGCGACGAGCCTCAGGCCTGGGCCGGATTCCGCTCTCTAAACGGGACCGAACTCGACGCGCTCGCCACCGCCATCGTAGAGCAGGTGCGCCTGCGCGGCCCCTTCCTCTCGCTCTCGGACTTCGTCAACCGCCGACTCGTCGATGGCCCGACGGGGATCAGCGGCGCCCTCCAGACCGCACTTGACCAAACGGTCAACAACGCGGACAACTTCGGCGGCGAACCCGAGCAGGACTCCATCTGGGGCGAGGCCGTTAACTGGGAGCAGCACGCGCCCGCCAGCGCCGCCGGTGCTCCCGGCTGGGTGCTCCAGAACGACATCCTCCAGATGCTGGCCCCCGTCCTCAGCGCCCGCTCCGACACCTTCCGCATCCGCGCCTACGGAGCCGCCCTGAGCCCGCTCACCGGGACGACCGAGGCGGAGACGTGGTGCGAGGCGATTGTCCAGCGTGTCCCGAACTGGATGGACGCTACCGACGCCCCAGAGGATTCCCCATCCACCGCCGCCAATAACAACTTCGGCCGCCGGTTCGTGCTGGTCAGTTTCCGCTGGCTGCCTCCGTCCGAAATCTGAAATCACCTCACGGCACCTTCGCCGCCGTTTCCCTTCTCCATCGTTTCCTGTCCCGCCCGACACATCTTTCCCAAAGCCGCTGACGATGAACATTCCCTACTCCCGACTCGCTCTCCTTGCCTGCCTTGGACTCTCGCTTCCCCTCGTATACGCGCAGCCCACGGATGAAACCTTCAGGGCCAATCTCCGCTTCTTCAATCCCGTCAGCGACACCCGCCAGTTGTACTTCATGAGCGCAAGCCATGACCGGGAGATCCGCGCCACCTTCAACGGCCCCTCTGGCCGCTACAAGTATGAAGGAGAATCCCCCCGTCTCGTCCTCTACCGCAAGAGCGGCAGCGGGGAGAATATCCAGCGAACCCCCGTGGGCACAGCTACGCTTCCCTCCTCCGGGGGCGATTACCTCGTATTTCTCGTCCCGGAAAAACCGGACAGCAACAACCTGCTCACGCGCGTTTTCGCGGACGACACCCGCAACTTCCCCCGAGGCCATACCCGCGTCTATAATCTCTCCTCCGAGCCTGTCGCCATCCAGTACGGCACAGCCCGCCTCATGGTCGCTCCCGGCTCAATCGAGATGGTTGATAACACCGACGCGGACCTCCCGGCCCTGGGGAAAAACGGGGCACCCCCCGAGCGGGGCCTGGATACTCCCATACGCGTCGGCGTCAGCAAAAACGGCGAATGGAAAATGATCTACCGCGCCATCTGGTACCTATCCCGCCAAGCCCGCCACAGCATTTTTATCCTGCCCCAGAACGGCGGTTTTCAGGTGCTTCAGGTTTCTGACTGAGTACCACGTCTCACCTGTTTTGAGGCTCAACAAGCATTAGCAGGAAGGACGGGAAGTGAGGCAGGAGATGGTCAAACTCCCTTGCCTGCGCAAGATGTTTGCAAGAAATGACTCACCTTCTTTCAGTTAGAGCGGTTTAAAAAATACTGTAGCCACAATCGTTAGATGGTTAAATGGCCAATTGTTAATTGTTGGATGTTCAGCGTAGGAAATAACAATTAACCATTTAATCATTTAGCCATTCGGCCCTTTTGCGTCGGCTACGACTTTATTTAAACCGCTCTAAAACGACCTAAGGCATAATCCCGCCCATTCGCTTCCTGTTTTGCGTATCCAAATCTGGATACACTGAACTTTCTCGCCGCGTTCCCCGCTCAAACTGAAAGCAGGGATCGCCGGCGAGTGTCCAGGGATCAGCGCGCGCCAGGGGCGATCTCGACGCGGGTCAGCGAGTACCCCGGGAGCACCAAGCCCTTTGACGGATCAACCGCCCCCGACTTCCGCTCCTCCAGACTGATCTGCGCGAAGCGGCTCGTGCGCCCGGCGAAGCCCTCCAGCGCCAGCGGTTGCGGCTGGCCGGATTTATTCAACACCAGTACAAGGCTTGTGCCATCGTCGAGGAGATAGGTCTGGCGATAAATACCGGGCTGTTCAAAGACCGACTCAAGCAGGCGGCTGCCGGGCACCCCCGCGAAGAGACAAAACATGTCGTAAACCGGTGTCGTCGCGTAGGGCGGACGAGCCTCAAAAATGCTGCGAAAGCTGACATCGCTTACCGTAGCCTGGGGATTGGCATCACCCTCCGGCGGCGTGACTTGCCAGAACGTCGGCCAGATCGCCGTCATGAGGACGCCACTGTCGAGAAACTGCATCAGCATCTCCGACTGCATGAGCGCAGTCTGCCGGGGAGTCGGCGGGACTTCTCCGCTTTTGGCCGGGGCGATGTTCCATTCGAGCACCGCCAGGTCGATCTGCGGATAGCCGTAATCGTGGATAAGCTTGCGCAGGGCATCCAGATCCTCACTGAAGGTCTTGGTTTGCTTCGGGGCGCGCCACTGGCTGCTGTTCAGCATCGGTTGTTGGCTGATCCACATCTCCCAGGTCGAACGCCCCCACTCCCAGTAATAATGCAGCTCGATCACATCGACATCATCCCCGGCAATGTCCAGAAAACGCCGAACCTCATTCGCGTTGCGGGCGCTCCCGGCCTCGAACGCGTTGGCGATAAACTTTAAGTCCGGATCGACAGCCCGCATAGCCTCGGCGTAGAGCACGCACAGCTCTGCGTAATCGTCCTTGGGAAAGAGGTAGTAGTTGCTCGAATGCTTGTGCCAGGGCTCGTTGTCGAGATAGACGTAAGTCAGCGGATAACCTTTTTCGCGGACGTACTCGATCAGCGCGACCGCCTGCGCAATGCCGTCCTCGCGGCGCTTGTTGACCTCGCCCGCGCTCATGTTGATCCCCAGCAACGGCTCCGTGCCAAGCTGCTCGCAGTAGGCAAAATACTCATCCACGTCCATGAACGCCTCGTTCTGCGCCCACTGTTCCTGCGGGAACCAGGTCGATTGCCAATTCTGCTTGAGGTGGTTCGGATTCCAGACATCCACGTAGCCGTTGACACCCGGCTGGTCCCAGTGCCAGCGCGAAGTCTCCTCGCCGCCCGGATAGCGCAGCACGCGCACGCCCATCCGCTCCAGCTTTTCCGGTATGCCGTAGTTTTCCCAGATCGCATCCAGGTCGTTAAAATACGAGAGGTTAATCCCCACCGCATAGGGACTGACCCGATCCTTCGCCTCCGCACCAGAACAGGCGGCGACCATCGCCAACAGGGAAAAGCCCAGGGCGCACAATCGGCCTAAAGCGGTCAAGGAAGGAAACGTGCAGCGCAAAGAGGAGCAAGGAGAGAAGTACGTCATCATGAGTGAGGGTAAGCGTGGTGAGTGTCGGCCTGGATGGCGGCGAGTTCCTCCGCCAGCGATTGCACCCGCGCCGGGCAGTAACTGGCAAGGTTCTCACGCTGGCCGATGTCGGTGGTCAGGTCGTAGAGTTGCGGCTCGGGCGAGAAACCGCTCTCCGTATCCTTGTCGGCAAAACGGGCCGGTCCCGGATGTGGAGGAATATAAATCCAGGTGCCGTGCCGAAGCACGGTGCGAGCGCCGATGCCTTCGGTCACCAGCGACTCGCGCCCGACCTCATCCTGCCCGGTCAGCACCGCACTCATGTCCACCCCGTCCACACAGGCGGCCTGCTCCGGCGCGATCCCGGCCAACACGGCGAGGCTGGTCGGAAGGTCGGCGTGGCTGAACAGAGCGGCAGACTCCTGACCTGCCGGGGCAAGCCCGGGCGCACGGAGAATCATCGGCACGCGCGCCCCCCCGTCGAAAACGCTGTACTTACCCCCACGCAGGGGACCGGACGGACGATGGCAACCACACAGTTCCCGCGCCTGGTCCGCATAACCGTCATCGAGGATGGGGCCGTTGTCGCTGGAAAAGATCACCAGTGTATCCTCGTCCAGCCCCTCGGCCCGCAAGTGCTCGAGAAGCTGCCCCACACACCAGTCGAGCTCGGCGATCACGTCCCCGCGCGGGCCGAGCGCCGTCGCGCCGCGGAAGCGCGGGCTGGGGATACGCGGGACGTGCGGCTGGTGCAGCGCGTAGTAAAGGAAGAAGGGCTGTTCCTTGCTGCGGCTGATGAAGCCCTTGGCGCGTTCGAGGAAAACCTCGGCCATTGTCTCGTCATCCCACTGGGCGGACTTGCCTCCCCGGCAAAAACCGATGCGGCCCACGCCGTTGACAATCGCGTCCCAGTGCTGGCTGTCCGAATGCCACGTAGTCAGCAACTCGGGGTGAGTCCGCCCGGTGGGGACTTCGGAAAAGGGATTCTCCTTCGCATAACGAACCTCCAGCGGGTCGGAGGGATCGAGGTTGGCCACGCGGCGGCCATCCACGTAAACGCAGGGCACCCGATCATTGGTCGCCGCCATGATAAAGGACTCGTCGAAGCCGACATCCAGCGGCGTCGGGCGAATGTCGGCGTTCCAGTCAATCGCCCCCTCACCCAGCCCAATGTGCCACTTACCCACGACCGCGGAACGGTAGCCCGCGCGAGCGAGGATGCGCGGCAGCGTCGGCTCGTCCTCCGTGATAATCATCGGAGCGTCCCCGGCGAGGATCTTCGCCCCGGGATTGCGCCAGGGGTAGGAGCCGGTCAGCAGGCTGTAACGCGACGGGGTGCAGGTCGCAGCCGTCGCGTAGCTGTTGGTGAAGCGCAGCCCCTCGGCGGCCATGCGGTCGAGATTCGGAGTGGGAATACCGGAAGCGCCATAGCACGCCAGGTCGCCGAAGCCCAGGTCGTCCGCGTAGATGATGACGAAGTTTTTAGCCATTACCGTGTTTGTTTCGCTTAACAAGATAGCCCGACGCAGCACCGACCGCAGCAGCATCCGTCGCGCATCAGGGAGCCTGTTCCGGGACCAGCACGCGCTCGACAAAGCCAGGGATCACCTTGCTCGCTCCGCCGCTGACGGTTCCGTGATTGAGCCCCGGCAATTCGTGAAATTCGACCAGGGGGTGCCCGAGGTTCCGCAGGCTGACTGCCATGAGTTCATTCTCCTCGACACGGTTTTTGTACTCAATTTTGCGGTCACCGACAATCAGGCAAACCGGAGGCAAATCCTTGGAAGCGTAGGTGAGGGGCGCGTATTCATCAACCACTACACGGAACTCAGGCCCGGTGTCTCCCCGGAGTTTCTTCACCTTAAAGTGAGTGCTCATCTGCCCGCTCACGCAGATAATCCCGGCCAAATCGTCCGGCGAAAGCCCGTAGGGGGCGAGCCACTGCGGATCCATCCCAACCATCGCCGCCAGGTAGGCTCCCGCCGAGTACCCCGCGAGGAAGACCTTGTCAGGGTCACCGCCGTAGGAGGCAATATTCTCGATCGTCCAGGCAACGGCGGCTGCCGCATCCTCCAGGAATGCCGGAACGTCTGCCTGCGGGGCAAGGCGATACCCAACCGCCACCAGCCCGATCCCCTGGCCCTTGAGCGCGGGAAACGATTTTTTCCCCTCGGTCAAACCTCCCCCATGCAGGTTGATGATGGTGGCAAAGCCCGGCTCACCATCAGGCACATAGACATCGAGCGTGCATATCGTGCGTTGGTAATTGTCGGCAGGCAGTTCCAGGTCGGAAGCCCGGTACTGGATATTGCTTTCAACACGGTCAGCCACAGCTTCGACGCACATGCACAGGGGAAGTGCCAGGGCACTCAGCAAAAGAGTTTTTTTCGTTAGCATAATTTTCATTCAATTACATTAAACACACCCGGACTCAGAACATTTAAACCGGGAGCCAGCATCGATGTTATCAGGAATAACAGCGACAATTCAATCACGCACTCAAAGCTTCGATGAACCGGAGGGCGGCGTGTACTTAAGCTTAAAACCGTCCGCCGCGATGTAGCCGTTTTCATTTCCATTTTTTGACCATTTTCCCCGCAGGGCGATATGCGCGCCCAGCGGCTGCCCGATAACCACATCCCCATTCTTCGTCCGGGTGTTCTTGTCGATGACAAAGGTGAATGTCCACTCCACCCAGGCACCGGAGCGCGGAGCAGGTTTCTTGACGCTCGATGTCGCAGCCACCCCGGACTTCCATTCGTCACCGCCCGCGGTCAGAAGCACGTTATAGTTTTCCGCCCCGCTGAAGGAGTAATCCCCGTCGCCCAGCCCGACGTACACCGTCAACTCGTAAGTGCCGGGCAAGATCGCAAAGTTGTTGCCACCGCCGAACTGCTTCCGTCCGTCCGCGGTGAAACTGGCTGCGTCGAAACGCTTTACCAACCGCTGCCACTCGTTGTTATAGGATAAGGAAAAAAAGCTGCTCCCCGCCTTGGGCGTCAGCCCCGCGCTGCCTTTTTCACCCGGCCACCAGCCCTGAGGATCGCGGGACAGATTGGTCCAGCCGCCTTTGCTGTCAAAAGGGTCGTCAACGATCAGGCTTTGCGCGGACAGCGCGGGAAGGAGCGCCGACAGCGCAAGTAAAAGGGTCAAAGCAGTCTTCATTGTGGGTCTAAATATAATTTTATTATTTAGAAAACAGTTTTATTCTGATTTTTAAAGGCTCGTTCTGTCAAGGGGAAATCACCCGGCTATTGGACGGCACGCGGGGGGCGGTCCAAGATTCACTGCGCACCGGCGGCTTCGACGGAAAACTTCTTGCCGGTCCTCCAGTTATAAACCGGCCAGGCAGGCGGCGGGAGTTGCTCGTTCCACTCCTCGACGGCCCCCTTCACAGACTCCGCCCCGGAAAGCTCGGTTAGCCGGGTGGCGTCATCCTCCGTAGCGGACCCGCTCAGGTCATAGGCGCGGGGTTCGTCCCACTTGCTGGCCGCGATGTATTTGACATCCCCGACCCGCCCCCAGAGGGCGTCTCCCTCGGAAGTCTGTTCGCGCCAAAAGAGCGCCCGCTCCCCCAGTGAGGTATTGGGGTCGGACAGGCAGGGCCACAAGTCCACACCGTCGAGCCCCTCCGGTCGCTCGACACCCGCCAGCCCGAGAAAAGTCGGCAGCAAATCCAGCGCGGAAATCACCTGATCCGACTCCGTGCCCGCCGGAATCCGCCCCGGCCAGCTGATGACAAACGGCACTCGAATCCCGCCCTCGAACGGCGTCCACTTGTGCCCGGTCAGGGGGGCGTTGTCACCGGGGCCTTTAGATGTCGCGCCATTGTCGCTGAGGAAGACGATCAGCGTGTTCTGAGTCTGCCGGTTTTTTTCCAGTTCCGCCAGAATTCGCCCGACGCCATCGTCCATGTTCAGGATCATGGCCAGGTAGGTCGCCCGTTTCCTGGAAATGTCCGGAAAGAGCGCGTCGATGCGGGCGAGGTCTTCCGGCTTCGCCTGATAAGGAGAGTGCGGAGCCGTGTATGACATAAAAAGAAAAAAGGGCTGATGCTCCTTCGCGGCCCGGTCAATAAAGGCCACCGCCTGCTCCGTGAGGTTTTCGGTCAGATAAGTGATCTCGCTCTCGGGCACAATGACACCGTTTTCCTCGATCGACCGCCACTTATCCGGTATCTTGTCGGTCGTGTTGTAGTCCGGAGTGGATACATAGTTCCGTCCGCCGCTGCGCATGCCGTAGAAGTAGTCGAACCCGCGCGCCGTCGGGTAGTACTGCTCGTCATAGCCCAGATGCCACTTGCCGATGACGCCCGTCAGGTACCCCGCGGACTGGAGGTAGTCGCCAACCGTTTTCACCTCCGGGGGAATGCCGAACTCCGTCCACGCGCCCCGCTGCCAGTCCATGTGGGGCGGGTTCGTCCAGTCCGGCGGAAAGTTTTCCTGAAAGCCGAACCGCTGCTGGTTCATCCCCGTGATGAAGCCCGCCCGCGAAGGCCCGCAAACACTGGCGCAGGCGTAGCCCTGCGTAAAGCGCATACCCTGCTCCGCCAGGCGGTCGATGTTCGGGGTCACCTCCCGCAGCTTCCCCTGCTCCTGAAAGCCGACATCATCATAGCCAAGATCATCGGCCATGATGACCAGGATATTCGGGGCGGACGGCTCAGCGGCTCGCGTTGTAGCGGCGGGGCAAACGCCCGCGATCAGGCCAAGAGCCACAGTAAGCGCAGTATTCTTTCGCATATGAAATATATTCAGGGTTAAATTCAGACCGCGCCTCGACGGGCTTCAAGCACCCGGCGGGTTTCATTGGCCCGCTCCTTGGTGATCGGGTACAGTTGCAGCAGGAGCAGGGCGATCAGGTTCGGAATCATGCCGCCGATCACCATGAACAGGCGCATGCCCAGAAATGTCTCCTCCGACTGCTGGCCGCCGTTTTGCGCGTCGAAGCCCACGAAGACCAACACCAGTCCGCCCGCGAAAAAACTCAGCGACACCGCGGTCTTCGTCACCCACCCGAAGACCGCGCTGAACATCCCCTCGCGACGCTCGTGGTGGCGCAGTTCGTCCTCATCGCAAATATCGGCCATCATCGACTGCTTGACCGTGGACACCGCGATCCAGTACAGGGAGCCGAAAATCGCATCGAAGAAAATAAATATATGGTTGCCCGGCTGATAGACAAACCAGCGGATGACGCCATTGAGGATGACGAGGGTGTAAACAATGCGTAGTGTGATGAGTTTACTGGTCCGGCGGGAGAGCCAGAGGATGGCCGGGATCGACATGATGCCGCAGCCTGCATAAGCCGAGGACAGCGCCCCTTTCCAAACCGACCCGGCCACGACATCGCCGTCGAACATATAGTACACCAGCAGGTAATAATCGAGACTGCTGCCCAGCATCCCGGCCACGATCTGGAGCAGCGTCAGCCCGATCAGCACGACGAAGGCCTTGTTCTGAAACGTCTGCCCAACCGTTTTCCAGAACCCGGCGGACTCGTGCGCGGCCACCTCTTTGGCCTGCACCCGGTAATAGCGTTCGCGCCCCCAGATCGCGGGTGCCACCCCAAAGCCCGCAATGAACACCACGGCCACGACCCACATGACTGCGCGTATCCCCGCCACCTGATCGGAGCAAAGCCCCCAGACCAGCAGCACACCGGCGGCGGGAATCAGCCACTGGTAGGTCAGCTCCGAGAGCTTCGTCCAGATCGTGACGTGCCCCATGATGGTCGTGCGCTCATCATAGTTCGGGCTCATCTCAAAGGTCAGACTGGTGTAGGGCACCGAGAATACCGTGAAGCAGGTATAGAAGACCAGCGAGGTAATGATGAACCACGTCATGATCCCGCCCTCGCTCCACCCCGTCGGCACCATCCAAATCATCCCGAAGGATAGCCCCATGAGCAGTGCCCCGCAGAAGATAAACGGTCGGCGACGCCCGTAGCGGGAATGAAAGCGGTCGGAGATGCGCCCCATCACCGGATCAGTGAAGGCATCCCATAAGCGAGGAATCGCCAGCGCCAGCCCAAGCAGGGCCGGGTTCACGCCGAGGATCATGTTGAAAAACGGCATCGCCGTCGCCTTGACGGTCGAGTTACCGTGAAACATCGTCATCCCGCCCAGCCCGACGGCGACCTTTTCCCAAAAGGGCACAACAGCGTTTTCCCGCGGCTGAACGCCGGAATCGCCAGCGGATTGAGCCGGCACATCTTGGGGTGGGACAATTTCCATGAAACAAAGGGGTACAAGGTTGATTCATCATCGCGCACGGCGCCTGTCACGCCTTTTCACCGGGCGCGGACGGAGCATACCGAAAGTGGTTTCGCGACGAGAATAAAAAGATTACGATGAAAGCCGATGGTGAACGGGAGCTTCGTCCGCCAGCGGACACGGTTTTATTTCGTAGTTAAAAACGGATACATCAAGCCCCGTCACCTCCGCGCTGATCATCAGGGTGCCGGGCTCTCCGGTCGTCTGCACCAGAAAGCTGAAAATCCCTTCCTCGCAGTATGGGGGATGGCCGCCTATCAATCGGCCCGGCCCGCTGAGAATAACCGCGATCCGCAGATCGCTCAACGGACAAACCGTGCCTTGCGCATCCACGATACGGCCATGAACAATCAGCAGATCCGGTTGACCGCTTACCGACGGCACGCCTTCCTCGTCCACCGTCCACTCAACCGCGCGCGCCCGACCCGCAGTCGAGACCGTGTGGCTGGCCACCACGCGCCCACCGATCAGCCCGCGCGCGGCCAGCGTCCCAGGTTCAAAGCGCTCCAGCGTGAAAAGACGCGGAGGATGCGGCAGATGAGGATAAGCCTCAGGAACGGACACCGGAGCTACCGGACGGCCATTGAGTGTCAACTCGACCGCCTCGCAGTTGCTGAGCACGTGAACCGTGAGCGGAGATTGCTCCGTCCAGTGAGAGGCAATGAAAACCATCGGCTCCATCACGCCAGTTCCCATCGGCTCACCCGCGTCGCGCTGACTGCGGTAGAAATAATGCGTGAACTTCGGGTAGCGGAAATAATCGCGTACCCCCATGGTGGACAGTTCCGGTGAAAGGCTGCGCGCATGGTCGCAAAAGGCCCATTGCCCGCAGGCAATGGCGCGGGTGGTCAGATTCTCGTCCAGAGCCTCCATGAAGTTGCCCATCTTGCGCAACAGGCCAGCATCGCCGTCCTTGCGGGTCTTGCGGCTGTTCAGACACTTCTCCTTCAGACCCTCGCCGGTTTCCTGGGAAAAGCCCTCGTTGGCCGCGTAGTATTCCCAATCCCCGTATTCGGAGATAATGAGCGCCTTCTCCCCGTTGCGATACGTGTGCAGGCCGCCGTGCTGACGGGCACGCAGATAGATGTCGTAATAGTCCATCCAGCCGCAGGTGAGAAACTGGTCGCCGGGATACTCCTCGTGCCCGATCCGGTCCAGCGCAGTGGCGAAATCCTCCGGCATGTCCGTCTCATTCAGCGACAGTTCCCAAAAGCAGACACTCGGGTGGTTGCGGTCGCGGCGGATCAACTGGCGTGCGTGCTCGTAGCAATTTTCACGAAACCGCTCCCCACCCATGAACTGCCATCCGGGGATGCAGTCCATGACCACGATTCCTAGTTCGTCACAGGCATCCAGAAAGCTGACAGACTGCGGATAATGCGAAAGCCGCACATAGTCGAACCCGCTTTCCTTCAGGCGGCGTGCGTCCCGCACCTGGGCGGCGTCGGGGACAGCATTGCCGACATAGGGGTGGTCCTGATGCCGGTTTGTCCCCCGCAGGCGGTGGACCTTTCCGTTGATCCGGAAGCCTCCTGAACGCGAAGCCTCGATCCGGCGGATGCCGATGCGCTCGCCCACCCGGTCAATCACGGTGCCGCCTTCAATTAACTCCACTTCCAGGCGGCACAACTGCGGAGAGGCGGGCGACCATAAACGTGGTTGGCGGACAAGCAGATCCATCTCCACCTGCTTACCCGTGCCCGCCTCCACCCTCACCTCTTCCGAATCCGAGGTGGCGCACACGCTCCCATCTGGGCCAAGTACCGAGCAGCGGACCACGCACGTACGTGCGCTATCCCCGGTATTCGCCACGTGTGTCCGGGTCGAGACGATGGCCGTGTCTTCTTCCGCCACCGGATAACTCACCAACACCCCGCCCCCGGCGAAGTCTCCCGTCAGGTTCGGGCTGGTGATGTGCAACTCGTTGCAAATTCGCATCTTCGCCCCGCGATACATACCGCTGTACAGGCAAAAATCCTGGCTTTCGTAAGGCTTGCCGGGCGGAATGTCGGGGTTGTAGCGGTTGCTGAGTCTCACCGCGACGAGAGGATTTTTTCCCGGCACGAGCCAGGGAGTCACATCCAGCACCAGCGGCAGATAGCCAGAGCAATGATGAGCCACCTCCACTCCATCGACATACAGCCATGACTCCTGCATCAGCCCCTCAAACTCCAGATAACAGCGCTGGCCGGGGCACCAGTTCGCCAGGTCGAGCTGCCGCCAATACCAGCACTCCCCCACCCACATATCCGCGGCATTGAGCTTATGCTGCCGGGGAATGTGCGGCAAATCCACCCGGACCCCCTTGTCTTCAGCGGCGGGCACACGGCCAAGGCTCCCGCTCTCCCGGGCCAAGGCAAATTGCCACCCCCGGTTCAGGTTACGTTCATTTACCGCATCCATTATGCCCAGCGTTACCATGTATTACTCTTTATTCAATAATTAATTTTATAGTAAAATTGTTTTATTATTGAAGCCTAAAAACTCCTCCCCCTACAAATGGAAGCGAACGCCCCGCCTTCACCACTCCCTATCAGGGCCTGCCGAACCTAACCAGACCCGTGCGGGCTGATCGCCAATCCCGCCGAAAAAAAGGGATCAGACGGATTCGCGCACGATCAGCTTGACCGGCAAGGTGTAGTGTCGCGGCTCGACCTCCACCCCGTCTGCCAGCTTGATAATGAGGTCCGCTGCCAGCCTGGCCATGTCGCGCAGCGGCTCGGCCACGGTCGTCAACGGCGGATTCTGAAAAATCGAAACCCCTTCGTTCTCCCCGCCGATGACGGACACGTCCTTCGGAACCTCCTTGCGCATCACATACTGAAGCACGTGCATCGCCTCCACCGCCTGCATGCTGGAGCCCGGCACAAAAAGCGCGTCCGCCCCGTTACGCAGGGCGCGGGTCAGGGAGGTATAGGCCAGACTGCCCTCGGGGTCGAGTTGGAGCAGCCGGGGATTCGGCTCGATTCCGGCCTTTTTCATGACAGCCGTATAGCCCTCCATCCGGACGCGGTTCGGCGGGCAATCGTTACCGATAAAGGCCAGCTTGCTCCGCCCGTGCTCCAGAAAATGCTCCGCAGCCAGCTCGCCGCTGCGGTAGTGGTCGGAGTTGACAGTGTACTGCTCGGCCGTGGCCTCGAAATGGTCCATGTACACGACAGGGATTCGCTTCTCGACCGACTTGAGCAGTTCGAGGATCTCCTTTTCCGCCGACACGGTAATGGCTCCGTCCAGGTAGTAGTGGGGCAGCATCTCGACCGGATTTTCCGGCAGCAGCACCCCCACATTTTTACCCGACAGGTTAAAAGTCGTGAAGGCCGAAAGACTCGCCGAATAGCCCCCGATGCGGTCCTGAAAACTCGGCTCGGTAATGATCGCCACCTCGCGGTTGCGGACCGACGACTGCGGGTTCAACCCGATTTTGTGGGCCAATTCCAATACCTTCTCACGGGTCTGAGGGTGAACTTTGTCCCGGTTGTTCAGTACCCGGCTCACCGTCCCGGGTGAAACATCCGCTAGCCTGGCCAAATCATAAATGGTCAGCCGTTTCGCCTTTTTGGGCGATTGTTTAGATGTTTCTTTTTTCATTAAACTTCTATCATCAAAAAGCAGGGCACATGTCAAACGGGTTTAAAGGTGCAATCTCCGATAGACTCTGCCTCCGCGTGCCACCTACACCTCTTTCGGCCTTCGATTGGCCTTGAACAGTATAAGCAATATTGTGCGACAAGCGTCAAAGAGTTTAATCAACCGGCCCTTTCATTCGGCGTCTCTTTACGGTTTCATGCTCCGCATCCGGTCACTCGCCGGTTGTGGGCTTCGTGAGCATGAGTCCTGTGCACTAGCCGCCTCGCCAACGCCAGGCTCACGCAAGTCTGAAGTTACCCCGCCTCCCAAGCCTAGCGATCCCCGAGGCAAGTCTCAACCAGCATGGCGGCCTCCAGCCAGCCGTGATCGCGGGGAACGGTTTTGATGACCCCGGCCACTTTTTCCAGCGGCACCGGCACGGCCTGTGTGCCCCTGACAGCGACCATCTTGTTATAATGGCCTTCGGCCAGCAGGCGGCCAGCCGTCGTCCCGAGCAGGGTGCATAGCAGGCGGTCGCGCGCGGAGGGGGAGCCACCCCGCTGGACGTGGCCGAGGGAGGTGGTGCGCGCCTCCAATCCGGTCAGTTGCTGGAGTTCGCGGGCGATGCGGCTGTCGAGTGATTCCTGCACCAGATGCGGCTCGCCCGGCTTGTGCTTGCGCTCGGCCACCTTTTTCTTGGCCTGCTTCTTTTTCTCCCGCTGCTCCTCGGACTGCGTGGCCTCGGCCTTGGAAACGGCCCCTTCGGCCACGGCGATGATGGAAAAGCGCTTGTTGTGCTTGCGGCGCTCGATCAAGTGCTCGGCTACAATGTTCAAATCATAGGGGATCTCGGGAATCAGCACCACATCGGCACCACCAGCGACCCCTGCCCCGAGGGCAAGCCAGCCGGCCTTGTGCCCCATGAGCTCGCAGACGATGACCCTGTGATGGCTGGTTGCGGTTGTGTGGAGCCGGTCAATCGCGTCGGTGGCGATGTTCATCGCCGTGTCGAAGCCGAAGGAAACATCCGTCTCGGCCACATCGTTGTCGATCGTCTTGGGCAGGGTGAGCACGTTCAGCCCGGCCTTCTGCATGCGCAGGGCGTTTTTCTGGGTGCCGTTGCCCCCGAGGCAGACCAGGCAGTCGATCTGCTGCGCCTTGGCGTTGGCCACGGCGACCTCGGTCATGTCCAGCACCTGATCGCCCATCGGCATCTTGTGCGGCTTGTCCCGACTGGTCCCCAGAAGCGTGCCTCCGAGCGTCAGGATGCCGGAAACCTGCGCATCCTCCAGATGCACAAAGCGGTTCTCGACCAATCCGCGGAAACCGTCCATCACGCCAAGGACTTTGATCCCGTGATGCATGGCGGACTTGGCCACTCCGCGGATGGCTGCGTTTAACCCCGGGCAATCCCCACCAGAAGTGAGAATGCCGATACACTTGGTTTTCGGCTTACGGGCCATAGATGTGGAAAGTTATACCGGAGCACACATGCCTTTGACAAGTTAACTCTCAGCAACGACATTAGCGGCCCCGCACCGCTCGATAAAAACAACTCATACGCAGTCGCCATGAACCCAGTTCGCAACCTCCTTCTCAGCCTCCTGCTCCTGCCTTTGCCGCTGACCGCCCAGCTCCCCAACCAGAACCCCGCCCAGCCTCCGCTGGCTCCCGCCGCAGACGGGCTGAGACTTCCCGCCGGATTCAAAGCCGAAGTCGTCCACCCCGGCGTCGGCCCCGCCCGCCACCTCAGCGTCCGCGCCAACGGGGACATTTACGTGCGCCTGAGCAAGGAAACCGAAGGCGGAGGCATCGCCGCCCTGCGCGACACCAACGGCGACGGTACTTACGATCAGGTCGAGTATTTCGGCCCCGGTACCGGGACGGGTATCGCGCTGGCCACCGTTCCCACCACCGCCGGTGACATTGAATACCTCTACTACTCCACCGCAACCGAGGTGCTGCGCCAGGAATTCGCCGGGCGCGAACTCGTCCCCGCCGGGCCGGTTGAAACCGTCGTCGAAGGCTTCCCGCGCCAGCACGCCCACAACGCCAAATCCATCGCGCTCGACGGCGAGGGCCGGCTCTTTGTCAACTCCGGCGCCCCCTCCAACGCCTGCCAGGAACAACCTCGCACCCCCGGCTCAAAGGGCATCGTCAACTGCCCCCAGCTTGAACAGGGCGGCGGCATCTGGGTCTTTGACGCCGCCACGACCGACCAGCGGCAGACCGACGGGAAACGCTTCGCGACCGGCCTTCGCAACTGCGTGGCCCTGGCCTGGAATCCGGCCGCCAACCAGCTCTACACCGTCATGCACGGGCGCGATCAACTCGATTTCCTGTTCCCCAAGCTCTTCTCCCAGGAAGACAACGCCCGCCTCCCCGCCGAGGAAATGCACCTGCTCAAAGAGGGCAGCAACGCGGGCTGGCCCTACACCTACTGGGACCCCTTCGCCAACCGGCGCATGCTCGCTCCCGAATACGGCGGCCAGCCGGACACCGCCTGGAAACCCGGCCTGATCCGGGGGCTCGACGGGGGAGACGACTTCCAAGCCCCCGTCATCGCTCTTCCCGCCCACTGGGCCCCAAACGCACTCGTCTTTTATACCAGTTCCCAATTCCCCGAGCGCTATCAGGGCGGCGCGTTCATCGCCTTCCACGGCTCCTGGAACCGTGCCCCGCTCCCGCAAGGCGGGTACAACGTGGTCTTCGTTCCCTTCGACGGCGAGCAAGCCTCCGGCGGTTGGGAAAACTTCGCTGACGGCTTCGCGGGCGAGCCCGAAGTCATCAGCCCCGGCTCAGCCCGCGCGCGCCCCTGCGGCCTGGCCGTGGGCCCCGACGGCAGCCTCTACATCAGCGACTCTCGCCAAGGCCGACTCTGGCGTATCAGCTACGAGGATTAAAAACTGCGCACATCCCGCTACCACTTCAAAGCGGCCTAACTCCCAACCCCCGGTTTCTGAATATGCAGCCCGCCGCTGTTCAACCGCGAGCATTTCTGCTCCGAAAAAATAAATGCGTTTTTTGTGAAAGTTCTGCTTGCCAAGCCCCCCTCCCCTCCTTTGAATCCCACGCTTTCCTCAAGCGTGCACCCGTAGCTCAATTGGATAGAGCGCCTGACTACGGATCAGGAGGTTAGGGGTTCGACTCCCTTCGGGTGTGCCATTTGAGTTTCAAGCACTTACGAGTGCGCTTGGCCTAAGATTGACTTTTCTTAAAAGCCGCTTATGTATCTCTTATGTAAATTCAGTCATACGAGAAGCGGGAGGGTCAAATGGAGCGGTCGGATCAGGAAAAATTTCTCTTGAAGGTCAAAAACCACCGGGAAAAGATCAGGGATGAACTACACGAGACGGTTGGCAAGGTGCTGGACCGCGAGTTGAATACGGTGCTCATGGCCGCTTCCCTGAGCCACAAGAATACCGCCTCCATGCGGATTGATCTGGATTGGGACTTCTCTAAGGGAAAACTCTCCGTCGCTGCCGATGTGGTTATCCCCTCCACCATTGCCCGCTATCTTCACACCGACGTGATTACCGGTTTTAATGGAAGGTGACATCAGCTTTACCCCCGTCCTGCAGGCGCTTGGCCTAGACCGGCGTCAGGTGCTCAAAATGCTCGGGAAAGACCCCGACGAGCCGCTGGCCGCGCAGGAGGATTACCGGCGGGACTGCGAGTCCAGGTATCAGAGCCTGCAGGGCAACAACAACGTCTCTGGCGTCGGCATCATCAGCCTGGCCGACATCTGCATGATGCACGCCCTCAAGCCTTCCATGCGCTCCCGCCAAACCCTGATCGGCCTCTACGGAGTCACCCACGAGGCCGTAAACAAGAAGCAGCGGCATCTGGGAATAGAATCCCCCAAGTACAGCCGCTATTTAATGGCTAGCGTGCGACCGAACGGGCCGGGACATACCCAATCGAGAGCGAACGCAGGACAAACGGCTTGTCCAGAAAGCCAATCAGCACGAGCCGAAGCTGTATGCGCTTCCCTCCCGCGTTTGTCGATAACACGCACTGAGCATTCGGGTAGAGCAGCCCGCGATGAATTGTACGCTCAAAGCCATCATCCGAGCGCACGCTCGCGTAGGCGTAAACGTGCGGGTTGCGGTCGAAGGTCAGCCTGATCTGGCGAAACATCTTGCGGATGCTGGGAGCTCCAAGGTCGAGCCAGGGCGTTTCCAGCACCGACAGCGAAGCGTTGCGAAAGAACTCCCCCTCTATGATGCGTTCGGTAAGCCCGACGACTTTCAGTTGCGAATAGGACTCCAGCTTTAGCTGCCAGGTATCGATGCCGGATGCTCTCCGGTTGATTGCAAATTCGCCATCGCCGACGACCACCGTCGGGTTAAAGCCGCCGACGGCTTCAGCATTCGTGTAGGCACCGCCTATTGCCGTTCCAATCGGCTCCACCGTTTCGGGCGAAATATCGTCGGTCAAGCCGAGGTCGGCGTAAATCAGGTAGCCCTCCGAGTTGAGACCCACCAGATAGCGGTTGGGCGTGTCGATAGACCCCACCAGCGTCATGCAGCGCAGATTTGGGCAGAGCATGGGGCCTGTCACCTGCTTGGTCTGCTCGTTGTAGCACCATAACCCCATGCGGATTTCCGACTCATGATCTTCCCCGGCTTCGCTCTGCGCACGTTTCGGCATCCGTCCGAGCATGTACACGAGCCCGCGGGAGCGGTCATAGGCGATGTCAAAGAGGTGGGCCGTTGCAGGGGTAGCCGCAAGCTCAACATCCATGTCCCGGTTCCACTGACCGGCAGCGTGCGCGGTAGCCGTGTCCACCTGCTTGGCGAAGCGCTTTTCCGGCGGTCCGGTACGCACGGCTTCATCCCGGTAAAGCTCTCCGTCGGTCCCCAGGTAGTAGCTGGAAAACCCGTCACGGTCTTTCACGCAATGCGGGTTGATCGCTCCGGCGTTGGCTGTGCTCGGGCGCTGAATGGCCGTCCACCCGTCATTCGTGTTTGTAAACCCGAACAGATCGACAACCCCGGCGTCCGTATGGACGCTGTAATAGTCGTTCATGGCCGAAATCGCCGTGATGCGGGTTGCGCCCGTCTGGACGATGTCCACGTAGGAGGTATCCAGCGATTCGACGCCAAAGAGCAGCCCATGCTGGTCGGTGGCCTGTGCGCCGATCCAGACACGTAAGGGCTGAGCGGCGTTGCCAGCGGCCAAGATGCGGCGATCAGCCGTCAGGGCAAAGCAGGTACACGGCGGGAAGTTTTCAACGGCCTTGTCGTAAAAGTCGCCAGGGGTGCCTACGCCTAAAACGCTAACCCCACCAACCGCAGCCGTTGTGATATACCGGTTTGATAGAATTCCATTGCCCAGGAGCAGATAAGGGCCGATGCGTGAGGCATACCATTTCTCAGTCGAAGCGTTAGTGATAGCCATTCCACTGAGCCCCTGCGGAGTAACTGCCTGAGATGTATCTACACTTGATCCATTCAAGCAGTAATCCGTCAAGCAATGAATATCCCCTGACGACGACATAAATACAATGCGGGCAGATCCAATCTCGGCATTATAGGCAAAAATACGGCCTAAGGGATTATAAATTGTAACCTTTAAGGGCTCTCCGAACCCATCCTTGAAATATCCCCACTTCGGCCCGCTCGATAACGCTCCCGCCGGATACGGCATGACGCCGACGGCCCGCCTGAAAGTCCCTGCTCCTGCTTCCGTGGAGTCCTGTTGCGTCGATACGCCGAGCAGATTCGTGATGTCGAAGTAGTTCATGGTTTACCAGCCCGGCGGCATCCGGAGCGTTCCCTTTCTCACGCGCTGGGTCTTGGACAGGCTCTTGATCTGCGCCCGGCCCCGCGCTGCCTCCACCTGCAGCCCCTGGACATTGCTCACCGGGTAGTCCTCAAACACGTTGGCCATCGACTCCTGAGCCAGCGCCCGAAAGACCGAGTCGTTCACGCCGGGAGGAAGCGGGATCTGGTCAGCGTCAGAGGCTACCTGAGGCACCACGTTCACGCGCAACTGGATCGAGACAGCCACATCCGGAAGCGGGTAGATGAAGAGCCGCTTGCTCACGCTGAGGTTTGCCAGCGGGCTGAAAGCGGCGTCGTCGATGAAGTAGAAATACGGATCGCCCAGGTCGTACTCGTTTCCGCGCTCAAAGGTCCGGCGCGGATAGTCGTAGGCCCGGTAGTAGTTGCGCAGATCCGTAAAATCCGCCGTCCAGTAGGCGCGGTAGAGCGTTTGCTCGTCCACCCCGCTGATCGCCTCAAGCGGGCCAATACCGACCGCCTGCGGCACACCGATCACGCCGACAACATCGTTCTCCAACGTGGCGCAGCAGAAATACACGGTGCCCTCGACCGTCCCGCTCGGCCCGTTGTAGGGCTGGGTAAAGCAATCGGCATTGCTACCGTCCTTCCCGGCGTAGTTATACCAAGACTCGCCCGTCTTGATGACGCAACCGGCCTGCGAATTGTCGAAGGTGTGCCCGACGGCCGTAAAGGTAGCCGCCCCCTCCGTCACGGTCAGCGTCACGGACTTGGGGGCGGGCATCCGATAACCGCGGTTGCGCTCTGACCATTTCGGCCGGCTGCCATCTTCCGGGGCGTAGATACGGGAAAGAACGCCGTTGACGACGCTCCTGATCCGGTTCCGCGAAGATTGCGGAAGCTCGCTGACGGACTCCACTCCGAGCGGAGCCGCCAGCATGTCTTCGATGTCGCCGACCGTCATGGCTTAGGCCTCCGCCTTCGGGCTGTCGCCTTCCTCCGCCTTGGCGTCTTCAGCTTCGGGCGCGGTACCCTCGCCTGCTTCCGCTTGGGCGTCGGTTTCAACATCAGCCTCCGGGGCTTTGTCGGCCTCCTGATCGCTGGCGGCGGCGGTCTTCGGTTCCACCTCGGCCTCCGCCTTCGGCAGGTCGTAGGCGTTGATAAGATGTTCCTGCGCATCGTAGTAGATGTCGAGCAGCTTGCGCATGCTGCTGTCGGTGTTGCGCCCGTCTACCTCGATGCCGAGCGACTTGCACATGTCAACGAGTTGATCCTTGGGCAGCCTGCCGTAAGAAGGGCGGCTCCACTCGCCCGTTGCCTTACGCGGCTGCGCGGTCAGGGCGTGGAAGGCGTCCTTGTCCACCACCAGCGAAATCTTGGCCCCGTTCGTGTTGTTCACGATAGAGTCGATTTCCGCCTGGAGCTTTTCCGGCGAATCGGAAGCCAGTTCGTGCGTGTAGCAACGCAGCTTCTGGTCGGCCTTGAAGGGGTACAATTCCTTGCGCAGGCCGTCGAGCTTGCGGAACTGCCGGTGAGTGATCGTCTCGTTCAGGATTTTCAGGATAATTTTCATGGTGCGTCTTGGCTTTAAAAGGAAAGGCCCCCCGCCTTTGCGGGACGGGAGGCCTTGTTTGCGTTGTGGATTGGTGGAGAGGATTAGGCGGACATGTCCACCAGACTGACCCCCGGGATTTCGACCGCGTGTTCGAGCACCTGGAAGTTCGGGAACCGCCCGATGGTGTCCTTCGGCGAGCCGTAGCCGCGGATGCCGTGGATGCCCCGGCCCTTCACCCGATCGTAGTCGTCCGAGTGCTGGATGGGCTCGGCATCGTAAGCGCCCTTGGCCAGGAGCAGCGCTTCCGCGCCCATGGCGATGGACCAGCCCAGCGGAACCCCGTTCTTGGTGCAGGGGATGATGAGCGAGTCCGAGGGGTGAGCGTTGGAGTACCGCGCATTGTCCGTCGGCAGGATCGTGGCCACCTCGCGGGTCACGCTCGCCAGACGGTTGCCGTTGTTGTTGGCCGCCGTGTAGCTGATGCCCTCGTACTTGCCATCGGTCAGATTGTAGATGATCGCGTAGTACGTGTTGGCATCCGCCGGGGTCGATTCGCCTTCGTAGAAGGTCCAGCCAAAGCCGGGGAAGTTCGCGAAGTAGTCGAACAGCGCCGGATCGGTGCGGGAGGCGTCCGAGTTGCGCAGACCGCCGCCGGTGATGGTCGTGGCGCTTTCGTCCGCCAGCGCCTGCCCGAGGTGGGCAATCGGCTGAATCGGACGGGCCAGACGGCCGGTCGAGGAGCTGATGACGACGTTATCGCGCAGAACGACCGTGTTCTTCCACTGCGGCAAGCGCCCCGTGAAATACGGGTTCTTGTCACCGCGGGCAGCCGCTTCGCGCATGACATCGCGGAACTTCTGCTCGTCCTCGAGGGAGGCGGCATTTTGCCAGGTGGAGAACAGGATGTACTGCGGCACTTCGCCACCGTACTTTTCCTTTTCCACGTAAATCGGCGTCGCGCCATTGGTAATCAGCGCCTGCTGCATGTACTCGATGCCGCCGGTGTTGAGGGTGTCGGCCAGCGTCAGGTCGTCCTGGCTGGTGCGGTTGTTCACCCGCTTCATGTTGCGGGGCGCAACCAGACGGGCGATGCGCAGGAACATCTGCTGAATGTCGTCCGTCTCCATCTGTCCCCACCAGTTGGCGCAGACCGAGTTGGCGAGCTGTTCGACGCTCATGTCGTCCCCGCGCAGGCGCAGGAACTGCAGGAGTTTGTTGTAGGAAACCGCCCAGGCCCGTTCGCCGACCGTGACCCCGTAGGTGCCGAAGTCGAAGATATTGGTGTGGGTCTTGAGTTCCTCTTCACCCTTGCGCCCCTGCCCGCCGAGTTCGGCGGTAGTCGTAAAGGTGACGGTCTCGCCGCCCATCTTGTTCAGGTCGGTCTTCTCGCAGATGGGCATACCGGAGCCGTCCTGGCCCATCAGCGGCTTGAAGGGATTCTTGTTCCTGGCGTCGTGCTTGATTTTACGAGACCAGATTTTCTTGGCGAAGTTGGGGTCTTTAGCCTTCAACTCGCTCAGGAGAGTGACTTTATCGAGTTCGATACTCATGATGTGAAATGATTAATTGGTTGCGGTTGAGTGTGGTCAGCGCGTGCCCATGACCTGCTTTTTGCCGCCGAACAGACGTGCGGTTGCCCGCGTACGCTCCCCGGGAGGGAGCCTGTCGATTTCCTCGAGCGCCTGGTCGATCAGTGCCTCTTGCTCTGCCTCGGACTTCGGCAACTGGACTTCCGGGGGCTTGGTGCCGCGCTGGGAGTCCAATAGCTTTGCCTTGGAAAGCTGCTGCTTGCCTTGGGGCTGTCGCTGCGGTTTGGGAGCATCAGCACTTGCCTTGCGGCCCTCGTCCTTGGCGGGGCTTGTCGCGGGGGTGCCGTACTGCTCTGCAAATTTGTCGGCCAGAACTTCGATCCAGTTCGGGCGCATAAAGACCGGGTCGTCTGCCCGGTGCGTGCTGATGAAGCCCTGAAAGGCCAGCGATTCGCGGCCCGTTTTCCCAAGTTCGGGATACTTGCCGATCATCCGGTTACGGGAGTCGGCGGCTTCACGCTCAAAGCTGTTCTGCTTTCCGGCCTCGTAGGCCTCGATCCGCAGTTCGATCCGGCCCTTTTCGAGCATCTTTTGGGTGAACTGCTTGGACAGCTTCATCGCCGTGGCCGTCTCCAGGTCTTCATTCGCCTGGTCGATCTGCTTTTCGAGTTCGGCCATTTCTTCGTCGAGGGTGGCCATCTCCTGATTCCAGCCCTCAACCTTGGTATCCTTGACCGGTTCGGCCTGAGCCTGCTGCTGCGGTTGCCCATTACCGGAAGCCGGTTGCTGCTTGGCCCGCTGAAGCTCGAAATACTCGGTGATCGAAATGCCCAGTTCCTTCGCCGCCAGCACGATGTTGAGGTCTTCGTCAGAGGCGATACGCACACGCGCCGAACGATGCTGCCCCTTGTCCTCTTTCTGGGGTTCGCCCTCGGGATTGTCGTCGCCGACCGGTGTTTCTTCCTCTTCGTCCCCTGCCGCTTCTTCTTTGGCGGGCGGTTCGTCGTCTCCTTCAACGACTGCTTCTTCCTTCGGGGTTTCCGGCGGCGTTTTGCCGAATTCGGCGATGATGTCCTCCACGGACTTGTCACCCAGCAGGGCGTCCTGCACGGCATCGTCGGAAACATCCACCCCGTACTCTTGCAGAGTTTCAAGGGCGGATGTGGTGTCACCGCCAGCTTCCGGGCGCTCGGGCTCCTGGACGTTCTGGCTATCGGTGGGCTTGTTGGCTGCGTCTGACATTGTGCCCGAAATGTAGGCACAACGGCTTTTCCACTGTATCAGTTGCCAATCTTCGGAGGGCCGTAAACGTCGATGTACGCCTTCGCGTATTCATCCTCGGCATCCTCAAGATGTTGCCCACAGGCGGCCATGTGCAGACGCGCCTGATCTTCTCCGCTCAGCGGTTCGCCCTCGGGCCGAAGATCTACCGTAGGCTCTTTCATTTTCCGTTTCGCTCCGCGACTTTCAGGCGTTCGTCGATGCGCCCGAGCAAAGCGTTTTGCACGTTAAGAGCCGTATTGAGTCGGTCCACCGATGCTGACAGGCTATCCACGTCCGAGAGCCGATCCTCGACGAGCGTCAGGCGCACCTCGTGCTTGTCCACGATGGCCAACTTGCCATAGAGCCATGCGCCGCCGATAGTCGCGCTTGTGACCACGATGAAAGCAGCGGCCATAATCAGCCCCTTGGATATTTGCTCTTTGGCTTCAGTGATGCTCATTCGGAAAGTTCCATAAATTCAGGTTGGGCAGGCTCAAAGGTGTCCACGTCCTGCGGGGTGGAACAACCGGCCAGGAAGAGCAGGAGGATCAGGAGGATCAGCGAGCATGCACGTGCCATACGCTCTCCCATTCTGTTTTGGTGTGGGCCATGAAAGTGCCTGTCGCCTGCTCAAAGGGCCGGAGCGTGCCCGGCTCACCGTTGGGGTCGCGCTCATCAACGAGGCAAACCCGGAAATGTCCGCCCTCGCGCCGGTCCTCGAATTTCGCTTCCGCCACATAGGACAATCCGAGCAACCCGAACCCGAATCTCCGGATGCCGCGCTTGCGAGCCGTGAAGGCGTTCATGCGTCCGCAGAACGTGATGAAGTCGTGTCCCTGGTTCTCACAGTCGCCAGCATCCTCAAGCCATGTCGGATACCAGCCATCCCCACGCGGGCAAAACTGCATGCGGTCCACTGACGAGTAGTCCTTGGTCCGGCGGTATTCTTTTTCTCCGGCCTCCGCACTCAACGAGGCTACCCATTTTGGCCACAAGCTGCTCTCAAGCTCGCTCGCATAGCCGCGCTCAAAAGCAATGTCCCCCCAATCCACACCCCAGTAATAGGGCCTTGGTTGGTCAGAAACATAAGGCTTCCAGACCCCTGCGGCTTGCAGGAGGTCGTCGAGCCTGTCTTGTCCTACGGGGAGCATCGCGGGCGGATGTTAGTCGGTCAGCAAAGATGCGGAGCTGGCCGGATTAACCCCGGCCACAATCGCTTCGGCAATTTTCCCGGCGATCTCTGAGGCGAGCGCGGTATTGTTCTCGCTGATCGCCTTGTTTAGCTCGACCACCAGCGAAATCACCTCGGGGTTGTTCGCCTGGTTAATGTCCACCATCGTCACGCGGAAGCCCTGAAATTCCTTCTCCAGTACGGGCGATCCGTCCGCGTAACCACGGATGTCGTTAATCATGCTAGCCGTGGTCGGAGCCGTCGAGTCGGGCACCTTGGCCCCGGCGTCCACGATGTCGGATGTGCGCTCAAGCGAATTGGCGACCGTGTGTCCCTCGATGACGAAGGCTTTCCCGCTCGTGTCCTTGGGCAGCGCAATGTCCAGATCCACCTCGGATTCGCCGAACTGGCCGGAGTAGCTGATGCGGTCGGAAGCCGGATCGCTCGTGGCACAACCGGCAAAGAGAAAGCTGGCGGCAGCCAGCACAGAGAGGAAGATGAATTCTCGGGTTTTCATGTTATTGATCTTGGTTGGATTTGATGCGCACGATGCGCTCGATAAAGACGCCCACCAGGGCGATCCCGGCCAGCCCGGCAATCAGGTACTCGCCATAGGGCTTGTTCAGGATCGGCAGCACCAGCTTGTCCACGGCGAAGATCACCGTGCCGGTGACGCCGCCCCCCACGAGAGCGCCTGTCTTGGATACCTGTTTCTTTTCGTTCTCGGGCATGGCTGCTAGTAGTTGGCGGCGATAAACGCTGCGTCGATTTCGGCAGGTGTGTTGTGGGCGTAGTCCCCGCGTTTGAGCTTGCGCACTTGCATGATATTAATAGCTGTAGGCCGACCCACCGCCGGTGAAGTCGGCGGGCTGGAAGTTGCAGTTGCGCACGCGGACGGTACCGTCGATGACCATCAGAGGATGGAGCGAATTTCCGAATCGGACACAGCGATCCAGCCATGCAGTGACGCCCCCTCCGGTGAAGCTCACGAACCAATCCACAGATTGATCGGCATCGGTTAGGTCGGTGGTGGCATCTCCAGCGGCGCAGCCAATGGCCCAGAGTGTCGATGTCTGCACGTAGTGAACGTTGCGGTTAAGGTTTTTATAATACTGGCCGGACAATAAGAGAGCACGGATAGCACCGTGGCCCGTGGTGCCGTTGTGCGCCGTCCCCGCGACATCAACGCCGTTACTTCGGCCAATATTGCGGACTTCGACCACCGTGTTCGTGCCGCTGTAGGAGAAGCCGTCCTTCCATGCTTTCGTCGCGATGCTGTCCCACCCGATACAAAGACCGTTCGGGGACGGGGTGAAGTTCATCGCATTTCCAGACTGCACTCCGGCGGGATCAGGAAAGGTAGAGGTGAATTTACAGCGACGGTAAAAAAGGGACTGCATCGTCGTTGACGAGCCGGTGATGATGGAAGCCCAACCGCCTTCGATCGTGATGCTGTCCAGGAACGTCTGCGCATTTGTGCCCAATGCCAGCCCGCAACGATCCACGCTCACGGCTGCACTTGTGCTGGACGGATCGGTGGCGGTGTGGACATAAAACTTCGAGTTTACCGTGTCCAAGAAGAAGCTCTGCGGCGACGCTTGACACTCTTCAATGCTTTCGGCTGAGCTATAGCTTGTGTAATCCCCGAAGGCATCAAGCTGTCCGGGGTCATAGACGCCATTAGGTGTGCGTGCGCCCACCGGAGCTGATTGAGCAGAAT
This sequence comes from Ruficoccus amylovorans, assembly GCF_014230085.1. Taxonomy (NCBI): domain Bacteria; kingdom Pseudomonadati; phylum Verrucomicrobiota; class Opitutia; order Puniceicoccales; family Cerasicoccaceae; genus Ruficoccus; species Ruficoccus amylovorans. The sequence goes on along the minus strand of NZ_JACHVB010000035.1, from coordinate 53,650 downwards.
AGTCAAACCCCCAGACATCCGTGTTCGGGGAACTCTCCTGCGTCCAGGTGATTGTGCTCGCAGCGACTGAGACCGCAACCCGAGCCTCTCCGTGGCCGCGCACCATGAGCGGCTTCGCGGGATCGACTCCAGTGATAGACCACATCGCCAGCCAGTCGAAAGTGCCGCGAATGTTAAGGATCACCGCCTGAACGCTTGTCCAATTTGAAGTTTCAGCGCCCGGCTTGGCTAATGTTTTCCATGCCGTTCCCCATGTCAGGCCATCGCCAGTCACGTCATCGCCGTTTTCGGCGTCGATGAAAAGCTCAGTGACCGTTAGTCCGCGCGTGGCTGTTTCCCAGTAGGCATCGAAATCGCGGGCCAGCTCAAACGTTCCGTCTGGCCGCCTGATGACCTGATTATCGAAATTCCCCGGAGTCGCCCACCAACTGCCAGCGGGAGGCGAGACATAAGGCGTCCAATCGGCCATGAGCCCCGCTTCCGGTTTGCTGTACACGTCGAGGGCGGTGCGGGCGGCGAGCTTATCAGGCAAGTCGGACAGGTTGAGCGCCTGCCGCAGATAGCGAGCGTCGGCAGATGAAATATAAAGCGGTTCGGACTTAAGATCTACACCTCCCTTCGTCGCTCCGTCACCGCGATACCAGCGATCATTGGTCAGGTCGAAGACGAATGTCTTGGCATCAAAAATGCGGTTGCTGCGTTTGTCTCGACCGATCTCCGGGCGGACATACCCCTGCTCGGCGCTGCGAACAGGAAACAGGATATATTGCGGCTCGTTCATAGCTGGAAATGTTGATGGTTAGGCGGCGGGCGGAGACTCAAAATGCCAGTCAAGCGGTACGCTGGCGGCTTCGCTATCGACCGCCGTGTTTGCCGTCACCTTCATGCGCAGTGAGCGAAAGCACCGGTTGGGGATTTCAACGATGGCCGATTCAGGCTCTTCCGCGCTGACGGTGATCGCGTCTCCATAATCCGCCCACCGTCCACCGATGCAGGCCTGCGGCTGCACAACGATGGTTCCACTTGCGATGGTGGCAGCGGCGACAAGCACAAAGCTGGCACTGGGTCCAAGCTCGACCGGCTGGGACGCTCCGGCCCCGGCGATGGTGATCTTCTGCGAAGAGGTTGAACGTCTCATTGCGCCGATACTGCCCGCAGACGGTTTTCGGGCGTATCGGTTGCCAATCTAGTCAAGACTCGCTTGACGCAGGCGGTTGCGCTCTGTCTCGGCCACCTTAATCCCGGTTCGTACAATCGCCTCCGGGTGAAAGGTCGTTTTGGCCTCATGGTAGGCTGTCACCATCCGCTCGCGCCTCTCCGTTTCAAGGTCGATCCCAAGCGCCTTTTCTGACATCGCCCGGAGCGCGTCCTCGTACTCGGCCACAAAGATTTCCCATCCGGGGTGGGTCTGGAGCGCGGCCAGATGGGCGTGACGCTCCTGTGGGCTGAAGTCGGACGGCTTCAGCCGGACCCCGTTCGTAAGAATGCGTCGGTTGCTCATGCGCTCATCGGTTGGGCTTCACCCTCTTGCGGCAGCCGGTCGGCCATATTGGCCTGCATTTGCTGGTAGGCGGCGATTTCCTGCTCGGTCGGCATGGGAAGCATCTGGTCAACCTCGTCGTGGCCGAGCGCGATCAGCGATTGCTTGAGCGGCAGGCGGATGCGCAGACGCATGAGCGGGTCGCTCGCCGCGTACTTTTCGATGATTTCCAGCACCAGCCGGTTCGCCTCAACCGTCGTCTGCGTGTACTGCTGGCTGACTACGACCTGCACATCCCAGTCGATGATGTTCGCGCCGTTGGTCTGGAGGGAAGCCCGCTTCATCCAGCCGATAAACTCCTCGTTGCCTTCGGTGTAAGCGTAGGCCATGACTTCATCCATCGTCGCTACCTCAATCATCACCAGCTTGCGGATGTGCGAGGTCAGCCCGCGAATGATGCGGCGCGTCCACCGGCGGGAAAGCTTTCCGGCTTCCCGTAAAGTCGCGTCCACGCCATAGGCCGTTGTGTTGGTCTTGGTGTTCGAAAGGTCGCCCTGGGCAATGTTGCTCACCCCCAGCCAAAGCTGAACGGCCTGGATAATCATGCCCATCAACTCAGCGGTCCGGGCATCGGTCTGGGGAAAATTCTTGATCTGGAGCCAGTCGTCGATGTTCGCGTCCGCCTGCAGTTCCACCGTCTCGAAGGGCTGCACATCCTCAGGCTTCACGCCACCAATCGTCTTGTCCGGTTTGACGCCTATCAGGGAACCGTTCTGGATCTTGCTGCGGAACAGCCAGGCATTGAAAATTTTGTCCACCTGGTCCTGATACTGGTCCAGCATTTCCGGCAGCGAGTAACCCCACCAGTATTCCTCCTGCTTCCAGATAGCGATGGCGTCATAAGGGATGCGCCCGCGCCGGTCCGGCATGACTACCGCGGCGAACTCAACCAGGATGATTTCGCCGCTCTGCTTCTCGCGCCAGACAACCAGCCGCTGCGGCTTGCCCCACCCCAGCACATCGCGTTCGATCCACCATTCCTGAATCCTAAACGGGGTTTCCTCGGCATCTTCGATTTGCGTTTCGCCCTCCTTGTCGGCCTTGTCGCGGAAGGTTTCCCCGTTGATAGCGTCTTCGCCGCTGGTGCCCGTCTGGCCCTGTGCTTTCAGGTTGGCCTCGAAGCTCGCCCAGTCCATGCCCTTGCGTTTCATCCACCGGTCGCGAATCCAGTGCAGCGGCTTGTCGTACTCTTCGAACAGCGCGTCGGCTTCCGTCAGACAGCGAATCTTGCTCGGGGCAAAAAAGCGGTCGTAGTCCACCTGATCGCTACGCGGCCCGGCAAAAGCATACTCGCGGAAGCGGATAGGCTCATCCAGCGCGGCCCACTGATAGGGGGAATCTTCCCACGCGGGGTCTCCCGGGTCGGCTTCGTACAACTCGGCCGGGATTTCAATTGAGGGGTCAATGGCAAGCCGGTACGAGGTCACAACAGGCTCTTGGCCAGGCTCCATTATCACCGGCTCCGACTGCGGAACCCACTCCTCATCCCCGAAAAGGATGTAACGGGTATCGTCAATGCCGCGGTCAAGCACTTCAATCGGGCCATCCGCGTCATGCAGAACCAGCCGGCCCCGCTCTTCCCACTCGTCGTAAATCTCCTCGTAGGTCGCTTTGAATATCGCGGCCCGCTGCGTGAAAATCGGGAAATATGCGTCCTCAATCCGGGCCCGTAGCTGCCCCATCTTGTCCAGGCGAAAGCGGAAATACTTGTCGGCAGCCAGCGCTTTGTCCGCATCCGACATCCCCTCAGGCTTGAAGTTGAAATAAGGGGCGGTACCGGTTATCTCGTCCTCCGTACGCACGATGAAGTGGTCAACCACCATCGAGAGCAGCGGCCAGGACAGATTTTCCTTCGCGAACACGCCGCTCTTTCGGTCCTTGCAGTTACGGTAATCGAGGATGCTCTTGCGGTCCGCGTTGATCCGCTGGCGGTTGTCTGTGCGCAGCGAGGTTTCCCGACGCTCCAGGTACGCCTTCAGCCCCGATAGCTGCGTCTCGCTGATCTGTACGTTCGATTTCACGTGCTAAGGGATGTACCCGGAGCGCCGAATGGCCCCCATCAGTTGCCGACTTCCTTCACCGCCTGCTTCGCCAGTTCATTCCGCTTGCGCGTCAGTTCGTCCATGGCGGCTTTCTTGTCTTCAGCGCTCATCACCGGGTCCGCCATGATGTCTTGCTGCGCCTCGCGGATGTCCGCGATGTCAGCATAGGCGTTCTTCAGGACGGTTTCGTTGTCCAGCACCAGCAGGTTTTCGTCGATCACCTTGCCGAGTTGTTCCACCTTGCCCGCCCGGCGGTAGTATTCCGCCCGCTGGGTAGCCTCCTGCAATACGTTGTACATGTCGTAGAACTCCCCGACGTAGCGATTCGGGCGGGGAGTCTCCGAGCGCCAGAATCGGCCAACCATACCCGACAGCACCGGCCAGTCTTTCCAGTTTTTGGCAGGCGAGTCAGGCATGTTTGCCGCTTTTCGCACCAGCATGTCGGACATATCCATGGCATACATGCCGAGCGTCCCCGTGTATCCCTGCCAGAGGGCCTCCAGCCGCTTCGGGCTGCGCATCCACTCGGGCGCATTGTCGGGCATGGCGTCGGCGACGACACGCGCCGTCTCGCTGGTGAACTCGTTGTACTGGTCTTCAGGCAGCTTGAACTGGTCTCCAAGTCCGAGAATGGGCGCATCCGTGAACGACTTGCGGTTTTGCCACATTTCCACGAACGGCTTGACCACCTGCGGCCAGTCCAGGGCAAAGGTGCTGGTAATCATCCGCTTGATTCCGCCTGTCAGGTCGCTGTCCTGCTTGGAATGGCCTTCAGACATCAGCAGTTCGGGGATGGTCGAGAAAATCGCGCCCACCTCAAAGGCCTTCGGGATGCGGAAATGCTCCTTGCCGATGAAAATGTGGTGGTACTGCTCGCGCTCCCACTGGGGAAGTTCCCAGTAGCGTTCATCATCCCAGTTCAGCGCCAGCAGGATCATGCTCGCACCCATAATCATCAGTCCGTGCGTGGCAAACTCGCGACGCATCCCCAACAGCTTCCGGTTGCCGGGCGCAGTTTTGCCGCCTCGGGCCAACCGCTCAAGCCCCTGAATGCGGGCATTGAGGAAGGGAATCGTCTGGGTCAGGATTTGCACGGCGACACTCCCGCCCTTCGAGGTAAAATTGATGACATCCTTGGCCTGGAAGGCGGCCTCCAGATTCGACTTGCCCTCCTGCATCACCCGCTTGGCCACAGCATAGCGGTTCGCGTTCTCGGAGGCATGCACGAGCCGCATAAAGAACGCTCCCACCTTCTGCGGCGTGTCCAGCAGACTGGACCGGTAGGCCTGCCGCTGGCGCTTGGTCATCTTCGCGATGGCTTTTCGCGCCTGGCTGGTCGTCAGCGCATGGTAAGTCCCCCCGCCTGCTCCGGCCCCTGAAAGAGTATTGGCCAGACGGCCCTCTTTTTTCATGGCCTCGGCCCAGCCCTTGGCCGCATCGACGCCGAGCTTCATCTTCTGATGCTGCTGTACCCAGACTGCCACCGTGTCACGTGCCGGATTAGACACGAGGAAGAACCCCGGATTCAGCGTTACCATGTTGGTCAGTATCTTCTTGGGGATGCCCAGGTACTTGAGCACCTTATCGAGAAACTTCTTGTAATTCTCCGGCCCCATGGCGATGACCGAGCGCAGTAGCATCGGATCGTTCACCTTGAAGTACTGCGGCTTGCCCTTAACCATCACCGTCATGATGTTGGGCGCGGTCGGGGCCTGCGCCCGCCATAGGCTGATCTGCGCATCCAGCGTCCCGGCGTCAATGCCGAGCGCGGCGAAGTCTCCGGCCATCGCTCGGCTTACGATGTTCTTGACGAAGTCGCTCTTGCCCTTCCAGCGGGCCGGGAGTTCACCGGCGGCTTTCAGTTCTTCATAGCGCTCTTCCGCCAGCCGCGTCAGCAGTTCCTTCTTGTCCGTCTTGAAGGCGGTCGGCTTCACCGGCTCGCGCTCGATAAAGCGGTTATCACGCACGCCCAGGTCCGCCACCTTCTGCTTGGTCTGGTTCACCAGCGAGGATTGCAGCAGGTACTGCATGTTCATCGTGATGTTCTCCAGTACTGCCACTTGTCCGAAGCCGCCCTTCAGCCGCTTGGGATAAATCCGGTGGCGGAGGGTTTCCCGCCCCTTGGGGCCGGTCACCTTGCCGGTTCTCACCATTTCGGCCTCAACTTCCGCCTCTTCGGCCACCCGGAAGAACGGCACATAATCCTGATTGTCCCACTGCTTGCGCTTCTCCGGATCGATGATCCCGGCGGACTCCGCGAAGTCGAGCAGGGCCTTGTTCCACTGCGCGTATTCCTTGCGCACCTTCTCGAGGACCGGATAGGTTTTGGCCAGGCTCAGGGCGGCGTCTATCTCTTCACGCGCCCGCTTGGCGTCCCAGAATTGAATCGGCTCCACATCCTTGCCCTCGGCAATCGCGGCATCGTAGCCCGCCCGGTCAAACCCGAAATTATGCTCCCGCCCCTCTTCCAGCAGCCGGTCGGCCCGGTAGGCCGACACGTACGACTCCCACGAGGGCAACAGGTTCAGCTTCTCGGCCTTGCCCGTCTCCGGGTTCTTGTGCTCGTAAGCCTCGAGCGGTTCGATGATCTGCGCAAAGCCCTTGCTCTTCTCGTTGTGGGAAATATCGCCGGATTTCTCCATGCGGTAGGTGCCGCGCTCCATCCAGGCGCTCATGATGTCGCCCAGTTCCCGCGTCAGATGAGCCATCTTCCAGGGGTGGTCAATCGCATCGAGGTGGAAATCGGCTCCCTCCCCGTAAATTTCCCGCGCCATCCGGCGGATGCCGTGCAGGTCGTCCACCACCTTTTCGCGGAACAGGTCGTAGTTCAGCACGCGATTGCGCCAGTCGAGGAACCGCTGGCGATAGCTGCGCTTGTCCTCAAGGCTGGCGTTCACCCGCTGGTAAACCGCCCGTTGCTCCTCCGTCATGCCGTCCGACGGCGCAAAAAGGGCTACGCCTTCGCTGCCTTCGCTGCTTCCATCGCGTCCAGTTCCCTTGCCCTTGCCAGCGCTTGATGCGTCCGCTTCCTCAAGTATTCGATCTCGGACGCGGTCAGCCTGTTTGAACGTCGCGAGATAGCGGGCTTCGGATTCGCTGAGGGCGTCGAATCCGTAACCGGTGGCTTGCCTGAACTGGGCTTCGAGGTCTCCATACTTCTCGCGGACTTTTTTGAGGACGGGGTCGGAAAGCTGCAATCTCCGGCTGTATTGCTTCCCTGTCAACGTAAATGCGCCGATGACCTCTCCGCCGTTGGCCTCGATGTGCGAGGCCAACCCCATAAAAGTGCCGCCCTGCGAAAGGGTATCGTCCACCATGAAGTATTTCCCGTCTTTTACGACTGGCCCGGCAAACTCAACCTGGCTGAATATCCGATCAAGCCCGTCTTTCTTTGTCCGCTCCGGGCGATTGCTCTGATAAATCGAAGAATCCAACTCAAGCCCGAGTGCCTGCGCCAGACGATCAGCGACCATCAGCGGAATCATGTTGTCACCCTGCCCCTCTTGCGCTCGAACCCCAATAACCGTCGAGTCCAGATTGCTCCCCAGGCTTTCACGAACCCGCTCAATAACCGTATCGTCAACCAGATCCCTCGCCAGTCGATAGGCCGCATCAATATCCCCCAACTTCGCCGCCTTATAATCCGGGTGTGCGGTCGCTGTCGCCAACGGGTGCGCGATAATCACATCCGGCAGCTTTTGGCGAGCAATCCGGATCGTAGTCGGCTCGTTGGCAGAGGGCGCGTTGGAAGCGGCGCTGTCAGGCGAGCGAAGCTCTTTCATGGCGGTTGAGGTGGAAGAAGGCTTACCCGCTTTGGGGGATACCTGCTTGCGCCCAGAAACGGAAGAAGCCGCCTGTTTGGCGGCGGGCTTGGGCTCACGCATTGACGGCTTTCCCGTCTGTCGCTCGCCAGCGGGCGCATTCTGCTCCGCCAGGGTGCTCTTGTAGTTCCCGAGAATTTCCCGAATCCGCTTGTCCAGCGCTTCGGTCGAAAGGTTCGCGTCCCCGATCCAGTCTTTCACCAGTGCCCGGAACTGCTCAACCAGTTGTTGCAATTTTTGCACAAACTGCTTCGGGTAGCCCTCTTTGGCCAATTGAGCGGCGTTCACTTCCCCGGTCGCAAGTCGGTGCCACTGGTAGGTGAACCACTCTTGCCGGGCCTGATAGCTGTCGGCCAGTTCCGCCTCCGGCATCTCGGAGAGTGCCTGGCTGTACTGGGCTGCCGCCGCCTTGCGCTGCTGCGCCGACAACTTACCCCACTCCTCGGCGATAAACCCATCAAGCGCCCGTCCGACCACATGCCCCGTTTCATGGAAGACGGACGTTACCGCCTTGTCCCCCTGCATGCTGGGATGCTCGCGGTTCAGCACAATCGACACCCCGTCGCCGTCAGACTCAACCTGCACTCCTGCTGACGATTGCCCGAACCGCTGCTTAAAGTCAGCATCGCTCACGAGTTCCACATTCAGGCTGTCAGCCAGTTCGGGGCGCTCCTGAAACACAATGTCGAACGCCTGCTTCACCGCCCGCTGGCCCTGCTCAGACAGCCCGACAGCCTCCCCGATGGCAATCGTGCGACGCCCGGACGGGGTGGCCGGATCGACCGCCGGGACAAAGCCGGACTGCTCGTTCGTCGCCATTTCTGACTGAGCGACTTCCTGCGTCGCCGGAGCTACTTCTTGCGTAGCGGGGTCCGGCTCAACCAGTTCTGACTTGATCGTGCCCTGAATCGTCAGCCCCTGCTCGGTCGCCTGACGGTTGATGTCCATCGGGCTGTCCAGCGATTCGAGCGTGACGGTCTGGCCGTCCGCCGTTTGCGCCTGCGCGAAGTAGCGCTTGGCCGGGAGCTCGCCGTCGTTGCTCATGTCCTCGTCGGTATCAACAGGAGAGGACGGCTGCTGCCCGCCGGTGGCCTCCTGCTCGCCCTGCGGCGGTTGGGCTGTCGTATCGCCATCTGCCGGGACCGCAGTGTCATTACCGGCAGGCGCTTCCGGCGCGTTTTCAGCCGGAGTAAAAGGATCGGCCTGGCCCTCGGCGGGCGGGGTTGCCTCGGCGGGCTTTCCCGTTTCTGCTCCCTCGCGCTTTTTCCGGATACGCTGTTTCCCGGGCAAAGCCTGCGAAATTGCCGATAGCAACGCACCGGTCACAAAGCCGACCTGCCCGCTCTCGACCGTCTGCATATCGTAAATCTCGCGGTCCTTGTCCCAGCCATCGGCCAGCGGCAAGTCACCCCGGGCGACCAGGTTGTTCAGCGTGTTAGAGAGCGCTTCCTGCGTAAATTCTTCCGTGCCTTCGAAGGATGCCTTTAATGCCTTAACTCCCTGCTTTTTCATCCAGGTGGCCGCAGGCGTCTTTCCCTCGGTCACGACTTTATTCAGGTACTTGCCGACGACCGTATCTGCACCACGCACTTTGGCCAAGCGCCCGGCAATCGTGCCCAGCGGAATAGCCTCCGTCGTGCCAATCACCGCGCCCCACGCCTCAGCCCCAGCCGCCTGCCGTTCAACCTGGGCCATGATCGCGTCGTAATCGCGCTGCGTGATCTGCTCATTGGCCAGCATTGACTCGGCCCGCTGCATGATTTCCGTGTTGGCATCCAGCACCTCATGCCAGAGTTGATTGCCATTTACAGCCGCACCCTCCACAGCCACGGCCCCGTGCGTCAGTAACTTAATCGCCTTGTCAGAGAGCCCGGCGACCTTGGACAATCGCCCGACAGCAGCCCCCGGCAGCATGAATCCCGCTGCCGACCCCAGCCCTTGCGACAGGTCACCGGTTACAAAATCGTCCTCAAGCTTCTTTCTGACCGCATCGGGCACATCCGGGCCCCACTCGGCGGCCACTTCGCGCATCGCCTGCATGTAATTGGCGTAGTAATTGTCCTTCAGGTCGATCTCGGCCCCGACCGCATTTGCGCCTCGAGCCACTTGACGCCCGGCAAAATCCAGCGTGTCCACCAGAGTGTTGCCCAGCCCCTCGGCAAAGTTGGAAGCCCCCGCATGCACCTTTTCCCCAAGGGTGGGATCCCTCGTCAGGTCCACATACCGCTGGCGCAGGCGCGGATCAGCCTTGGCCGTTTGCCGATCAAGAGCTTTTTGCAGGAACGCCCGCTCCTTGGTCAGAGAGTCACGCACGCCCGCGTGCATGCCATCGCCCTCATAGTCAAAAGCCGCGTCGATTTCACCGATGCGCCCGTTCATCTTCACCCAACGCTCCAGGCGCTTGACATCGCCTTCATTGTCCGTCCCGGCATAGAGGCGGATCATTTTGTCAATCGGCTGGGAACCGACGTGCGTCACGCCCTCGGCCTTCATCCGTCGCAGCATACCGAATTCATCCCCCCGCGGTTTGGGTGTGGCCCCGGGGGTTCCGCTCGCCGCGGTCACAGCCGCCTGCCGGGGCTGCTGAGCATTGGCTCGCATCTGCGCAAAAGAAACCGGCTGGGCGGGCGGCACATCCTTCACCTGCGTCGAGCCATCAGGCTGCCCCTCCACGACACGGTGATAACCCTCAGGCTGGCCTGCGTGAGGCATCTGACCCGGCGCGAAGACATCGTTGACCGGGTTCACCGGCTGGCGGTTGGCCTGCAGGCGATCCATCGCCGCCGCTGTTGCCGCCGTCTGTTGCTGCTGCATGACCTGCGCCGGGTCGGGCAGCAGGTTCAACGGTTGGCTTTCGCTCGGACGCGGCATACCCGGCGTGTTGATACTCCGGGCATTTTCCAGCATTTCCTTGCGCTGAATCCCGATCAGTCGCTTGTCGAAATAATCGATGTCGTCCTGATACCGAGCATGCGTTCCAAGCAATGCCTTCTTCTCGCGTTCTAGTTTTGCCACCTTCGCATCCCGATCTGGATCGCGGTTAGTGATCTTGCTAAGGTCTCTGATGGAACGGGCAAACGGGCTGTCACCATCAGGGTCAAATTCACCCTGTCGGTTCAACAGCTTCCGCCCTTCGCTTTTGAGCCAGGCATCACGCTCCTGCGTCCGCTTTTCAATCGCGCTGCGTAAAGCATCGGCCTCGCTCGGGGCCGTCGGCGTCTGAATCTGCTTCTCGCGTTCAGGCTGAGTCGAGCGCATCTGCTTACTAATCGATTGAGGGTCTGGCACGTACCCTGGGAAATACGTCGGCACAGCCTTTGCGGGCTGAGAGTAAGAAACCGCCTGACTCGGAAGTGAAGGCGGCGGGTTCGGGTTGGAATAATCAGGGTCGGTATAAGGTTTCATCGTGCTTAGCCCTTGATGCGGAGTTTACGGAAGCGCGGTTGGCGCGGTGTCGGGTGGGGTATAGCTGGCCGGTTATCCTCCCCCGGCGATCACCTGACGGCGCCGGGTTTCTCGTCGTTTTTCTCGTCGGTTTTGGCCTGAATAAGTTTTTGCGGGCTCCTCGATGGGTGGCACATATCTGGGGCTGTTTTTATAGGTTCTGCTATTTCGATAACGGACGCTGCCTGGCACTCTGTAGTTTTGAGTTGTTGCTGGCCCGCCACCTCCGGCGAGCACCTGATTCTTTGTAGTCTGGTGGTTGCCCGTCTGCATGCCATGAGTGATTTGAACAGTCTTTCCGACGGCCGGTATAGTAGCTGACGGCATCGTTTGAGCGGCAAGAATCTGATATGCGTTACGGGGCTGCTGAGAATCGGCTGTGCTGTTGCTGTACACATTGGTTCGTCTCTCAACGGGATACATGTTCCCGTCAGGGCCTCGCTGCATCCCGCCCTGCACCTCCTGAGTGTAGCCACCCGGCTTGGAATAACTCATAGCCCAGTTTCCACCCTGGTAGGGTTGAGCCGATGAAGGCGTTGCGTTCGCCTGGAGCCTGTTGGCCGCCTGGTTTGTCCGCGCATCCTGCACCGTCGGCAGACTCATCAACTGATCGTAGTAGCTGCCCGGCTGGCCGTCAGTCCGAGCCATTCCCTTGGCCTGCTCAATGTTTTCCTCACGGGTGGTCCCCGTGAGTCCGTAAGCGTTCTTTACCCCACTGGATGCCGGAGTATTGGTAGCCGTTTGCTGTGTCGGCTGCTGCTCAGTCCCATCCCCCTCTCCCGGTGCCGTAAAGACAACTTGGCCCGAGGCATCTGTCGGCTGCTGTGGAGATACCTCAATCCCATTGCGCTTTCTTGCGTCATCAATCCCATTTTGAGCACTTATTCGGGCCTGCTCTTCGTTGAAGGCGTTGCGGTAGTACGGATCATCCTCGGGCTTCGCCGCAAACTCAGGATTCCCACGTTTGACGTAAGAGTTCGCACCAAACCCACCTTCAATGCCGCCTCCCCTCGGACCAACCGAAGCGGCTGAAAGTGACCGCGAATCCGGAGTAGCATGACGGCGCTTCAATTCTCCGTCCCGATTCAAACGATAATTTTCGTCAACGATGGGATTACGAGCGACTCTCTCCCTTTTGTTGCTGTGCGCAGACTCCCGCTGTTGATTGGTCGGGTGAATCGGGGCCTGATACCCCGGTTGGTTTGGATACTGAACGGCCATGACGTTCTTATCCTACCCGCCACGGACAAAATGCCCGTATCGGTTGCCAATCAGACGACACGCTGCCAGCCACGCGGCGTCTTGTACCGCGGATCGCTTGCCAGCCGTCGCAAATTTACCCGCTTCGGCCTGGGCGGCTTGTACTCGGTCGCCAGCTTCAGATTGTAATGCCCGATGCAGGCCGACATTACCGCATCGTCATGGTGCCCGGGCATCGCCTCCGGTTTGCCATTCTTGTTCACGATGAACTTCTGGAATTGCCCGAGGATACGAGGATGCGACAAATCGCATTCTTCATTACGAACCGTTGGAACCATCTGGTCGATGATGTACTTGCGAAGCGCAGAAGTCGTATTCCACCCATATTGCCCCAGCCGCGACTGTTCGTCTTTCTCATGCGCGTTAGGATCGCTCTTCGGCTTTCGGCGGAACATGTTCACATTCCGCTGCTGCAACAGCTTCACCAAAGCCAGCCCGCAGTTATTCACCTCAGGAATCACCAGACACTGACCATAATACAGCCACATACCGACGACAACCTCGGCCAGCAGGTCAATGTCGATCCGCGAATAGTGATAGCCCACCACCTTCGGGAGAATCATCTTCTCCGGATCGTAAATGTCCAGATACCCGGCCCGCCAAACCTGAACATCGTGATAATCTGGATCGGCCGTCTTGCTCGCGGACTGCTGGTCTTCACCGGTACACACATCTACCGAAATCAGGTATTTAAGCCCAAACTTTGGCTCCTCGAAAATTTCCACCTCTCCGGTCGGATCCGGAATGAGGTTCACACCCGCATCATGGTCCTGCACCACCATGTTCCCTCGCTGAACCACACGTTCATGATCCTGCTTTGCTCGGGCACTCATGGTCACCAACGCACGCGCACTGAATTTCATGCGGCTACTGGCAAGGAAGCAATTATGCACGGAAATACCGTTTGCCCCGAATACTGGACGCCCACCAATTTGGATATCGTACACTTCTCGGCTTTCGCCGGGAACCACACTGGCAACCCGGTCCGTGAAGTCGAATGTATCAGCGCATCGTCCGTTCGCCGGGCGAACATAATCCTCAGTGTTCATCCTGGAGCGCTTGCGCTCTGATAAAAACCCGATCTGCTGGCAGAATTTGCGCGACTCGTAGGGATTTAACACGAGTTCCATGCCGGGGTAACTGTTACCATTCAGCGCCTTTACGACAGAAACCAGCTTGGCGTGAATGCCATACCCCATAAGCAGCAACTGAATATCGCGCATGAAATTCTCATGCTTCGAGAACAGCTTTACCATATTCCCGTTCGCTTTAATCCATCCGTCGCAATCGAAGAGCGCCCGAAGAAACTCGGTGATAACAGCCTTCGGGCTAATCCAGATGCACCTTGGCACGTGAACCCGGCGGCGGTGCGTCATATTTGAACGGTTGTAGTCCCTGACCTCTTCAATCAATCCAAGCTCGTTAAAGAGTGCCTTGAATTGAACATTCGAACTTCTGAGGTACAGGCCGCCTCGCTTGCTGCCAGTGGCCTTCGACGACAATGCTAATCCGAACAACCTGCCAAATAGAGCCCGGTAATCTTCTTCGATATCGGTATCCCGACCGTCCAGGCAAATGCCTACAGTATTCCCGTAGAAGTCGCCGTCTCCCATGAAATATCCAAGGAAACGTCCCCAATCCTCCGTAATGGTCAAACTATGCCGCTGGCACCCAAAGCCGGGCCAGCAGACCGTATGGTATTCACCGTCAGGGGCAAACTTGGGCTGAAATAATTTGACCGTTCTGCCGACACAATCTTGCGCCTGTGAAAACCCACCTTCTCCAAGCTCAACCCTATGGTCAGGCGTGCATTCGATTCGTATCCCACGGGCTGTGGTAAGAATAACCGTCTCCTTAGTGCCCATGCACTGGTGAGCAAGGACTGGTCCATTGGGTGTCGGCGTCCCTACCCTGATTCCCTTGATCGGGAGCATCCCGTAATCGGTCAGCACTAAAGTTTCGCCAACCAGGCATGTCTCGGCATCGGACGGGTATTCCTGCTTGAAGCGGTTGACATCACCCTCGCACTTAACCCCGATGGTGTGCCGACGCCATTTCAGGTTCTCAAGCGTGATCTGCGGGTACAGCGACTGCTCTTCAAGCTCGTCGTCGCGCAAGCTCAATTCAAAAGCCTCCCGCTCCTCCGCGTTACGGAACGGCATCACGCTATCCCAAAACTCGAACCAGGCCGCAAAAATCTTGATCCACCCGTTGTCCTCGTCGTTCCAGTAGTTGTAGAACGTCCCACTCGCCCCATTCGGCGTGCTCGTGATAAAGGCCAGGCTTCGCTCACTCTCCGAGTACAGCGAGTTGAACAACGCCAGCGCCGGATCTCGGGATTCCGATTTCGGATAAAAGGCCGTCTCATCCGAGTGCAAGACCTGCACCGTGCCAGAACGCCCGGCATTACGGCTGCCCGCCGTCTCCTTCGAGTACCGGCTCCCGTTCGGCATTTCCAGATAATCGACCTTGTTGACCTTCCAGCCCGATCCATCCTTCCACCGGTAAGAGTCCTCATCCCCATACAGGCGGTACATTTCAAAAACCTTGTCCGACGTGCTCTCAACGTCGCCCATCAGCACCCCGTTGAGCCCGTCATAGCGCCGGTTATGGTGGTAAATCAGTGCCTCAGCCCCCGTGCTCGCCCCTTTCTGACGAGGCTTGAGAATCTGAATCAGGCAAGGCTTCTTCTCTAACTGACACTGACGATATGCGCTGAAGACACGTTCCTGGAGAATGTTGCTCGTCGGCGTGACAATCCGCGCCTCCTTGTCCCGAATCTTCCCGTATGTGTTGAACCAAAGCTCCGGGTCTGTGCCGACCAGCCCCTGCACCGCCGCCAGCGAATGACGATCACTGATGATTTCCCCGGCCATCTACTTGCGCCCCCTCATTTTGGGTGTACCGGGGGGTATTTCACGCTCGCCAACCCAAATTAGCCGCCCCTTCGGAATCCGGTTTGAAACCCGAACCTCGCACATCCGTGTGCCTCGCGTCGGCAGGTAATGGACCTCATCAGAGTCCAGCAAATACACCTCCCACAGGTCATAGACGCCCGGCACCTTGAAAATCCCATGAGAGTAGTTCCACGCCGTCGCCGCCGTCGTCCCAAGACAAACATACCCCGCCAGCCATTCCGTCCCGTCATCGTTTAACAAGGGCCCGTTAATGCCACGCTTTCCCGGCACAAGCCCCTTACGCTTGATCCCGCCAAGCCTGCTCCGCGGACTCCAATGATAAAATGGATTAATCTCGATGCTCATTTTTGTACCAAGGGGTGGCTGTCAGCACGTGAAGGGGAGAGCGCGGGGGAGGTAGTGTTATGATTCCTGAACTGCCAAGTAAACAAGGGGGGTCGTTTTTGGGTGTGGGGGGTGGGTGGCACCTGGTCACGGCCAGCGGGCCCATGCTCGAACGCTTTGTAAATTCTGTGATTTGCGATCTGCTCAACCTTGCGAATCCTTGCCCTCCGCTCACATCCAAGCGTCGATGGACCTACCGACCTCGGCTTCATCACATACCCCTCCACTGCATAAGAATCGCATAAGGACGGCAGACAATCCCCTAAGTCGTTGATTTTACGAACAAAGTAGCCACAAACCTCCTGACCGCCACTCACTTGCTTTTTTCGCGTAAATTCCATAACTCACTGCTCCGCATCGGCTTCTTCGATTTCTTCGACATCGACGGCCTTCTGCTGAATGAGCCGGGCCTTGTAGTCCTCAAGAATGCGCACGAGGAGCGCCGGATTGCCCTCAATCGCGGCCATCAACTGATCCGGCGACTTGCTCGCCTCAGGCTCGGACTTGTCCGTGACGATGTGCGCCTGGGAGGCCACACGCTGCACCGGCGTTCCGTGGGCATAGGCCAGCACGAGCTGAGCCGCCCGTAGCTGCGTGGGGAAGTCCGGATGAAACTCAACCTTGTGGTTTCGCCCCCGACCGACCAGGACGCTCTTCTCCGCCTTCAGGGCGCTTTCGAGTACCTTCTTGGCCCGTTCGACTGCCCGGCTCTCGAAAACCGGCGCTGAGGCGGCAGCAAGCACCCTCTCGGCGCGGCTGAGTTCCTTGCTTCGTTCGGCGGTGATGCTGGTGTTTGACGACATGGCTGGGAAACGCGCCCTCCTCTCCCGGGATTTCGGGCCGCGCCTCGGACCCTCGCCCCGGAAATCCCTCCTCTCGAACAGTTGCCAATTTCCTGAGACTCGCTTTCAGGAGGCAAGGGAGGCTGGTTGAGTGGGTTTTTATGGAGAGATGGGGGCCAAGAGGTAAAGCAATGGACTGCCCCCGCGTGCGCACTCCCCTATCTCTCGCTTCCCTTCTCTGCGTTCCCTTTCCTTCTCCTCCGCCCTGCGGGCGCGGGTGGTGTTCTCTTTACGGTTCTGTGGGATTGGGCGGTCTGGGTTTGGCGGCGATCTGCGTCGGGGTTGGCACTCTGAGACGGCTTCTGGCGGGTTTTCGCGAATTGTCGGTTTGCCTTGATTTCGGCCCAAACCGCTTAAAATGGGGGGGGTTGCGGGCGTTTTTTACAATTGGCGGGGCGTTCTGAGGCACCTCTGAGTCGTTTTGACGGATTGGCCTGACACCTGAGTCGGGGGCAAATGGCGGTTTCGGGCGCTCAGTGATGCGGCTGGGGAAACCTTCATCCTCCACTTAATGAGGTTCATGCGCCACGCCGTCGGTTCTCCCGCGCTGCTGGCTCTTCCGTCCTTCCCCTCCTCCGGACGGTTCTCCGCTCTCCCGCCCCTGCGGGGCCTGCCCGTTACCTCTATGGCGGCGCTTCTCTCCGGCAGGACGGTCCTTGCCTCCTTGCTGCGCTTGGGGGGTTATCCTGTAATTCGGTCCTGCTCCCCGAAAATCGGGATTTTGCGCCTTTTTCCCGAAAATCGGATTGCTGTGCGGGCGCGTGAGCGGCTTTCGGTTTCCGGCCGGACCCATGACATGGGGTCAAATCGGCCTTTCCGCGATATACTTCGCAATCGCCGTGTTAACTTTCCATCCCTCAAACGAGGCGGCAAAAATTAACATGCCCCTTACTCTGCGCTGCTCCCGGCTCCCTCGAACTGCTCACGAGTTAGTTCTGTCTGCACGCAATCGAGCTCTCCGTTTTTGACCTCGAACGCCACTCGATACCGGTAGTGATCCCCATAGTCGATGATGGCGATCACGACCCCGGGTTCTCCCTTGGCGCGGTGAAACACACGCTCACCGATATGGTACTCCGGCAGGTCTTTCATGGCTGTTGATCTTCTCCGATGGCGGGGGCGACTCCATCGGTTGCTTTCAATCCTTCCGCCCACTTCGAAAACTCAGCCCATTCCTTGCCGTAGTCGAGCGTCGCGTCCAGATCATACGGGGCCATCGGCCTCCACCCCTGTCCCGGAATGTACTTGAGCGGGATCGGACTCGCGTTCACGTACAGATCCCGGAACCGGTTCGTTCCAACAAGTTCCGACGAGGAAAAGTAAAGCACGCTGCGGCCCTTGCTCATTCCTCGCCCCCTTTCACCGGCCCCAGTAACCGGAAAATCACATTCATCAGCATACCCAACGGCCACAGCAGTGACAACAGCGTGATGATGACGACATGCCCGAGCGGCCATTGCGAGGCCGGATAGCCGACTTCATCCCCGGCCCTGATCGCCCCGCGAAAGTCAAAAAAGGCAAACCCGAGGTACACGCCGACGATGACGAGCGTCCACGTGCTCACGGCTCAACCTTCCCCTCGAGGGCAAAGGCCTTTCTGCGCCAGGCAGCCACCTGCTCTTGCAGTTCCAGGCAGTTCGAGCGCAGACTTATCCCCTCGATTTCAAGATACTCGCAGAATCTGCGCACCTCATCGGCGCAATCCCGGTCGTCGAAGAATTCATCGGTGCGCGGCGTCGGAGCCCAAATAATTTCGGCGGGGGAATCGTCATGCTGGACGCTCACCCGGCGCGGACTGATGTGCATGCGGACACAGACAAACGGGTCGTCGTCGGTATCCTCTTTTACGACCATTCCTGCATCCAGGAGGGCGGCGGCCAGGATCGGGCACGGGTTTTCCTGCCAGACCAGCACGCGATGGGATTCCGCGTACCCGCTCGAGGAAATCGCCCGTTCCCACCCGCGTAGCCGGAGAAAGCCCGGCAGCCGGCGGCTAAGCGAATCCTCAAAGGCCCTGAGCGATTCGCGGTCAATGCGTCGCCCGTCCGCCTTCGCATGCGCGTGGTGGCGCAAATACCCGCTCCACCATTGGACGGCTGCTTTAATCTGTGTTTCCATAGTTACTCCGTGTCTTGTAAATATCGAATGATGCGCACGCCGACGCTCCAGCGCGGCTCGACCGCCCCGGCGCTTCCCTTCCGGCCGTCGGCGTAGTGCTGAATGTGGGCAGGTGAGACGCCGACCGCCCGGGCAAGCTCAGACTTGTAGCCATACCTGACTTTGGCCCGCTTCCGGATTTCGGCGGCGACGCCTTCCCAGTCTTTGAAGCCTTTACCCATTGCTTGCCCCGTCCATTTTCTCGCTGCCGGGATAAATCCGCTCGATCACGAAAACTTTGTGCATAAGGCCCTTGAGCCACGGTGCATCCTGCGCTGGGTCAAAGGGCCTTAGCTTAAATCCCCAGCGCAGGATCGGCACGCCTCGCCAGCTAACGATTGAAAACGAACTATGGGGTGGAGTTGCTATCAACGCATACCGTTTGACCTCTTCGTTGGTCGGCACCCGTCCCTCGATTTCCTCCACGGCTTTGATGAGCGCGGCCTCCTGCGCGGCCACGATGGCCCGCGCACTCTCCTCACACTTCCGCTGAAGCCATACTCGAAAGTCGTTGTCGTCTTCGGGCATGTCGCTCATCTCCCTGCCTCCGTCGCCCGGTTCGCATCCAAGCTCGGGATACGGGCAACGCGGTCAAACCAACCGCCTTTCGCCATTCTGTAGTGCAGGCGCAGCCCCCTTGTCGGGACGGGGTCGTGGTCGATCCCGGCGATGATCCCGACGAACCGCTGGCAAGGATTATCGCTATACCAGCCGATGACCGGCTCAAAGGCGTGCATGCACTGCTCCGCCTCCTCCAGTGAAAGCGCGGGAAGTTCGGCGCAGGTGATCCGCTGAATATCCCCATTGAGCCGGAGTATCATGTCATGGATGTTCTCGATTTGCTCTTGGGTTCTGGCTTCGCGGCGATTCAGGTCGGCAATCTGCCGCAGCCCTCTCCGCAAGGCCACAGAGGCAAAGGCTACCTTTACCAGAAGCGCGATAAGCATCAGCCAATAAACCGTGCTCATGCCGCCCCTCCCTTCGGCGCATACCAGTCGGTCGCGTTGCTCTCGAGCAGGACGTTGCGCCCCCGCCACAGCCGCGAGCGGATTCGCTCGTCCAGCCGCTCCGAGATCTGGTCGGCAGACAGGTTGGTGGTGATAACGGTCCACTTGCCCAGCCGGGCGTTGAGCAGCGCATACCACTGCTCGGCCAGGTAGCCGTTGGGGTCGCGCTCGGCCCCGATGTCGTCGAGCACCAGCAGCCAGACCCCGGCCAGCTTCTCGATCAGGTCGTAATCGCCGTCGCGCAGCCGCCGGGCCAGCTCCGAGCAGGCGTAAAAGCGCACGCTGCGGGTCTGCATGATCTCGGGCGGGCTCTTGCGCCGGTAGCAGCCGTGGTGCCGCTCGGCCCAGACGGCGATTTCCCGCGCCAGGTGGGTCTTTCCGCATCCGCTGGCCCCGGCCAGGGTCAGCCAGCGGCCCTCGCCCTCATCGTCTCCGCTCACCGCCTGCTCAATCTCGCCGCAGAGCTCCCCCGCGGCGACGTACAGCGCCACCCGTTCGGGCTCAGTCGCAGATTTTCGAAAGGTCGTGGCGGCCGAGAAGGTCGCCGGAATTGGAGGAATTTCCATACTGCTTGCCGGTGTTGAGCGTGCCGGCGTTGCGTCCTTGTTGCTGGGGTCGTTGTCCATTGTTTTGCCTTGGTGGTGAGTTCGTTAAATTTTTCTGGCTGGGCAGGTGGCCAGCCGCTTTCCAGGCCACGACTACGGATTTCCAGTTCGCGATTTTCTTGCCGCCGCGGGTCCAGTCGTTGCCCTCCCAGTTGTGCCACAGGTAGACCGCATCGGAGGCAGGGAGTCCGAGCGTGGCGCAGTACGCTTCCACCTCGGCCAGTGAGTTCGCCCGGCCCTTGTTGGCCTTGGGCTTCGGTTTGGGCGGCTCCAGCAGGTCCGTCTGTTGCGGCTCGGTGTCCGCCGGATCTGGCGGCTGGCCGGGGGGTGGTTTGTCCGGGCTGTTCGGACTGTCTTGGGGTGGTTTTTTTTCGGCTGTTACTGCCTGTGTTTCGTCACGCTCTCCTATAACGTTATCTTTAGGTAACGTTATATTCTTATCTCCTCTTATCTTATCTACGTGACGTGACGTGACGTTCGTGACGCGCTTTTTCTTCGGGGTTTCTTCGTGCCCTTCTTTCTGTTTTTGACGCTCCCGGTAAGCACGCGCCCGCTCGGCTTGAGTCATAGGCTGTCGGCGCTCTGCCGTTGGCGTGTTGTTTTCGTTAAAGTTTGGGAGATAGATAGTTTCGTCATTTCCAATTAAAATCCACTGGACGTGAAGCATGGCTTTTCCAAAGTCTGGCACGCCTGAAATCTCGTCGATATCGTCCACTTTAAGGCACGGCACGCGCCCGTCTTCCTTCACCTGTTTATTCAGCACAGACCACACTTCAAGCAGTCCTCCGATTGTAAGCAGCGTCACGGCACGAAGTGACGCAATGTGACGAGCGTCACGTTGAGTTTGTGACGCATCACGCTTATTTTCGTGACGACTTTCCCCAGCTATCCAGCCGCAAAAATCAGCCTGCTCAGACAGATAGCGAGCCATATTGATCGCCTTCGGGTCGCGGGCCAAATCGCACCGCATTTTTATCCAGTCTCCTGCCATGGTCGGGTAAAAAGTGTGATTGTCAGGCCTACCCGCGCAGGGTCGGCCTCAGGTTAAAGTCGAAATACGGGCGAAGTTCCGGCACGAGCCGGCACGCGGCGTGAACGGCCAGCGCCAGCGCCCAGAACCGGCTGCTGATAAAACGGTGTTCCTGCCGATGGATAGCCCGCACAACACGGTTACATTCCGCCATCCATTCCGGTGACAACAGAAGAAAACCGTGGCTCAGGCACGATAGCCAGTCGCGGGCCAGTTCATCCATGTGCGTGCGCTCCATCACAAAGGCATGGACGACCCCATGGGGAAACCGCCCCTGCCAGTAATGTGTCTCCAACTGCGCCCGCCCTTCCGGCCCGAGCGCTACCAGCGCGAGCGTCACCGGACGGTACTCGTCGAAAAAGCTCTGCATCCGGTCAAGCTCCCAGTCGCGTTCATCCCGGGGCCACGGCATGTTATCACGCCGGTAGGCTTCATCCCGGACGACCAGCTTGCCGTCGGCACACTCCAGCAGCACCAATGAGCTCCGGTTGCCGCTGAGGTCAGGGTAAGCGCCCATGTCCACCCCCAGGAACCGCCGAGTGGGCTGGAGGCGTTCGCGCTCGCTCACCGCCAGCGCCGTCTCGCCCCTCTCCGATCCACTTCGCAATTCCATGTTGGCATATATTTACACCCCAGAATATTTGGCAAGAAAAATCGCCTCTTTGACGATTCTCACCTTGCACTGTGATACACGCGGATTATTGTTCACACCATGAAGCTGGTTGCCGTTCTGGGCTTTGTGCTCCAGTGTGCCGTTTGTGCGGGCACTGAGCCGGAGGCATTTTATGCCGAGTGGGCGGCCAACCAGCTTCACGCGTCCCGGGAGGTTGTCCTTGAGGACCGCACCCGCTGCGACCTGCTCACCGAGGACTACGCCATCGAGATAGACTTCGCTCCCAAATGGGCCGAAGCCGTCGGCCAGTCCCTCCACTACGCCAGCATGACCGGTCGCCGCGCCGCCGTTATCCTCATCCTCACCCGGCCCGGAGACACCCGCTATGTGCAGCGCGTCAGGCGCATGGTCGCCCATTACAACCTTCCCCTCGACCTGCTCACCCTCGATGCCACCCAGATGCAGCTTGACCAGATTTTAGATCTGCGTGTCATCCAATAAAAGCTATGGAGAGATTCACGACTGTCATTTTTGGATTGGCCTACATGGCCATTTCCATCCTCAAACTCGTTGCCATCTATGCCGGGCTTCATGACGAGCTCTCCTGGCATTGGCTCGGGGCCGGAGCATTGGCCATCTTCACGGCCTTAATCCCCGTTGTCGGCGAGCTTCTGGCCATATGGGGGGCTATCTATGGCTTCGGCTGGGGTATGTGGTTCTCTGTTATCCTGTTCACCCTGCCTTATCTCGTTTACGGGCTGCTGATGGCCATCGGCATTTTGGCCGCTCTGCTGTCAGCTTTATTTTCGTGGATAACTCGGCAACCTAAAAACTATTCCAGCCCATCAATCCCGAATCCTTACCATATCACTGAGCCGTCCTCTCCTGTTGATGCCGAATCGGACATGAGCAACGACGGGGAACTCCCGGCCAAGCGCTACTTCGCGCAGGCGCAAACGACGGACGGCCAGACCGTCACGCTCGAATCGCTCGACAGCCCGATGGACATCAACCGCCAGGCGACCGAGCAGGGGCTGACGATTCAGGGCACGATCAAGTCAGAACTGGTTGAGCCGGACCCCGCGCCAACCGCCGAACTCACCGACGAGCAGAAGTACGGCCCGAAGGCGTGACGGGTATTGCCGCGTACTTACGGTTGTGCCAGAGAACTCGCCCCCCCCAAAAAAAGACCCGCGTGCAGGCGGGTCTTTGGGACTATTGGCTTACTTTATTTGAGATGTCTAATTCCGGCCGGCAAGCCGGGTTTTCATCTTCTGGGCACAATGAAAGGCGGCGTAGAGGCCGTTGCGTCCGATCCCGTGGTCCGTGTTTCCACTCAGTTCGTTTTTGAGCAGGTCCGCGATGTAGCGCATGGTGTCCGTCTCCAGCCCGATTTCCTTAGGCGTTTCTTCCAGTAGACACGCCCCCAAGGCCGCGACGATGCACTCCGCGATCTGTTGCAGCCGGTCGTCATCTTTCCCCGCTAAGTCAACCCCAAACCACGTGATAACCTTGTACGGGTCGATCGTCTTCTGGTTAACCCCGAGTTGCCGAATATGCCGGTAATGATGCCCGATGCAGGCCTGCAGGGATTCATTGACATCGCTCTCCGAAAAGTAGATGTCCCGCTCGTTCAGCGTGATGCGCAGGGAATTCAGCGACAGTACGAGGTCATCGACCTCGGCATCAGTAAGTTGCATCAGTGAGCAAAGACGGAAAGGGTTTCATTGATGCGGGACTTCACCCGTTCCTCGCTGGATAGGAACGCGCGGACCGACTCGGTCATTCCGTTATTGTAGGCAGGGGCGACGGGGGCGTCGCACACGCACGTTTCGGAGGGCACACGATTGGCAGCAGCGCGGATTTGCTCAGCGCTGATGGGCGGAATTGAGTGACGTTGTGACATGACTAGGACTGTGATGAGATTTATTAAACACAGTTAAGTAGGTTGATATCTCTGCTTTCTGAGCACAGAGTCAAGACATATTTTTTAAGTCTGGAGTACGGATGCGGGGCTTTTATTCCGCTCAGGGCACGAAAAAAACACCCTGTACAGACATCTGCCATCCCATTTTATCGATTCACTTCCCCGCGGACTTCGCCAGCTTGCGGCAGGCCTTCAGCAGGACGCCCCGCTCGTAGTCCTGGAACTCCCAGCCAGCCGCTTCCGCCGCTGCCAGCATCCCATGCTCATCCCCGTTTTGCGCCGCTTCGGTCAGGAGCGCATACAGGGCAGGCGCTTCCTGCTGCAGGTGCGGCATGACATCCTTCATCCTCTTCCCGCGCAGCCCCAGGCTCTCCGGCAGGCGAAAGGTCCGCTTGCCCTTGAAGGGCGCGTCCGGCTCGGCCGCTCCCGCAAATTGAATCGGCGCATCCGGCGCGAATAGCGGCATTGTCTTGGCATCCGCGCTCTTTTTCTGGGCTTCCTCATCCTCCAGGGCGATCTGCCCAATCCGGCGAATCAGGCTGCGCAGGTCCGGGTCCTTGGCAAACATCCGCTGAATCGCCGCCAGATGCTCGTCAATCGGGTCGCTCACCGCCGGACCGGCCCCGAGCGTAAACTCGTCCAGGCTCCGCCCGCCGCGAAGAATCTCATCCTTGAGGTGAGCTTCCATGATGGCCACCCCCGTTTCCTTTGAGGGCCAGCCAGTGCAGAGGGCTGTCAGGATTTTTTGGTCAGGATCTCCTGCGGTTCCATTGATGACCTTGGACATGTAGCCCTGGGAAAACCCGAGCATAGTCCCAGCCTCGGCTTGGTTCATTCCGTGGTGTTGGATAGCGGCCCGAATGGCCCTGCCTAGATGATTCATTATTCCACCGTGTGATTTTTTTACGACACAAGCAAACTTTTTTCTTGCGCATTTATTCTGTTTTGTAATTTTATTCTCACATGGAAACGACCGAACACGTTGCGACCGAGCCTGCCAAAGCGGAAAATACCCCTGCCTATCAGGCCAATTTCGAAGCTGCCCTGGCCCGCTCCAAGGAGGAAGCCTACGCCATGCTGAAGTACCACCTGCGCAAGGGCAAAGACCCGGTCATGCGCTGCGTCACTCAGGCCATGCTCGATCACGTGCAGTCCGCCACCCTGGCAGACCTCTTCCCGGCGGGACTCCCCGCCCTTGAGTCATACTCGCGTGCCGATCTGGCCACGCCGCCGCCCATTGACGGCCCCGCCAACAGCAACCACGCCTCGACCGACGCCGCTCAGGCTCCCGAGGCCAGGAACTGACCACCCTTTACCCCCTTCCTGTCATGTCTGTCCGCCTTTCCCAGCCCCGCCCCCTCGGCGCAGTCCTGCTCTCCGCCTTTCAGGAAATTTCCCGGGCCAGGGTACCCCGGGATGGAACGAGACAGGAAAACGCCGCCCCCGCGGATATTCTCCCAACGGGGGCGGCCACCTTTTTTGAAGATTTCTGGATGCCGGGACAGGAGCCCGGCGAACCGGAAGGGTATCGCGGCGGAGCAGGATGTGCCTCTGGTCAATTTCATCGCCCGGCCCGTAACCGCGTAAAAGCGGGCCGCTGATTTTCTCTCTCTTTTTCCAGTCGTTTTTCACGCCCCCGCCTGAATGACAGGCGCTTACGGCGTCACCATTTGCCACCGAAACCACCGTTTACCATGAATGCCATCAACGAATGCCAACAGCGCCACCTCCTCAAGCACCGCTTCGGGGTCGAACAGGCGCACCTGGTCTTGCTTCGTCGCCGTCTCGCGGCCCTCAGCCGCCATGCCGAGCGTCAGCAGGCGCTGGTTAATGAATTGTCACTGGCGATCCGAACGGAGGTTCCCCGTGGCTAAAACCCCACCCGCCTATATCGGGGCCGAGTTCGAGCACATGAACCGGCTCAAGGAATTGGCCGACGAGGCCGCCACCGCCCAAAGACGGGCCGAGGGCAACCTCGCCCGCTACGCCGAGGACATCGCCGACAGCGTGGGCCACATGCAGACCACCCTGAAAAACCTTTCCGACCTGATGACCTCCAACACGCTCGCGCTCGTCTCGGATGAGCCGCTGCCCGTGCGCTGGTACAAGTCCCTGGCCAGCCGTTCGACTGTCCGCAAGTGGATCAAGGATGGACTGCCCGCCGAGTACGTGGGCCGCGACCTGTGCGTGCGCCCGAAAGACTTTTTTGAATGGCGGCGCAACCACGTGGCCCAGGCCAACACCGACAACCTCATTTTTAACCGGGAGAGCAACTGACATGTCCCGTCAGCCCCATCACTGGATCGAGGAAATGGGAGGCTCACCCTCCCCGCGCCCGTCGGTAACCCTGATGGTCCTGGTCGCCCTTTTTGTGGTCCTCGTGCTGGGCTTTGCCTCCTTGCTCATCGCCCGCGCCATCGGTAACAGCGAGCGCCCCGTCTCCCCGGACGAAATCACTTTTAATCTTCCCCGACAGACAACCGGGGACGGACGCGTAGCAGCACATGGTGAATGCAACAAGTCCCGGGCGGTCGGCCACACCGCCGCCCGGGCAATCCTTACTGGGAGTCCTCGATTTGGAGGCATCGGTCCTTGTGGCCGTGAAGCGTCTGCCCACGCGGCAGAATCGGTTCAAGTCCGTGCTCCCAACATTTTCTCCCGGGCTCACTCCCCGGCAACCAGCGGAAAACGTGAGGGCATCGGCCTGATTCACGCTTCGTGGGCGAGCCTCGCCAACGGTTGGAATTATCGGAGGTCCGCCGCCGGGCCTCCAGCCACTTTTCGGGATGGAAGCTCAACGGTAGAGCGGCTGAAGCATGCGATAACACGCCAGACGGTAGCCGGTTCGACTCCGGCCCATCCCTTCAACTTTGCACAGGCGGTGTGGAAGCCAGACACGCAGCCGGGATATGGCGTGCCTTTCAGGCATGAAGGTGGACGGCGTGACGTAAATAACTGCCTGCCATCATCAGCCACTCGCCGGAGTAGCGCCCGGCCCCGCGCAATCCTTTAACCCAATAACCCGAAACAAACCCAATGTCCTACGCCTACCGCCAGCGCAAGAAGCGCACCACCCGCGAGCAGCGCCACGCCGCTACCCGCCAGACCGACGCCCTGAGCCCCTGGCTCGGCGAAAAGCTCACCCGCCGTCACTACAATCAGATGCGGCTTGCCGACCAGCGCGAGGAGCGCATGCGCAAGCAGGCTGCTATCCTCTCCAAGTGGCGCTCACGCTTCGGCGTCTAGACCATGTCTGACTACGCCCGAGTCCCTGACGCGCCTTGGATCGGCATGGACCCCGCCGACCACGAACGCGAATGCCTGATGCGCCGGGAAATCAACATCGAGGCCGCCCGCCGACGCGCAGAGCTCGAACGTGACGAGCAATCCGAATCCGCCCCCGGGAGCAACGAAGCCCCGGCGATCAAACCGGGGCTCCAAGGCAAATAATGGAGTAAAGATCAACTCCAACCCCGGCACCCTTTCACCACCCTTGAACCAAGTCAAGCAATCATGAGCGAAGCAATCACCACCACCACCGGCAACCGTCAGCCGCTTTCCGCCGCCAAAGGCGTGCAAGCCCTCTGCGAAAGCCCGGCCATTCAGGCCCGCATCAACGACATCCTGGGCAAACGCGCCCCGCAGTTCGTGTCTTCCATCGTCCAGTTGACCCAGACCAACACGATGCTCATGCGGGCCGAGCCCAAGACCATCATCGCTGCCGCCATCACCGCCGCGACCCTCGACCTGCCCATCAATCAGAACCTCGGTTACGCCTACGTCGTCCCCTACAAGACCGACGGCAAATATCAGGCCCAGTTTCAGCTCGGCTACAAAGGACTCATCCAGCTTGCCCAGCGCTCCGGCCAGTTTGCCCAGATGAATGACTTCGTGGTGGCTCATGGGGCACTGGTGGAGTTCGACGAAATCACCGGCGTCCTGCGGGTTGATCGTGCCCGGGGCGACGACAGCAAGGAGCCCGACGGCTACGGCTTCTACTTCAAGCTGCTCAACGGCTTTGAGAAAACCGTCTTCTGGCCGCTGGCCAAGGTGCAGGCGCACGCGCAGCGCTTTTCCCAGGCCTACAGCCGTGGCTACGCCTCGCCGTGGAAGAGCGACTTTGACGCCATGGCGCGTAAGACCGTCATCAAGCACGCCCTCAGCAAGTACGCCCCCCTATCGGTCGAAATGCAGCAGGCCGTCAACCACGATCAGGCCGTGATCGACCTGGACACCGGCCATGCCGCCTACCCGGACAACGGCCAGCCCGACTTTCAGGACACCGACATCGAGGTGGCTGAGCCGACCGACATCGACGTTCCCGCCGAGGACGAGGAGCAACCTGCCGCCGCTGAGCCGCCCGCTCCCGAGGCTTCCCCCGTCGAATCCCTCTACGCCCGCCTGAAGAAGGAGAAGATCGACCCCGACCTGGCCCGCGCCTGGGCCGGAGAGCGCGACCTGGACATCGATACCGAAGCCGACGCCGCGAAGATCCTCAAGGGCATCAGCAAGCTGATTGAGGACATCAAGCTCGGCCCGGCCAAGAACAAGTAACCGCCCCTTTCCCTTTCAACCATCCAAGGCAAATACCATGAACGAATCAGACTCTACCCACCCGCTCCACATTGTGGGGCTGTCCGTCCAGAATGTGCTCGGCGTCAAGGCTGTGGACATCCGCCCCGAAGGCCAGGCCGTTGTCCTGACTGGGGACAACGAGCAGGGCAAAAGCTCGCTCATCAACAGCATCTACATCGCCCTCACCGGCAAGATGCCCGAGCGCGTCATTCGCGACGGCTCCAGCAAGGCCCGTATCAGCCTCGACATTGGCGAGTTCATCGTCGAGCGCACCATCACCCAGAAGAACGCCAGCCTCAAGGTCATGTCGGCGGACCAGAAGTCCACCTTCTCCAGCCCCCAGAAGATGCTCGACGGGCTGCTGGCCTCGCTCACGCTGGACCCGCTCGACTTCGCCGGGCTCAAGCCGAAGGAGCAGCGTGAAATGCTCCTGCAGGCCGCCGGGATTAACCTCTCCGCGTGGGAGGCCGAATACATGGCCGCCTATGAGGCCCGCAAGCTGGCCAACCGCGACGAGGCCACCGCCAAGTCCGCTTACGACAACACGCCCAAGCCCGAAGGCGACGACATCCCCGCCGAAGAGGTTTCCCTCTCGGACGTGATCGACGAGCGCGACCACCTGATGGATATGCGCGAGGCCGCCGAAGCCCACGCCGAAGCCATCAACGAGAAGCGTAATAATCTGCGCACCCTCGCCGAGCAAATCGAGGAACTGGAGGTGGCTCTTGAGCGCAAAAAGACCCACCTTGAGGCTTACAAGAAGCAACTCGAAAACCTCGAATCGACCAAGATTCAAAATCCCACCGACGAGGATCTGGAAGCGGCCCGCGCCAAGGTCAACCAGGTTGAAAGCATCAACCGCGCTGTCCGTGCCAGGCAGGCCAGCCGCGCAGCCTCTCAGGCGTGGACGAAGGCAAAGACTACCGCCGAAGAGGCCGACAGCGCCGTCAAGGCCGTCCAGCAAAAGAAGATCGACCTGCTGGCGGCGGCTGACTTCGGCGTGCCCGGACTGAGCGTGGACGACGAGGGTGTCGTGTACGAGGGCATCCCCTACTCCCAGCTTTCGACCGCCCGCCAGATCGAGGTAGCGATGCTCATCGCCATGCGGCTCAACCCCAAGCTGCGCATCATCATCATCCGCGAGGGCGCTCTCATCGGCTCCAAGATCAAGCAGAGCATTTTCAAGCTCGCTCAGGACAACGGCTATCAGGTCTGGATGGAGCAGTTCCAGGAGCAGGCCGGTCCCGTCGGCCTCCATATCGAGGCGGGCGAAGTCGTGGCCATCGACGGAAAGGCCGTGTCGTGAAAGTCATCGCCATTGTCGAGGAAGGACACAACTCAACGCCAAACTTCATCGCGGAGGTCGGGCATACGGAACTGGAAAAGTTCATGGACCTCTTCTATGGCAAGATGAGGGCTCCGAAGGTTGGTGACATCATCGATCTTGGGAAAGGCCATGATTTCCATGGTGATACCTGTGAGGCTCTCAGTAAGACTGAAGCGTTCATCGAGTCCAACAAAAAGGTCATTAATGGTATCATGTCAGGCTTCTCAGTGCTGGGGCATTCAGCCGCCAAGCACCTTGACTATACGGCAGCCAAATCAGCCCGAGACAAACTGCTCGTTGAACTGAAGAAGTGCATCGCGCACCTCGAAGGCCAACCAGACCCCGAGCACATTACCGAGTGCCTGGCATCCGCCAAAGCTGCGGTCGAAGAATGCGAAGGATGCCAGGCGTGAGCACCGCAATCAAAGCCAAGCCCACGCCGGGACCATGGGCATACAACGCAACTAGCGAAGGCTGGTTTGATGTTGGCCCTATCGGCGGACGCTACAGGGGCTGCACGGCAAACGTATTTAATGCGGAGTGCATCGGCGGCATCACCAACGCCGAAGCCGAAGCCAATGCGCGGCTGATCGCTGCCGCCCCAGACCTACTGGAGGCGCTGGAAGACATCGTTGACGTGCTAGACGCACTGGGCGAGGCACTCGCCAAAGTCAAGGACGCCCGTGCCGCCATCGCCAAAGCCAAGGGGGAAGCATGACCCCGCTTCCTGAAACCCTCGAGGAAATCCGGGCCGCGCTCGCCGCTCGCGATGAAGAGCGCAAGGGCCTGCCGTCCTTCTCGGCGGCTCCCCGCTGGCTCTACTGCGACGGTTCTCACCTGCACGAGGCCGCGTCTGGCCCGAATCTCTCCAGCCTGCCCGCCGAAGAAGGCGAAATGCTGCACGCGGTCATGGAGCACGAGGAGTTGGACCCCGAGAAGTTCGACGAATACCAGATATGGTCTGTCACCGAAGCCGAGCGCATCCAGGTCGAACTGGTGGAAAAGTTCATCGGCACCCCGGAGCAGACCTTTGCCGAGCAACGCCTGTGGCTCTACGACTCGGGCACCTCGACCGAGTACGACGAAGCCAGGAAGCCCCGCGCCTCCGGTCGCTTCGACAAACTCTTTGTCAAGGGCAAGACCGGCCTGCTCATCGACTACAAGTTTGGCCATCGCATCGTCGAACACGCTGTCGTCAATGAGCAAATGCTCTGCAACGCGCTGGTGGTGATGGAGCAGTACGGGCTGGAAAAGGTGATCGTCGCCATCATCCAGCCCCGGGCCGAACGCCATCTGCGCAAGACCGTGGCCAAGTTCACCGCCGCCTATTTGCGGGTCAAGCGTCCGTGGATTATCCATCAGGCCCGAGTCAGCATGCTCCCCGGTATGCCCCGCCGGGCTTCCGCCAAGGCCTGCGAGTGGTGCCGGAGCCTCAAGAATGGCACCTGCCCCGAGGGGGTCACCTTCGGACTGGTTTCCCGCCTGATCGACCGCGAACTCCCCGGCGAGGATGCCGCCCAATTGATCGAACAGAGCACGCTCGCCGCCAAGTCCTCCGAGGCCATCACCCGTCACGCCCTTGAGCAACTGGTGGAAGCCCCGCACAGCATCCCCCGCTACACCACGAGCGAGCGCGTGCCCTCCATGACGGACGTGGAAGCCCTCTTGCGCTCCAAGTACACCGACAAGAAAGCCTCCGAGGTCAAGGCCATGCTCCCCGACCTGTTGGAAGGCCTCTGTCGCGAGAGCGAAGTCCAGTTTACCAAGAAGACACTCAAGGACGTGGAGACTTTCATGCAGCGCCTGCGTGACTGGCACGGCATCGACGAGCACGAGGCCGCCATGCTCACCCACAAGATCAGCCCCGCCAAGTAACCTTTATGAAAATCCGTATCATCAACCGCGGGATCGACAACCGCCGTCTGGCCGCCGCTTACCCGCTCAAGCAAGACCCCATCAACGGCGGCTTCTACATGCAGGCCGAAAGCCCCGAGCTTGCCGCCCGTGTGCTTCAGTCCCGCCTCAATGGCTGCCGCATCAGCCACTTTCGCGAAGGCGAATCCGGCCCCCGGGTCGTGATCGAGCCTTCCAAGTAACCACCAACACCATCATCGCAATCATGAGTGAAAACAACGGCATCAAGCCTTCGCGCCGGCTGACCAAGGCGCACATCAGTTCGGAGGGCACCGTCTCCCTCCAGTGGCAGGAGTTCAACGAGTCCACCAAAGACTGGGCCAAGCGCCAGTTGGAAGAAACCGAGCACGCGCTCGAAAGCTTCCAGGAGTCGCTGGACGCGCTCGCCCCCGCCGTGCGCCGCTACCGTGAAGAGGGCATGCTCGACATCAACAAGTACAAGGTCAACGGCCTGTGCCTGTTCTACGGCAAGAGCGAAGTCCCCGGCGGCGAAGCCCTTTCCATGAAAGCCATGGTCACAGCCAGCCGCAAGCTGGAGAACTGGGGGCCGGCCAACGTCAACACCCCGCGCCTGCCCATCACCTGCGAGGACGAAACCGCCGATACCGTGGACGACGCCACCGCTCAGGCCGTCGAAAAGGTCTGTGCCGAGGCCTTCCGCTACATCGACGGCGAGCGCCAGCAAGGCGAGCTTAACCTCGACGGCTCTGATTCCGACGAGGACGACGACAACCTGCTGGATTTCTCCGAAGACAACGGCGAGGGCGCGGACTCCGACGACACCGACGGCGAAGATACGGACCTTGGCCCCGACGAGGACATGGAAGCCGGGGACGAGGATTTCGACGAGGACGGCGACGGCGACGAAGAGCCCCGGGACTAATTCGCCATGGAGCACGCCCCTTCCATCGCCCTCGACCTGGGCACCTACATGGGCTACGCCATCCGCACGGCTGGCGGCTCTGTGGTGTCCGGGGTCGAGGTTTTCGCCTCCCGGCCCGGCGAGGATACCGATGTCCGTTTCTGGGCATTCAGGAAGTGGCTCATCAAGGCGATCACCCAGTACGAGCCGAAGCGCATCTACTACGAGCACGCCTCCTTCCAGCCCGGCAACGCTTCGGAGGTCTGGTTCGGCTGGCTGACCATCATCAAGGAAGTGCGGATTCATTACGGGCTGGGCAGGCAGGGCTTCAACGCCGCGACGATCAAGCTGCATGCCTCCGGACATGGCCACGCCGGGAAAGACCGCATGAAGGCCGCCGTCCGCGACCTGTTCCCCCAGCTTGGCCCCATCGACAACGACAACCAGGCCGACGCGCTGGCCGTGCTCTATACCGGCGAATGCTGGAAGGCTGGAAAGCTCAATCGCGCCCCCAAGCCCACCCGCAAGCGCAAGCCCGGCAAGCGCAGGCCCAACCCCCAGAGCGAACTTTTTTAACCACGAATCAAAACCATCATGAAGTTCAAGAAAAAGCCCATTACCATCGACGCCATCACCTTTGACGAGCTCGTCGAGCATGGCCTCAAGTACGGCGGGAACACCGTTGAAGGTGTTCCGTGGTCATTCCAATACAACGGCCACGCCGTCACGCACGAGACGGATGATTGCTACATCATTTCAACGCTTGAAGGCGACATGAAGATGACCCGTGGCGACATGCTCCTCATCGGTATCACCGGCGAGATCTACCCCTGCAAGCTCGACATCTTCGAGGCCTCCTACGACCCCTGCGATGATGCCGAAGAATGCCTTCCGCCGCACCCCATGCGTCCGATCCACGACCATGTGGTCAACGGCCTGAACGAAGCGATCGATGTTCTGGCAGTGGACGAGCCCGGCCCCGGCGGCGCGAACCACGAGTACGCGCTCCGGCTCAACCGCGACCGCGAAAAGAGCCTGCACGACACCACGATCATTCGCTTCCAAAACGGTCCCATTCAGGAGTCCGGGTTTAACGGCCTGAGCAACGAGGCTCTGCTCGCCGTCTTGATCGACCGGATGCGCGGATTCCAGCATCAGCGCGAGGGGGATAACCCGGAACGAGTGCCCGGCTTCAACTTCGCCAGCCGCGGCAAGTACGCTTGCAAGGAAAACGCCTGCGCCCTGACGCACCTCGAAGAGGCCATGATGTGGCTCCAGAAGCGTACCCGTGACCGCATGGCCCGCGGCGTCGAAGGCACGCACAAGGTTTAGCGCCTAACCCTCAACCGGGCCGCTGTGACGAGCGGCGGTCCCATTGAGGCTTAGGCCCATCAAATAACCATCAAATAAGGCAAATCATGAACACAAAGATCAACTCCAAGAAACAGACTCACGGCCGGGCTCCCGGCAAGACGCAAATCTCGATCAGCCTGCCGGAGAATCTGGTGGAGCGTATCGACAAGCTCGCCGAAGAGGAGAATCGCAATCGTTCCAACTTCATTGCGACCCACCTCGAGCGCTTGGCCGACGGCGAAGTCTTCACCACCAATGGGAGCAAGTAGGCTATGAAGGAGCCTGCCAAGACCGGGGCCGAGGAGGATGTCATCAGTCGCTGGCGGCGGCTGTACTGCTACCTGATAAACCACAGCCCGACCGCAAAAATCAAGCGTCAGATACGCCGCCGCCAGCGCCGAAAGATGAACCAAGAAATCAACAAAGCCAAGTAGCCATGCCTATCACTCTTACAAACGACGTTCGCGCAGTTCTCGAACGCTCAACCATCACGGCGGATAGCCTGACGCTCCCGCCTCAACAGCTTGACCGCAAGCTCTACGAAGCCGTGAACAAGGTGCTCGTCGCTGCCGGTGGCAAGTGGAACCGGTCGGCGAAGGCTCACGTCTTTGCCTCAGACCCGCGTGAATGCCTTGGCCTCGCGCTGAAGTCTGGCAAAGTGACCAGCAAGAAGCAGAAACTACAAGCGTTCTACACACCTGCTGATCTTGCGGCCCGCGTGGTGACTCTGGCTGACGTGTCCGGTTGCACGGTGCTTGAGCCGAGCGCAGGAGCCGGGGCGCTGGCGAAGGAATGCAAAGCCCGGGGTGCCAGCCACATTGACGCCGTCGAAATTAACCGCGACTGCGAGAAGCAACTGGATGAAGTCTGCGACGACGTGTTCCTGATGGACTTTCTAGAGATGGAGCCGCCGCCTGTCCTCGAACATGACCGCGTGGTGATGAATCCTCCGTTCACGAAGAATCAGGACATCGCCCACGTGCGTCACGCTCTCAAGTTCCTCAAGCCCGGCGGTCGGCTCGTCGCCATCATGGCCGGAAACACCGAGCGCAAGGCTTTCCGTGACATGATGGACGCCTTTGCCCAGTCGTCAGCACACCCGATCATCTTTGAACTGCCTGCAGGTGCCTTCAAGGAGTCAGGCACGAATGTGCAGACCATCATCTTAACCGTCACCAAGGGATAGCCATGAGCACCGAGACAACGACAAGAATCAAGGACGACGAACGCATGTACGTGCGCTCGTTCGAGGGAATCACGCCAGGTCAGGGCAAAGATCACGTCGGTGAGGAATGCGCGTTTTGGCGGGGAAACTTTAATGAAAAAATAACCGGTACGCTTATTGGCATAGCTTCAATAGAGTCTATTGGCGACTGTGACGGCATCGAACTACACCCGCCTTTTCGGGTTAGGTACCAAAACGGTGTGCTAGCCTGGGTTGAGCACTGCGCCCTTATCCACGACCTGGACCCAACGAAAGCGCCGGAGAACCTGCCCGAGCTGCCGGAGGGGGTGGCATATATTGGACTTGGTCCGCTCTCAGATGAAAAGCATGCACACGGCTTAGGCCATTGGGCATGTTTATGGGGCTGGAGCGATCAGGCCGGAACTGGCGATGGATGGGTTAACAATAATCAAGGACACCGCCAAATCCACTATGCCTTTACCGCGTCTAGCGCCTACGCCAGGCAGCACTGGCCCCACCATTACAAGGCGTACCTGCACAACAAAGCGCTGGAAGACGCCGCTCCCGAGCCGAGGTTCAAGGTCGGCGATACGGTCGAGGTCAACGGAACATCTGAGAAGGGGATTGTAACGCGACCCGGAAAGTATGCGTCCAAAATTAAGATCACTTCAGCGGGAAAGCCTTCAACCGAAACATTCCCCACGGAAGACCTCAAGCCTTGGGACGCATCGAAGGAATATGGCTACCTGCCCAACGGCGAGCGAATCATTCCAGAGGATGGGTTCGAGATAGTGCCGAAGGGGCACAGCGCCGACAGCCCGTTGCGGGTTTGTGAACGTGACCTAGGCTGGGTTGATTACATCTATCCTTCGATTGAGAGTGCTGAAGCCTCGGGGAACATTATCGCCTACGCCCGCCGGAAGCAGCCAACCGTTGCGGAAAATGCAACAGTTCAGAGCGTCGAGGAAGCCTTCGACAGACTCTCTAAGGAGGGCATTAACGAAGAGGCATTGGCTATCGCCAAAGACCGCGTTGAACTGTTGGCCAAGCGCTACTTTATCGAGGGAGCCAAATGGCAGCGGAAGAATGGAAAACTTCCCGAAGCCCGCCAAGCGCCTGCTGTCGATTCTGACACATGGGCCGTCTGCGATGCTCCCAGCCAGTTTTTCAAGGACGGAATGGAGGCCATCGAAGGCGCAAGGCGTCTGACCATTCACCGGGGGCGCAAGCAGATCGTTTGCCGGGTCACACACCGCGTTACGAAATCCGGCATTGAACGGATCGGAGGCCCCAAGTGAAGCTGGCCGAGAAAGACGTTATCCAGTGGAACGCCCGCTATCCTATCGGCACGAAGGTCACGCGCTACAAGCTGATTAATCCGCTGCGTGAGCCGGAGGAAACGGAGACACGTTCAACCGCATGGGTGGCAGGCGGCCATAGCGCCCTTGTCAAAGTCGAAGGCGTGGCCGGTGGTGTTCTCATCGAGTCGCTTGTCCCTGTCGTCTCTCCCGAGGTACAAGTCTTGTTGAGGCAAAAGCCGGTCATCCCGGCGCTGTCTATCCGTCAACCGTGGGCCTGGCTCATCGTGAACGGGCACAAGGACATTGAGAATCGCGATTGGACGACCAACTACCGCGGCCCGGTCTTCGTTCACGCCAGCAAGACGTTTGGCCCGAGCGAACGCGAAGACTGTGAGTATGTCTCCGAAGACTACAAGATCGACATGCCTGCCGATTTCGCCCTGGGCGGCATCGTCGGACTTGCGCACATCGTCGATTGCGTGGACAGCCACGAGTCGCCTTGGTTCTTCGGCAAGCATGGGCTGGTCTTGAAGGACTCGCGCCTGCTTCCGTTTACCGCCTGCAAGGGCTCGCTCGGTTTTTTCACACCCAAGATCGACGCCATACTGGGAGGTGAGCGATGAGCGCGGGAGAAGACCAAATGCTGGCTATTGAAGTACGTCTCAGCGACGTGCAGATGCTAGCCAACTATATGGGTTGCAATTACCCGCCCATGGAACTGGCGATAGCTTCTCGCAGCCACATGCTTTACCGGGGCACTGACATGGAAGCTGCCTTTCCGCCGACGTGCGCGAACAACATCATTAACGCCACAAAGGAAGCGCTTGAGAATCCGAAGCCGGACCTAAGCGCGGAGCTGGCCGAGGCGCTGGAAAGGCTTGCAGTAGATTCCCATCATTGCGCAGGGGTTGATTGGATGGGCGACGACCCAAGCCCCTGGGACAACGCCGTCGCCGTTCTCGACAAGTGGAAGGAGGCGCAGAAATGAGCCGCTGCCTTCTCCACAAAAGCAAACTCGACGCTTTCAAGGCATGGCTTGACCAAGAGGGCATCCCGAACCACCCCGGAAAAGGCGACTATCAAGTTCTCCAGGTGCAGGTATCAGACTGGGGATGGCGAGGGATCTACGACCGCTTAGACGCCAAGGTTCATTACACCGTCGAAGGCCCAATGGAGTCCCTTGTCCGCCGGTTCATTAAGGCAACGCGCAACCAACCAAAGGAGACGATTATGAGCCATGACAGTACGAATCCAGTTGTTGCAAAAAGCGCAACGACTGAAACGCCGTGTGATGGGCGATTTGACATTATATGGCGTGACGGGGTTTACCATGTCAGTAAGCCGAACGTGGGTACGTGTACAGTCGTACCGGTAACGGAATGTGACAGGCTAGAGGCCGAGAACGCCAGCCTGCGCGAGGAGCTGATCGCGTTGCGTGATTTTAAGCGTAGGTACGACGAAGATTTTAAAATCCTGCATGGGTCTGTATCTGAGGCAGCTATAAGGGGCCAAATTACTATTGGAGTTGGCGGTTTGTCCGAGAGACTAGCCCGCTTCGACGCAGCCCGGAAGGAGGCCAGCAAGTTTACCAAAAAGCGGACGCACAAGCTTGAACGACTCGAAGCAAAAAGAGAGGCCGCCAATGGCTGAGAACACCAAAATCGAATGGTGCGACCACACTTTTAACCCGTGGATGGGTTGCACGAAGGTTTCCCCCGGCTGCGCTCACTGCTACGCGGAAACGCGAATGGACAAGCGCCTGCACAAAGTCCGCTGGGGCAAAGGGCAACCCCGCCAGCGTACTGGCGTTGCTAACTGGAAATTGCCGCTGAAGTGGGACGGTGAAGCTCAGAAAGCAACTGGCGCTTTTGATGAAAGCTTTTTCAACCAGGCCAAATTGTCCCAAAAACGCCCCCGCGTGTTCTGTGCCTCGCTCGCCGACTGGCTCGACCACGAGGTTCCGACGCAGTGGCGGGTTGACCTCCTTAATCTCATTGAGCAAACACACAATCTCGACTGGCTCCTGTTGAGCAAGCGACCCGAGTCATGGAGTGCACGGTTGCATGAAGCAATGGGTGGAGGCTCAGAGTTGGCGCGTAGATGGCTTAATGGCGAGCCTCCCGCAAATATTTGGGTCGGTACAACGGTCGAGAATCAGTTGTTGGCCGACGAGCGTATTCCCGCCCTGTTACGTATCCCGGCGAATGTTCGCTTCTTGTCCTGCGAGCCGCTGCTCGGGCCGGTCAATCTTTCCGCTATACCCACAGGTGAAGGCCACGGTCTAAATGAGGCTTTCCCGCGCATTACGATGAACCCGCTTCGCCGGGCATTACGAGATGCGCCTCATGTTCATTGGGTCATAACCGGCGGCGAGAGCGGCCCCAACGCCCGCCCGATGCACCAGGACTGGGCACGTTCACTACGCGATCAATGCGCGGCGGCGTCGGTCCCGTTCCTCTTTAAACAATGGGGCGAGTGGCGACCAGCGGACGACAGGGATTCAGATCGCCCGCATTGGGTCGGCATCCCAGACGGCAGCGAGGAAGACTTCTCGGACTCGCCAATGGTGAGAGTCGGCAAGAAAGCTGCCGGTCGCCTCCTCGACGCCGTCGAGCACAACGAGTTCCCTCAGCCGTGACCCTCTGCGTCCTCATCCTGTTCGCGCTCTGGTGGCTCTCTGAGTCGTCAGATTAACCCAACTGTCAAGGAATCCTTTACAACTCGAAATTTAACCAAGGCAAAATAATGAGCAAGAAATCAGGACCGTGCATGGTCATCTTTAACGATAATCAGGGGCTGTGCGACCCCTATGGGTGGGACAGAGAATGCAAAGGCGCTCTTACCTCCTACGACAAGGACACGCCTCCCGTGGTGTTTCCCAATAGGCAACAGGCACGTAAGGCCATCACAGTCAGCCGCCGCTATGCCGAGCTTCAGACGGCCCAGGGCGAACCGGCCAACACAGATTTTATCGAAGCGGTGCGGTGCATCAAGATTGTGCCGGTCGATATTGTGAAAGAGGCCGCCGGTGAATAGCCAACGCAAGGGCGATTGGATGCAGACCTGGTCCGGTATCCGCTTCTACCCGCTCGACCCGCGACCGGAGGACATCCTTATCGAGGACATTGCCCACGCGCTAGCCCACATTTGCCGCTTCGGTGGCCATGTGTGCGCGTTTTACAGTGTGGCCCAGCACTCAATCATGGTCAGCGATGCCCTGCCAGATGAGCTTGCCTTGGACGGCCTGCTTCATGACGCAACCGAGGCTTATCTCGGAGACGTGGTTCGCCCGCTCAAGCTCAGCCTGCCGCAGTACGTTGAGGCAGAGCAAAAGCTTGAGGCCATGATTGCCGAAAAGTTCGGGTTGAAATTCCCAATGCATGAGGCCGTCAAGGATGTCGATAACCGCGCCCTTTTTGCTGAACGCCGCGACCTGTTCAAGATTCATCGAGACTGGGGTTGGAGCGTTGAACCGCTTCCAAGGTTGATACTTCCATGGAGCCCCGAGGAAGCCGAACGGGAGTTCCTCGGGGCCTTTACGGCCCTGACGTGCGACCACGAATGGGAAACCATCGACGGCTCGTTTAGCCATGCCTTCGGCACCGAAAGCATCGTCTACGAGCGCTGCAAACTCTGCGGGAAAGAGCGCAGCCATGAACCCCCAACTGATGAGTGAGATGAGCGACGATAACAACAAACCAGATCTGAGGCTCCGCGCCGAAGTCGCAAAGATCGACGGGTGGGAACACCTTGGCAAGCGGCATGGATGGAAAGGTTTGACGGGGACAAAGAATAGAGGGCATCGGGCTTTAGTCCCTGCTTACGAGCTTGACCGCAACGCCATCGTCGAGGCCATAGGCCGATGGACAAAGGACAATCCGTCAAGGTTTGATGCTTTTGCTACAGCATTGGTTGGACGTAATTTAACAACAAGCCAAGCTGACGTGTCGGAGTGGATAAGTCTGTTTATTATGGCCACCGCCCGCGAGCTCTGCCTTGCGCTGGTTGCCGCAGACAAGGCCACGAAGGGAGGCAATCATGTCTGAAACGACAAACCTGCGTGCGGCCAAGCGCGACTGGAGGCGTAAGGCAACCGGCTATTTCTCCAGGAGCCTGCGCGGCGACTGTGTGATCTGCGGCTTCCGCGAAGACACGGCCATTCATTCTCGGGACTGGAAGCCCGGCCAGTTGATTGCCTTTCACGCATACACGCCTGCCCTGCCGCAATATTCAAAAACCGCCCATCGAGGCCACCAACCCAAGCGATCCCATGAATAACCCCTGCATCTTCTCCCCTGGGCGCAAATACCGCTACATGCTCAAGCATCGCTGGGACGAGCTCATGCCCGAAAACACCCTGCTATGGATCGGACTCAACCCGTCCACCGCCGACGAGAACGTACTCGATCCCACCTTGCGCCGTATCAAGGCCTTCTCCGTCCGCGAGGGCTATTCGGCCTTCATCATGTGCAACCTCTTCGCCTTTCGGGCCACGAACCCCAAGGACATGCTCGCCCAGTCTGATCCGGTCGGCCCGTGGAATGACGGCCATATCCTCGATTTTCTGGCTGCCTGTCGGGGTAAGGTCGTCGCCTGCTGGGGTACGGACGGCAATCACCACAACCGAGCAGAGATCGTCATGCGCCTGCTTCGCCTTCACAGCGCCGAGATTCTTTGCCTCGGCCGTAACCTCAACAAGACGCCCAAGCATCCGCTCTACGTAAAGGGCGATGCGCCGCTGGTGCCCTACAAGCTGGGGAAATAATTTATGGAATCTGCCAAAACATCATCATACCGAAATGGCCAGTTGCCGCTGGACCTTCACGCCGAACTGATCGTGGACAACTTCGCCGGTGGCGGGGGTGCCTCGACCGGCATCGAGATGGCATTGGGCCGCTCGCCGGACATTGCGATCAATCACGATCCTGACGCACTCGCCATGCACCGGGCCAACCATCAGGAAATCCGCCACCTGGCCGAGGATGTGTTCGCCGTCGATCCGGTCAAGGTGACGCAGGGTCGGCGCGTGGGGCTGGCGTGGTTCTCTCCCGACTGCAAGCACCACAGCAAGGCCAAGGGCGGAAAGCCGAAGGACAAGCGGATTCGCGGGCTGGCGTGGGTGGTCCTGCACTGGATTCACCGGCTGGGAGACAACAAGCCGCGCATCATCTGCCTTGAGAACGTGGAGGAGTTTCAGCAGTGGGGGCCGCTCGACCCGGACGGCAAGGCCAAGCCGGAACTGAAAGGCTTCACCTTCCGCTGTTTTGTCGGGGCCCTCCAGCGGCGCGGGTACGCGGTCGAATGGCGCGAATTGCGCGGCTGCGACTACGGGGCACCGACCATCCGCAAGCGACTGTTTCTTATCGCCCGTTGCGACGGGCAGCCGATCGTCTGGCCCGAGCCGACGCATGGCGCTCCCGACTCGCCCGAGGTGAAGGCGAAGCAGCTCAAATCGTGGCGAACGGCGGCGGAGTGTATCGACTTCTCACTACCGTGTCCGAGTATATTCGAGCGGGCCAAGCCGCTGGCGGATGCGACCTGCCGACGGATCGCGAAGGGCATTTTCCGGTACGTGGT
The DNA here is from genome assembly GCF_014230085.1 of Ruficoccus amylovorans. Lineage (NCBI taxonomy): Bacteria > Pseudomonadati > Verrucomicrobiota > Opitutia > Puniceicoccales > Cerasicoccaceae > Ruficoccus > Ruficoccus amylovorans. The sequence continues at coordinate 11,965 of NZ_JACHVB010000035.1, read as the reverse complement.
AGATACGAAGGAGCCGTTTATCGTCAGCTACTACAATCAGCGCGGTTTTCGCGGGCAGCCTGCGGACGAACCGCTGCGGACCCAGACCTGCGAGAATCGTCACGCCATCGTCACGCCGACGCTCGTCAACACGGCGAACACGAAAACGACGGGCAGGGGCCCTAATAACTGGCCGCTGACGGAGCCGGTGCGGACGCTGACCAGTTCACCTGGATTTGCTGTGTGCGCCCCCGTCCTGACTGAGCACGCGAACGCGAGCAATGAGCGAGTCTTTGACCCGGACGCGCCGCTGCGGACTCAGTGCGCAGAGGTGAAGGGCGGGCATTTCGCGCTGGTCGAGGCCTTTCTGGCCAAACACTACGGCGGGGTGGTCGGCTCGAAGTGTGAGACGCCGCTGGGCAGCGTGACGGCAGTCGATCACCACTCGCTGGTGTCGGCTCATTTGACGAAGTTCCGCACGGGCGCGGTCGGCAGTGAATGCAAAGACCCGGTTCCCACGGTGACCGCCGGTGGTGACACGGCTCGGCCTGCCGGTAACGGGCACGCGCTGGGTGTCGTCTCGGCTAATCTCGTGCGGCACTTTGGGCAGAGCGTGGGGCAAGGGTGTGACTGTCCGGCCCCGACCGTCACCAGTGGCGGCGGCGGCAAGACGGGCGTTGTCACCTCGCAACTGGCAAAGCTTCGGGGTACGAATGTCGGGCAGGATAACCGGGAGCCACTGCACACGCTCAGCGCTCAAGGGACGCACTTTGCCGAGGTGCGGGCGTTTCTGGTCAAATACTACGGCAACGAAAAGGATGGCGTCGCGCTGAATGAACCGATGCACACGGTGACGGCGCAGGATCGGTTCGGCCTAGTGCAGATCCACGGCGAAGATTACGCCATCGTGGACATTGGCCTAAGAATGCTCCAGCCCAAGGAACTATTCGCCGCTCAGGGTTTCCCGAAGAAGTACATCTTTGAGCGCGGGCTGTACCCGGCGCTCGGCGGCAGCTTCCAGTGGCGACCGCTGACCAAGACCCAGCAGGTCCGCATGTGCGGGAACTCCGTCTGCCCGGATCTGGCCTGCGCGATTGTGAAAGCAAACGCCCCCGAGCTTTCGGTGAAGGGGGTGGCCGCGTGAGCTGGACACGGGCAACAAGAGTCACCATTGCTGGCATGGGCAAAGAGATCAAATGTCCCCGTTGTGGCACTTATGCGAACACGGCGAACGCCTTGCATACCTGTGCTGGTTGCGGGGCTCCATGGCGTGAACACAGGGGCCGTTTTGAGTTCTTGGTTGCGAATGAAATTGAAGGAGGTAAGCGGTGAGTGCTTTGTCCCTGAAGCCTATTTCTTTAAAGGAGGCAAATGCATATGTTGCAATGCGGCATAGGCACCATGGTCCGACGCAAGGGCATAAATTCTCTGTTGGCATTACCGACGGTGAGAAACTTCGGGGCGTTGCCATTGCTGGTCGCCCTGTCGCCAGAAAGCTGGATGACGGGCAGACGCTAGAGGTTACTCGTTGCTGCACTGATGGTGTTAAAAATGGCTGTTCCATGCTCTATCGGGCTGTGTGGAAAGCTGCTGTTTCAATGGGGTACAAGCGCATGGTTACCTATACTTTAGAATCAGAGCCAGGGCGCTCACTGCATGCATCTGGCTTTAAACGCATAGGTCTTTCAGGTGGTGGCGAATGGTCAAGGCCATCGCGGAAGCGAAACAAAGCCGAAAATGCTCAACCAAAAGTGCGCTGGCAGATTCAAAAACGTACATATTCCGACGAAAGCGAGGCCTCGGAATGAACCCGCTGACCATCCTAACGGGCGATAACACGCAGACGCTGCGGCAGATCCCTGATAGCTCGGTGCGCTGCGTGGTGACGAGCCCGCCGTACTGGGCTTTGAGGGACTACGGTATCCCGCCGACTGACTGGCCGGAGGTGACGTTTGTGCCGGTGGCCGGGCTGCCGCCGGTAACGATTCCGGCCATGTCGTCTTGTCTCGGCCTCGAGCAAGACCCGTGGGCCTTCGTCGGGCACATGGTTGCGGTCTTCCGTGAGGTCAAGCGTGTGTTGGCCGATGACGGCACCTGCTGGGTGAACATGGGGGACTCGTATAACACCGGCGTACTGGCGCATGCGACCCTGAGGCCCAAGGATATGGTTGGTATCCCGTGGCGAGTCGCCCAGGCCCTGCAGGCGGATGGCTGGATACTGCGGCAGGACATTATTTGGGAAAAGCCCTCGCCGATGCCGGAGAGTGTGCGGGACCGCTGCACGAAGGCGCATGAGTACCTGTTTCTGCTGGCCAAGTCACCGCGCTATTACTGGCACGCCGAAGCCATGAAAGAGCCCGTTTCCGGCGGCGCGAATCCCCGCGGCAAAGGGCTGCATCCCAAGGTTAACGGCTGGGCTACAGGAGATACCCCGCATAACGCGCTCGAGCACAATAAGCCAGGGGGCAGCTATAAGGGGTCCATTCCGGGCCGGAATGGCGGACCCGGTCAGGAGCGTAGATCCAAACGCCCGAGGCAGAATGCGTCATTTAGCGCCGCCGTGTGCGACTTGGTAGAAACGCGCAACAAGCGCTCGGTCTGGACAATTCCCTCGCAGCCGTTCCCAGAAGCCCACTTCGCCACTTACCCTGAGGCCCTGCCGCGCCTGTGCATCCTCGCCGGGACGCAACCGGGCGACACGGTACTCGATCCGTTCGGGGGGAGCGGGACAACCGGCAAGGTCGCGCTCGAACTGGGGCGCAAGGCCATCCTCTGCGAAATCAACCCCGAGTACGTCAAGATGACGGAAGCCCGGACGAACACCACTTTAGGACTAGGAATTTAAAATGAAAACTGTCTCCACTCACCCTTACCACGGAAAGGCGTTTGCCCTCATGGCAAAGGCAACCGATTCAGACATGCGAACCGTTCTGCGCATCGTGTGCCAGATGACCCATACCCGTCAGCGTGACATTTACGCCCGTGTGCGTACGCCGGATATTGCCTTGGCTCGCCAGACGGCCATGACGCTTTCGATGAAGATTGCCAAGGCTCGCCAGTTGGACGTAGCCCGGTTCTTCCGCCGCGATCCGGGCACCGTCAGCCATGCGGTGAAGGTCGTTCAGAACGTGCTCGATACCGAACCGGACTATGCCGACCTGTTTGCCCAGCTCGAAACCCTCATCCGCAACGAAATCAAGCAACCCGCTTAATGACCCCTACCCGTAAAATCCCGTATTCCATTGAGGTTGAGCAGGCGCTATTGGGCGCGGTGTTCGTCGGCGGCGAAGAGGCCATGCTCGAATGCTGCGAGGCCTGCGTTTGCTCGACCTGGTTCTACAATACCCGCCATCAGCTTGTCTTTGAGGCCATGCTTGCCCTCATCGGCAAAGGCGAGCCGATTGACGAAATCACCGTTGGGGACAAACTCAAGTCCACCGGCAACTTTGAAGCCGTCGGCGGCGACGCTACCCTGCTGGAGCTTTCCAACGCGGTCGATACCTCCAGCCACCTGCCCTACTACATCGAATCCCTCCGCAAGACATGGCTGCGCCGCCAACTCATCGAACAGGGGAACCGGCTGATCGAATCCGCCTACGATGCGACCAAAGAGCCGGAGGAGTCCCTGGGCACGATCCAGAATGCCGTCTATGCCCTTGGCGAATCCAAGGCCGAGAACCACCTCTCAGACGGGCATGATCTCGCACGCATGGCAGGCATGCAGGCAGACGTGATGCTCAAGCGCAAGGGCGAGCCGATGGGCTTATGTACCGGCCTCGACGACTTCGATAAAATGGTGGGCGGACTGTTGCCCAAGAAGACCTACATCTTTGCCGCCCGGCCCGGCATGGGAAAAAGCGCTATCGGCATTACAATAGCGCGTAACCTCGTCGTTCCCCGGCGCGGATCGGCAATTCCGGCGGGCTATCTCTCGCTCGAAATGGGTAGCGAGGAACTTTCCATGCGCCTGGCCTGCAACCTGAGCCGCGTCGATTACAACATGCTCAAGGAAGGCGATCTATCCCCCACCAAGCGCACAGACTTCAATCAGGCGTTGACCGCGATTGACCGCGCCCCGATCTACATCGACGACAGTTCATCCCTGACGCCGCTTCAGGTCCGCGCCAAGGTGCGTTCGATGAAGCACCGCTATGGGATCAAGGTCATTTTCATCGACTACCTGACGCTCATGGAGCCGACGGACAAGAAGGCTTCCCGCGAGCAGCAGGTGGCCGACATGAGCCGCCAGATGAAGGCCATGAGCAAGGAGCTCGAAATCCCCGTTGCCGTGATGTGCCAGCTCGGGCGCGATGCCCAAGGGCGTCGCCCGAAGCAGAGCGATCTTCGCGAATCCGGCTCCATTGAGCAGGATGCCGACGTGATTGCCTTTATTCACCGCGACGAGGAAGCCGAAGAATCCGAATCCATGAGGTTCGGCAAGCGCACCCTGATTATCGAGAAGCAGCGCAACGGGCCCGTGGGAGATATTCCGCTGACATTCCTCAAGCCCATGTCGCTTTTCGAGAATTACGCCCGCGAAGATGGGCCCGTGCAGGAAGAGTGCGCTTTTTAGGCAACTGATCGGGGGCGGGCCGCTGGCAGGGCTATCTTCCGTCCTGTCATGTCCTGGAAGAACACCGTCAAAGGCGTCGTCGAGCGCATCTTCGAGCCTGAAGATGTCACCGATAAATTCACCAAGCAACGGCTCTGGCTCAAGATCGGTGACAAGTATCCCCAGATCGTCGAGTTTGAGGCCGCCAACGCCAAGATCGAATGCCTCCAGGGGGTTAAGCCCGGCACGCTGGTAGAGATCGACTTTACCCTTCGCGGCCGCACCGGCCAGGGCAAATACAGCGACCGCGTCTTCAACTCGGTTTCCCTTCAGGATATTCGCCTGCTGGACGGGGTTCGCCAATCCAGCCCCCATCCTGCCCCGCAAGCTTCCCCCGGCAACGAGGAAGACGAAGACGTTCCCTTTTAAGCTATGAGCAGAACACTGGAACGCATCGGACGGCCCGACCTGAATTACGACGCAGGGACGGGCCTGCTTGCGGTTACGCGCCGCTACTCGGTCAAGGGCAAGTACACGACCGTTGACCAACTGCCGACGGCGGTAAGGGAGGACTGGGGCACGCCCGACGAGGAGCATACCGACGCGCTCCTCATCAACCAGTACCTGACTGGCACGCAGGAGAAGGACGGCGAAACGAGCGTTCTCATTCGCGTCTATCAGCAGCTTCCAGCTACCGGCTTTGTGCAGGCCGGGAAGGATCAAATCGACTACGATTTTAATGGACTGAGGCGTACCACGCGCAGCTTCATCGGTAAGACGGGTCAATCAATTTCAGATACCATTGGAACCTCTGAGTACAACGGCGACGCATTGGCCCAAATGCAGGTCAAACAGCCCAATGAGGTAGTCACAGAGATCACAAAAATATATCTGGAATCTGGCGTTCTGAGTAAGAGCGAAAGCGGAGGGCCTGATGGTTTGCCAAATACAAAGACCCACACATGGGTGGCGATTGGAGAGACGCCCAGCATGCCAGGCATTATCATTTCCAAGCGCGAAACTGATTACGAGGGATATAAGACGTTTGCCTACACGAGTGTTTCCAGGCTCGATGGGTCAAGCCCGGTAGGAGTTCTTGACGAATGGGAAGACAACATAACCGTCGAGAAGCCTGGGACAATTTCGATTGGAACCTATACCGATCCAAGTAATGCGTCTAACGCCCTTGTGTTTTTAGCCAAGACGGGAAGGACCACAGGACGAGCAAAAGCAGAAATTTCGGTATCACTGACGACAGATAAAACCGTTACAGATCCTTCGACTTACGCCTATAATCTCGATTCGATTTTTGTTTCGGCACGGATTATATCTACACGTAAATCCCCTGTCGGCATGGAGCAGGGCGAAAGCCTTTCGATTGCCGTTTATAATCTAAGGCCGCAAGTCGATACCCCCGAATTCAGGGGTTACTACTATACGGGTGATGCCTCAAAAACTGAAACCTGGGTAAACCCAGCGACTATCGTTCGCGATGACGACAGCATTGTCGGTGAGACGCTGGATGAAACCCTGACTACCGCAATCGAGCTAAGTGGCGCGTCGTCCGGTCCAGCCGTAACTGGTATTTTTGACGAGCAAGTAGACCCTGTTTTCAAGGGTATGGATGGGACTCAATACTTTCGGAAAGTCACGTACACGATACCGGCATCATGATAGATAAGCGTCAGATCGGCGATGGGGATATTCAAAATGCTTCCTTGGATGAGTTCGAGATACCCCCTCTTCCAAGTGGCCCGCGTTCCAATGGATTGCCTGAGCGAGATGACCGGCTAGAGACATACCACTGGGAAGCCCCCGAGCCTCCGGACCTTCCCCGTTTTTCGGGAGCATCCGCAGGGAGCGCTTGGCCACTGAAAGCCGTCAGGTACGACAGCGGCACAGTCAAGGTCCACTACGGAACTGCCGCAGGCGAAGATGTCAGCATGGGCGGCTCTTACCTGACACCGAACCTCGATGACTCTCCGGGGATGTCGGTTGGCTCAAGCGGCAGGCTCTATCTTGATGTGGAGTTCAACAGCAGTGATGAGGTCGTATCGGCCTCAATCAAATGGACAAGCGGCTCTACGCCAGCAAGCACGAGCACGCATGCCTACCGCACGCTCGCCACGGTGTCCGTCGTCAGTGGTACCCTCACGGTCGCACCGGCACTGTCCGGTTCTCAGGAGGTCGTGAAGTGCGGAGAGACTTATACATGGGGAACTGTCTGATGAGTACAGCCGCAATCAGCGTTTTAAGGTGCGGGACCGCCGCTAAAGTATCCAGTCTTGCCGGTGTCGTCTCGGCGCTCAACGGGGGAGCTAGGCCCTCTCAAGACGGACTATCTAGATTCCGCCATATCTGTACGCTTCCCGCCTTGGAGGTGAGCTGGGATTACGCATCGGCGGTTCTCTCTTTGCCCGGGTATTCCTTTGGCCTTAGAGTCCCAAGCGTGGCAGATGAGACGGATGTTGCCCGGTTCTTCAGGGCTGCCAGCATCAGCGATTTTGTGGCTCCGGACGATCGCGACGGCATGTGTGATCTGGAAGAATACTCATGGACATATTATACAGCCTATCGAAATATTCATGCTGATTACAGTTCGTCAAATTTCAGCTCAGAAATTCGTAACTATTCGATTGGAAGACTCGTTTGGGACATCGATGCCCAGGAGTGCGTAGAATCAAACTACGACACGCCATGGACCTCACGCGGCTTCCCGGTAAGCGTGTCATCTGCTCTTGGCAGTTCTACCTTCCCTGATGCCACTCATACAAGTCGTGAAGTATGGTTCATTGAATACGTTGGGAAGCCAGACGTACACGTGACGGTTGTGCTTAGCGACGAGGTCACAGAATCCGATGCCATTAGCGACTGGTCTCCATCCACCAGTACCCTGTCGTCATCTTCCATCGGTACGATTCGTGAGTTTGAAGACGGCACGTTCGACATTCCCACCAGCAGTTCCCTTTTCCCTTCAGTACCATCTACCGTTTACGAAGCCCGCGCCGGTTTTATCTCCAACTTTTCGTATGCGTCCTGCTCGTTCTGGGCCAAAGCCAAGAACCTACGCAAAGGGGCTGACTACCGGGCCACCCTGCTGATTGCCAAGCGTGAAGCTCTACGGAGTTATTCTACGGGCTCGTTCCGCGGAAATTGGAGCGTCCACGCGACTCCGACCTATACCTTTACGGCGACCGATACTGAGCATGACGTGATTACGGAAGCATCCTCCTACAATCTCCCTATTACACGCGGTTGGGAATACCGTTTGATTTGGGCCGGAGTGGAAAAGCTGTGAATGACCCAGCCCCAATAGAATCGCCCATGGACTCCCCCGCCTGGCGGGAGCACTTGAAGCGCCGAGAAGTTTCCAATATATCGGCAAAACCGCCACGCCATCACACGGACGGAGATTCTGTTTTTCTCATCGCATTACTACCGGGCGACCGCGGGTATCCGGTCGTCAGTAAGCGCCCATGCCGATGCAAGCGCAAAGGCCATTAAGCCGCCCCACCATTGCCAACTTCTTCCTTATTTTCCCTGGACTTCGCGTGCTCATCGCCCGTTTCCCACCACCACAGCAGGCTCTTGGGCATCTCCTGATCAGCGTAATGCTTGTTGAGCGTGTCGAGGTCTTTCCATCCCCCCTGTTTCTGCGCGGCCAGCATGCCGTCAATGGGTATCTTTGATTGCGTCCAGATCTTGCGCAACTCGTGAATCGGCTTGCGCCGGTCGATCCCGATCGAGCGCAACCATTCGATCAGCCTCCCGAACACCTCACCATTGGGGTTCTCGTCTCCGTCCAGACGCTCGGTCACGGCTCCCTCGATGATATACCCGTCGGCCTCGGTCCGTACCTCGTGCAGCCATTGATAGACATGGCGCTTGATGACCACCTCCCGGGCATGGGCCCATTTCGGGATGAACTTGCGGTCGAGCGTCAGGCGGAAACGGATTTCGTCGCCCACCTGGAACCACGGCCATTGAGCATGCGCAATCTCCTTGCGCCGTAAGCCGAAGTGACAGGCCAGGATGAGCGCCCGCCAGGCGTTCAGGTCGGTCTTCTTGAGCGCTTCAGCCCCCCGGACGATCTTCTCAATGTCGGCGATGGGGAGCATTTCATAGAAGCGGTTCACCCGCATCTGCTTGGCCTTCAGGAAATCCCATTCGGCCCGCTCTGGCAGCGTCAGGCCGATCTGCTGGTAGTATTCCCAAGGCGTCTCCCCGAAGACCGACTGCACACTGCGCAGGTAGGTATTTGCGGTTGTCTTCTTGCTGTTGAGTTCTTCCTCATCCTCGGCCTCTTCAATAAATTGGTCTTGAACCGCATGGACCATCGCGAGCGTCAGCTTGTTCACGGGCAGCTTGAACTGCTCGGTGTAATCGATCTTGTGGCCAGACAGGTTCTCAAACTTCTTTCCGGATACCGCAGCCATCCCGCGGCGCAGGAACCCCAACAGGCTGGTACGATAGCCCTTGGCGGTATATTCGCTGACACCCCAACGCCGGTGTTTCTTTCCGAATGCCTCCAGTACTTCCTCGATGGTGGCGTACTTCGGGCGAGCCTTGACGACCTGCTCATCCTTCCTGTCCCCGGCGTAGAAGTGATTGACGACATCCGCCAGCGTTCGGTTCTTGTCCTGAACGAAGACGTAAATCTGCTCTGCCCTGGTGGCGGCCGCCCGCTGGTCCGAGTAAAGCCCGTCCCTCGGCTTCTCGTTAGGCTTTCTCGTCAGGCCCGTTCCGACCACAAACGGCTTTCGCTGGCGTCCCATGTTGACCATGTAGTACCAGTTCGGTGAAAATTTCTTCTGGCCTTTGTAGGTGTAGCTCTGCAAATAGACCCGAAGCCCGAATTTCGGGGTGCGAAAATCTGTTTCTCCATCCATAACGCTTGAAAATCCTATGCACTCCTTATGCAAATAATGCAAGGTGTTATTTTCTGCCTATTACGTGGAATGCCGATAAATAAAGGCATCAACCTTTTGCAAACACCCTATATCTGGCATCCCCCAAGCCTACGGATCAGGAGGTTAGGGGTTCGACTCCCTTCGGGTGTGCCATTTGAGTTTAAGCCGATTCCGCTTGGTTATTAGGGCCGCGAACGGAAGCGCCCGAAAAGGGCAAGTCCAAGGAAGTCCACCCAAATATGGGTAAATCCAGAAAAACCCCCTTTATTTGGGCAACGTTTTGGACAACCTTTTTACGACCTCCATCTTTTCCGGGAAAAGTTTGGGCTTTCACGGAAGCAGAGAATCCTGACAATGTAGTCATGACTGCTTCAAAATCTCCGTCAGTCGAGGACGACATATTCGTCAGCCGGGAAATCATCATGGCGTTCTTCTCCCCTGCCCTGAAACACTGAACCTTTCATAACCGAGCAAAGAATGGTGACTTTGTAGCCTGCAAGGGGCTGAGGGGGTACTACGCCCTTAATGCCACCCGTAAGAAGCTGGGTTTACCCCTCGTGGATACCCAGGCCTACCGCAAGGAGCGGGAGGCTCGGCCCGAGGCCATGTGCTCCCGCCAGAAGGTGTTCCTTGCCCTGTCAGCGCTGATCCCCGAAATCACCTTGATCTTTGAGTCTGATGAATTGCCAGAAACCCTCTCTCAGTCAGAAATGCAGGAAATCGTCAAGTACGTCGCCGCCTACCAGCAAGCCCTTGAGGAAGATCATATCACCGAACCCACAGCACGTCTGGCCTTTGCCAGGGGCGTGCTTGAAGCTGAGGGAGGTTCAAGCACCCAATAAGGCCTGACCAACTATTTCGTACCAGCATTTTGCCACCGCTCTATACCAATAAAGAATTTCCTACAATATTATAGCAATGGTCCCCGATACTGTTCACTTTGATCAGGCCCGCTCCATCCTTAAGAACCCGGACTGCCTCCGGTGGACCATCACCGAGTCTCGGCCTTTTGGAGAAACCAGCCCTGCGGCCCTCCCCTCCCTTGAGGCCAGGCACAAAAAAATCCAGCACTTGAAGATGCGCGGGAGTCGGGGGAGCTTCCAAACCGTGTACGTTCCGAGCCTGCCCGCACTGATTCGGGGCCATAACGCCGCCACCCTGCACGGAACGAGAGAGATTCGTCAGGCCTACGAAGTCCTTGACCGAATCCTGCGGGAAGTGTCCGTCCCACAGAGCCGGATCACGGCTTACCGGCGACTGGACGTGGGCTTTCAATTTGAAGGAGATTTTTCCCAGTACCTCTCCGTTCTGCGGGGCTACAAACTCCCCCATGCCCAGAAAGCCCCCTCGATCAAAGAGGAAGAGTCTATCCGTTTCGAACGTAACGGGCTCCAAATCGAGTTCTATGACAAGGCGGCCCAGTTGCGTCGCAAAAGATTCTCGACTCATCCGGAGGACCGGGTCATCCGCTGCGAGGTCCGCTTCATGACCAAGGCGATCATCGAAAAATACTTTGATGACAGACTACTGCAGCAGGGCCCTCTTTTCACTGTCTTGCATCCGGCAGTCTGCAAGGTTTTCGACGAGTGCTTCCCCCTCACAGCCCCCTTCACTCAACCCCAAAACCTGTACGAGTTCCTCGCTCTGGCCTCCGAGAGGGACCGCTCATTGATCGACCTGTACCTCTTGACCTGCCGCAATCGGGGCAGTCGCGATCGCACCAAACGAGAGGTTCGCAAAGCAGCCGGTCAACTCATCCAAGGGAGGTTGAATCTGGCCCAGTTGATCCCCGAGGACCGCCCCCCCTTCCCCTTAGACATCTACCCCTTCAAGACGAGCAGGGGTAAGAGAGGTGAAGCCAAGGCGCTCTATGATTCCTTGGTCAGACGGCTTAACCTGAAACGCCACAAAAAACCGGAAGTGGAATGCGAGTGGGGCATCTCCATGCATCCGTTTACCCCCCTTCCCGATAAAGATGAGACCGCTGCCCCGCCCAACGAGCAGTAAGCGTTCCCCTTGTGCAGAGCCTTCGGCGTCCTGCCTGTGGTGACGCGGCTGGCGAGGCGGGATCCCGGCAAAACGCCCCGTTTCCGGGTTATATATAGTTGATAGCGGAAGGTTCCGTTATCTGAGACCCGGGGCGGATCGACCGCCGCCCGGGTCTTATTGTATCTGGACCGGTCGATGAACCAGGAAAGGAGGCCCTCATGGCAATCGTACTGGAGGCCAACTATTGCAAGAAGCTCGGACTGCCGGGGTACTCGTCGCACCAGTACGGGGTGACGATCCGGGCGGAGCTGGGCGACATCAACCAGGTCCCGGAGGAGTCGGAGCGGGTGTACCGCCTGCTCCAAACCTCCGTGGACCGCGAGCTCCAACAGACCGGCTGGCTGCCGCAAGGCAGGCAGCCGGGACCCGCACCCGGGCCTGTCCAACGGAGCCGACACCTGGACCTGCTCACCCAAACAGCGTGAGCTGATCCTCAGGCTCGTAGAAGAACACAGCCTCGACCGCCGCGAGGTGG